>NZ_LZKP01000146.1 GCF_001672895.1 Mycobacterium sp. E740
GCGGCGGTTTGACCGTGATCCCGCACATCGTCGAGGCGGTGCTCGTCGCGCATCCGGCGGTCGGCGAATGCGCGGTGTTCGGGGTGCCGGACGAGCGGCTGGGGCAGCGCGTGGCTGTGGCTATCGTGCTCGCGACCGGATTCGCCGCCCCGACGCTCGCCGAACTGCGCGAGCACGTCGCCGCCACCCTGGACGCCACCGCGGCGCCCCGCGAGATGCACGTCGTCGACGACCTGCCGAGACGCGGAATCGGCAAGATCGACCGCCGGGCGCTCACCGCGCATTCGCCGACCGCCGGATGCGCGACGAGCACCGCCTCGACGATGTGCGGGATCACGGTCAAACCGCCGCTGCTGACCGCGTCGTCCGCCCGGCCCAGCACCGTCAACCGGCCCGACGCGTCCACGGCGCCGACATCGTCGGTGCGAAACCAGCCCGGCTCCTCGAACGGGTCGGGGTCCACCGGATTTCGGTAGCCCTTCGCAAGTGTCGTCCCGCCCAACATGATTCGACCGCCGTTTGATGTCGCAGGCTGTGCGGCTCCGTCGGCGATCCTGATCCGGACACCGTCCAGCGGCGCTCCGTCATAGACACACCCGCCGGCGGTCTCGCTCATCCCGTACGTCCGCACCACCGAAACACCAGCTGCCGCAGCACGTTCAGCGAGCGGTGCGGGCATCGGGCCGCCTCCGATCAACACGGCGTCGAATTCGGCCAGCACCCTCGCCGACGAGGGATCTCGCAGCGCCCTGTCCAGCTGCACGGCCACCAGCGAGGCGTAGCGCCGCCCCGGCTCCAGCGCCGCAACAGCCGAAACCAGCTCGTCCGCAGTGAAACTCGGCGAGAGAGCGACCGGCGTGGTCCCGGCGACGACACTGCGCACCAGCACCTGCAATCCGGCGACGTGGTGCGGGGGCAGCGCGAGCAGCCATCGTCCCGGTCCGCCGAGGCGGTGGTGGGTCGCCTCCGCGCTGGCGATCAGCGCCGTGGCGGTCAGCATCGCACCCTTGGGCGTGCCGGTGGTGCCGGACGTCGGCACCACGACCGCCACGTCATCCTCGATCTCGCTGCCGGCACGCAGAGACGTTGTCAGCAAGGTTGATTCGCGAACGTCGTCGGCCGGGACCGGAAGTATGTGAGCGCGGCCGGCCAGCATCTCGTGCACGACGGGTAACGCCGACAATGCCGCGGCTCCGGAACCGACCGCGACGGGGCTCAGGACGGCTATGGCTCGTCCTCCGGATCGCGCGGGTCGTCGAGCGGCCAGCCTCGCACCGCCAACCGTTGGCGTACGCGCTCGACGTCGTCGGGGGTGGGCAGCGCATCGGTGATCTGCGTGATCAGTACGCCGATGTCGACAGGGTCGTACTCGGCGTCGAACTCGCCGTCCCGCTGCAGTTCCACCGCGACGGTCCTGACCTCGTCGTCGGTGAGGCGCCGCCGCAGCAGCGAGAACAGCGGCACCCGGTCCGGGCCGGGCACTCCCTCGGGGTAGCCCGCTGTGATCCACGCGACAATCTTGGCCAGAAACTTCGTCACTGCGCCCTCCCGCTTCGATGATGCCAGTGCGCCCCGAACGGGGCGAG
Source organism: Mycobacterium sp. E740 (assembly GCF_001672895.1). Classification (GTDB taxonomy): domain Bacteria; phylum Actinomycetota; class Actinomycetes; order Mycobacteriales; family Mycobacteriaceae; genus Mycobacterium. The sequence goes on from NZ_LZKP01000146.1 coordinate 1,587, forward strand.
TTTGACGCCGCCGGCAAACGCCTGACCGCCAGTGGGTGAACAGTGGATGAACAGATTGCCTGCTCGGCGCAAATTGCCTGCTCGACACGCCCTTCGAAAGTGGTCATGAATTAGGCGGATGGCCCGTCAAGCCGCAGAATCAACATCGTGAGCGCTGAGCTGATCATCCTCGTGCTGTTGATCGCGACCGCATTGGCATTCGACTTCACCAACGGCTTTCACGACACCGGCAACGCGATGGCGACGTCGATCGCCACCGGCGCCCTGAAGCCCAAGACCGCCGTGTTGTTGGCCGGCGTCCTCAACCTCGTCGGCGCGTTCCTCTCGGTGGAGGTGGCGGTAACGGTGACCACCTCGGTGCTCAAGGTGCAGAACACCTCGACCGGCGCTCTGCTGCCGTCGATCGACGCGTCGACCGGCTTGACGATCATCTTCGCTGGGCTGATCGGCGGCATACTGTGGAACCTGCTGACGTGGCTGTTCGGCATCCCGTCGAGTTCGTCGCACGCGTTGTTCGGCGGGCTGATAGGCGCGGGCATCGCCGCGCTGGGCACCGCAGGCGTCAACTGGAGCGGGATCAGCCAGAAGGTGCTGATCCCCGCGGTCGCCGCGCCGGTCATCGCGGGCCTGGTGGCGGCCTGCGGCACCTGGCTGGTCTACCGGATCACCCGCAACGTCGCCGAGAGCCGCCGCCGCGAAGGCTTCCGCTGGGGCCAGGTGGCGACCGCGTCGCTGGTGGCGTTGTCGCACGGCACCAACGACGCGCAGAAGACGATGGGTGTCATCGCGCTCGCACTCATCACGACCGGCCACCTGACCGGTGACGTCAAGGAGAACGGGCTGCCGTTCTGGGTCGTCCTCAGCTGTGCGGTCGCGATCGGGCTGGGCACTTATCTCGGCGGCTGGCGCGTCATCCGCACGCTGGGCAAGGGGCTGGTGGAGATCCAGTCACCGCAGGGCTTCGCCGCCGAAGCATCCTCGGCCGCAATCATTCTCAGCTCGAGCGCGGCGGGCATGGCGTTGTCGACGACCCACGTCGCGACCGGTTCGATCCTCGGCAGCGGTGTGGGCAAGCCCGCGGCGGAGGTGCGCTGGACGGTCGCCGGGCGCATGGCCGTCGCGTGGCTGGTCACGCTGCCCGCCGCTGGACTCGTCGGCGCGCTGTCGTTCTGGCTGTCCGACGGGGTCAAGGCGCTCACCGGATCCGACCTCGTCGGCGACGGGTTCATCTTCCTGCTGTTGGTCGGCCTGTCGTTCTACATGTGGTGGCGGGCGCAGCGCCAGAAGGTCGACCACAACAACGTCAACGCCGAATGGGACGAGGCCACCAACTCGGTCATACCCGCCGAACTGCGCCGCGCGCGGGTCGACGCACCGGTGGCGGTGTAGCGAGGGGATGTCGATGACTTACCTGGAGAGCATCTTCAAGGTGCTGGTCGTGGGGCTCGTGCTGGGAGCGGGGCTGCCCGCGCTGTTCGCGACAGGACTGGTCGCCTTCTCCGGGGGCGGCGCGACCGCGCCCAACCCGGTCCGCAAGTACCTGGGCGTGGCGCTGTTCGTGTTCGTCGGTTGGGTGATCGTCACCGCGGTGCTGTGGATCACCAGGGCCACGATCATCCACCACACCGGCATCGACCTGTTCCCGTTCATGCCGAAGAAGTGAGCCGCAAGCCATGATCGAGAACTTCACCGTGCTGGACAACGTGCTCTCGTGGCTGCGCCGCGGCTACCCGGAGGGGGTGCCGCCGAAGGACTACTTCCCGCTGCTCGCCCTGCTGAAGCGTTCGCTCACCGAAGACGAGGTGATCAGCGCCGCGCAGACCGTGCTGCGGGGTTCGACCGCCGACACCGTGACCGAAGACGAGATCCGTGACGCAATCCAGCAGGTCACCGCGCAGGAGCCGAATCCCGAAGAGATGCACCAGGTTGCGTCGCGGCTCGCCTCGGTGGGCTGGCCGCTGGCCACCCCGACGCGCTAAGCGTCCTGCCGGACGTCGCGCCGCAGCGGGTGCGTCTCGGGCACCTGCACGAAGATCAGCAGCACGCCGTCGGGGTCGTCGACGTGCATCTCGTGCAGCCCCCACGGCTCTTGGCGCGCCGCCCGCGCGATCGGCACACCGCGGCCCGAGAGCTCCCGCTCGGTGGCATAGACGTCGCGAACCTGGAGCCACATCGTGCCGCCGGCGCGCGGTGCGCCGTGGCCGGCGATCTCGATCAGCGACTGGCCGGCGTAGAAGACGGTGCCCGCGCCGTAGTCGCGGGCGATCGCCAGGCCCAGCTCGTCGCGGTAGAACTTCAGCGAACGCTGGTAGTCCGCCGGCCGAATGAGCATGCGGCTGGCCAGAATCTCCATGTGGTCGTGTCTATCACGGAGGGTCAGCCGATCCGCCGCCCGACACCTTCCCAGTACGGTTCGCGCAGCGCGCGCTTGAGCACCTTCCCGCTGGGAGTGCGGGGCAGGATCTCGGCGAACGACACGGACTTGGGCAGCTTGAACCCGGCGAGCCGGTCGCGCGCGTAGGCGATCAGCTCCGACTCGGTGGGCGAGGTGCCCGCAGCGGGTACGACGATCGCCTTCACCGCCTCGCCCCACGTCGCGTCGGGTACGCCGATCACGGCGACGTCGCCGACGGCCGGGTGCGTCATCAGCACGTTCTCGATCTCGGCGGGATACACGTTCTCGCCGCCCGACACGATCATGTCCTTGACGCGGTCGTGCAGGAAGACGTAGCCCTCGCCGTCGAGGTAGCCGGCGTCGCCGGTCTTCAGCCAGCCGTCCGGGGTGAGAGTGGCCGCCGTCGCGTCCGGGTTGTTCCAGTAGCCGCGCATGTTCTGTCGCGAGCGGGTCCACAGTTCGCCGACCGTGCCGGCCGGCACGTCCCGTCCGGCATCGTCGACGATGCGCACCTCGACCCAGTCGAACGGCTTGCCGCACGACCGCAGCAGCTCGGGGTCGTGCCGGTCGAGTTGGGTGACGGAGCCGGTGGTTTCGGTCTGTCCGTACACCTGCAGCAGATCGCAGCCGAACCGCTCCAGTGCCCTGACGAGAACGTCGTCGGTGATCGGCGACGCGCCGTAGACGATCGCCCGCAGGTTGCCGAAGTCCGTCGACTCGACACCGGGGGTTTCCAGCAGCCGCGTGATCACCACCGGTACCAGCAGCATGTTGGTGATGCCGTGTCGCTCAACGGCATCCAGGATCGCCGGCGGGTCGACGTCGCGCAGCACGACGGTGCGCGCGCCCTCGCACAGCCCGACCAGCGCCCAGCCGGAGCCCGCCATGTGGAACATCGGCATCACCGCGAGGCTCACGCTGTCGGCATCGAAGCGCCACTTCTCGGCGATGCCGGTGGCCTTGCAGAAGTAGTTGTCGTTGGTCAGCATGACGCCCTTCGGCGCCCCGGTCGTCCCCGATGTGTACATCAGGAACGCGATGTCATCGGGTTGCGTTGCGACGCAAGGGTCTTCGTCGGGTTGGGCGGCGAGCCAGTCGTCGTATGCGGGCCAGCGGTGGTGTTCGCCGATCGCGACGACGGTTGCCGCCAACTGGTCCTCGATCACCTCGACATGGCCGAAGAACTCGGCACCCACGACGACCACTAGCGCGCCCGCGTCGTCGATGATGTGGCGCATCTCGGCCGGCGCCAGCCGCCAGTTGAGCGGAACGACGATCGCGCCGATTTTCGACAGCGCGCAGACGATTTCGAAGAACTCGGTGCCGTTCTTCTCGATGAACGCGACCCGGTCACCGAAGCCGACACCCGCTGCGCGGAACGCCTGCGCGGCCTTGTTGGACCTGCTGTCGAGTTCGGCGAAGGTCACGGTGCGGTCCCCGGCCACCAGTGCGACGGCGTCCGGACGCTCGGCGCCGAAGACGCGTGCGATGTCGGCGGCGGTCGCCACGTCGGGATGCGGCATCAGGAATTCGGTTGGTAGCGTTGGCGTTTCATGATCGTGTCGACGACGGCCGGGGCGAAGCTGTTGATGGCGTGGGCGGTGACGGCCATGCGCGGCGCGATGCGCACGGGCCGGGTCCGCGCGGCGGTGATCATCCAGTCGGCAGCCTCGGCGGCGGTCAACCCGGCGAGCCCGTCGTAGGCGCGGGTGGGCGCGATCATCGGCGTGCGCACGAGCGGATAGAACAACGTCGTCGAATGCACGCCCTCGCCGCCCCACTCGGTCTCGATGACGCGGCTCACCGCGGTCAGCGCCGCCTTGGACGCGTTGTACACCGCGAACAACGGCGACGACTCGCTGAGCACACCCCACGTCGACACGTTGATGATGTGGCCGTCCCCGCGTTCGCGCATACCCGGCGCGAGCCCGCGGATGAGCCGCAGCGGCGAGTAGTAGTTGAGCGCCATGGTGCGCTCGACGTCGTGCCAGCGCTGCAGCGAGTCGGCGAGTGGCCTGCGGATCGAGCGACCGGCGTTGTTGATCAGGATGTCGACGCCGCCGAGCTCGTCCTCGACACGGGTCACGAGTTCGTCGACCGCGTCGAGGTCCGACAGGTCGCACGCGTGCGCCCGGGCGTCGCCGCCGGTCGCGGTGATCCGGTCGACCAGCGCGTCGAGCAGTTCCCGGCGCCGTGCGGCCACCACGACAGTCGCGCCGCGACGGGCGAACTTCTCAGCGGCGGCCTCCCCGATGCCCGACGACGCACCGGTGAGCAGGATGCGCTTGCCCCGCAGCTCGACGACGTCGCGGCCGGGTTGGAACTGCAGCAGCTCGGGGACTATCGGCGGTCGCATCGTGGTCAGCAGCAGTTGGTCGGCCAACCGCCGCAGGGGGCTTTTGCTCACGAGCGGTGAGTCTAGGTGAGCGATTTATGAGTGAAAACGCTCGCTCACCGATCGAAATCACTCACAAATCGCCCCTAGAAGTAGCGCGGGAAGCCGCTCCAATCGGGGTCACGCTTCTCCAGGAACGCGTCGCGGCCCTCGACCGCCTCGTCGGTCATGTACGCCAGCCGCGTCGCCTCGCCGGCGAACAGCTGCTGGCCGACGAGGCCGTCGTCGCTGAGGTTGAACGCATACTTGAGCATCCGAATCGCTTGCGGCGACTTGCCGTTGATCGCCGCCGCCCATTCCAGCCCGACGTTCTCCAGCTCGGCGTGGTCGACGACCTCGTTCACCGCGCCCATCGCGTGCATCTGCTCGGCGGTGTACGCGCGGCCGAGGAAGAAGATCTCGCGGGCGAACTTCTGGCCGACCTGCTTGGCCAGATACGCGCTGCCGTAACCGCCGTCGAAGCTGCCGACGTCGGCGTCGGTCTGCTTGAAGCGGGCGTGTTCTCGGCTGGCCAACGTCAGGTCACAGGTCACGTGCAGGCTGTGCCCACCGCCGGCGGCCCATCCGTTGACCAGACAGATCACCGGCTTGGGCATGAACCGGATCAGCCGTTGCACCTCGAGGATGTGCAGCCGCCCGGCGCGCGCCGGGTCGACCGTCTCGGCGGTCTCGCCCGACGCGTACTGATAGCCGCTGCGGCCGCGAATGCGTTGATCGCCGCCCGAGCAGAACGCCCATCCGCCGTCCTTCGGTGACGGCCCGTTACCGGTCAGCAGGATGACGCCGACGTCCGACGACATCCGCGCGTGGTCGATCACCCGGTAGAGCTCGTCCACGGTGTGCGGGCGAAACGCGTTGCGCACCTCCGGCCGGTCGAACGCCACGCGCACCGTCGGCTGACGCACGCCGTCGACGACGTGCCGGTGATAGGTGATGTCGGTCAGCTCGAAGCCGTCGATCGGCTGCCACAGCGACGGGTCAAATGGGTTGCGGCTCATGGGCTCACCATATCGATGCGAAACACCGGGCACCGACCCGCGAGCGCTTCGAACTCATCGGGATTCGGGCCGGTGACCAGGCCGGCGTTCTTGATGAAGCCGACGCCGGTGGGCACCTTGACCGGGAACTCGCGCAGCAGCGGCCGCGCCTGCTCGACCGGCATCTCGACCATGCGCACCCGTTCGCTGCGACGGCCGATGTGCAACGTGGCCGCACCGGCGGCCCGGACGTTGGCGACCCAGTCGGAGCCGGGCACGCCACCGACGACATAGCGTTGCCCGTCGACGATCATCGGGGTGACCGGAGTCGACCGCGGCTTGCCGGTCTTTCGACCGGGCACCGAAAGCACGACCGGTCCCTTCTCACCGAGGATGCCGAGCTTCTGCAGGCCGATCATGACCTTGTTGACGTACTTCAGCCACCACGGCAACCGAGTGTCGGACATGGCGAAAACGCTACGCGACCGCGTCGATGCGGAATACCGGCAGGCGGTTCGCCATCCCTTCGAGCTCTTCGGGGGTTGCTGTCGTGAGCACGCCGGCGCGCTTCATCAGGTCGACGCCGGTGGGCACCTGCGCCGGGAACTCGCGCAGCACCGGCCTTGCCTGCGTGGGTGGCAACTCGACGAGGCGCACCCGCTCGCAGTGCCTGCCCTTGCGCAATGTGGCGGTCTCGGCGGCGCGCACGTTGCGCACCCAGTCCGAGCCGGGATAGCCGCTGACCACGTAGCGGATTCCGTCGACGAGCATCGGCGTGACCGGCGTCGAGCGCGGCTTACCCGTCGCGCGGCCCGGCACGGTCAGCACCACCGGCGACTCGTGCCGCGAGATCGGCACACCCAGCCGCAGCAGCGCGATCATCATCTTGTTCACGTGCTTCAGCCATGGCGGCGCCGCGCTCCCGCTCATATGTTGACGCCGAATTCCGTTAGCGCCCTGAGTAATCCGTCAGGGCGCTGGGTGGTGGGCAGGGGATCGACGAGCGCGAAACCGCAGCCGAGTGAGCGGGCGCCACCGTCGGCCTCGTCGCTGTCACCGACCATGAGGGAGTCGGCAGGTTCGACGCCCAGTCTCGACAGTGCGGTCTGGAAGATCACCGGGTCCGGTTTGACCGCGCCGACCTCGAAGGACAACGCGAACACGTCGACGAACTCGGCGGCGCCGATGGACTCGAACGCCGGCCGCACGTCGAACGCGATGTTGGAGACGACCGCGGTCTTGATGCCCTGGCTGTGCAGACCCCGCAGCACCTCGGCGGTGTCGCGGTACGGCGTCCAGCTCAGCGGATCGATCAGGAGCCCGTACAACGACTCGGCGTGCTCGTCGGCCAACCCGCTCTCGCGCAGTACGTGCAGATACGCCTCGCGGTGCAGGTGCGGGGCGAGGTCCCGGTTGACCCAGGCGTGGTACTCGTCTGGCCCCATGTCGACGTGCTGACCGGTGGGCGCCGTCATCCGTCGCATCAACTCGGCCTGTACGTGCCCGTCGACCGCGCGGTCGTCGACCTCCATGCCGTGGAACCAGCTCTCGTCCTCTTCGAGCCGGAACAGCGTGCCGGAGAAGTCGAACAGCACCGCGCGTAGCTGGGTCACCCCATCATGTTAAGAGCGCGTTCGTCACCCGACGGCGCGGTCCGCGCCCGCCCAGAACTGGGCCCGCACCGCCTTCTTGTCCGGCTTGCCCAGCGCGGTCACCGGCACCGAGTCGACGACGATCACCTGCTTGGGCGACTGCACCGAACCCTTACGCTCCTTGACCGCCGATTGGATCTCGGCGGTCATCCGCGCCACGGCGTCCTCGGACGAATCAGCGTCCGGCCGCAACACGACGACGGCCGTCACCGCCTCGCCCCACTTCTCGTCGGGTGTCCCGATGACACAGACCTGCGCCACCGAAGGATGTTCTGCCACAACGTCTTCCACCTCCCGGGGGAATACGTTGAAGCCACCGGTGACGATCATGTCCTTCGTCCGGTCGACGATGTAGTAGAACCCGTCGGAGTCCTCGCGGGCCAGGTCGCCGGTGTGCATCCAACCGTCGCGGAAGGTCTCCGCAGTCGCCTCCGGCTTGTTCCAGTAGCCGCCGGACACCAGCGGCCCCGACACACAGATCTCACCCACCTCGCCCTGCGGCACCGGGTTGCCGTCGGCGTCGAGCAGCGCCACCCGCGCGAACACCGTCGGCCGCCCGCACGACGTCAACCGCTGCTCGTCGTGATCGTTCTTTGCGAGGTAGGTGATCACCATCGGCGCCTCGGACTGGCCGTAGTACTGCGCGAAGATCGGCCCGAAGCGCCGGATCGCTTCGCGCAGCCGCACCGGGTTCATCGCCGAGGCCCCGTAGTACACGGTCTCCAGCGACGACAGGTCGCGGGTCTGCGAGTCGGGGTGGTCCATTAGCGCGTAGATCATCGACGGCACGAGCATCGTCGCGGTGATCTTCTGCTCCTCGATCACCCGCAGCACCTCGGCGGGGTCGAACTTGGTCAGCACGAACAGCTGACCGCCCTTGATGATGGTCGGCACGAAGAATGCGGCGCCGGCATGCGACAGCGGCGTGCACATGAGGAACCGCGGATGCTCGGGCCATTCCCATTCGGCCAGCTGGATCGTCGTCATCGTGGTGATCGACTGCACGGTGCCGATGACGCCCTTCGGCTTACCGGTGGTGCCGCCGGTGTAGGCCATTCCGCCGATGTGGTCGGGCGGCAGGTCGGCGGCCACCAGCGGCTGCGGCGAGTACTTGGCGGCCTCGGCGGTCAGGTCGACGCCGACGCCTTCCAGTTCCGCGGGCACCGGGCCGATCGTCAGCACCTGCTTGAGGGCGGGCACCTTCTCGAGCAGCCCGAGCGCGCGCTCGACGAACATCGGGTTGGGGTCGATGATCAGCGACGTGACCCCGGCGTCGTTCAACACGTACGCGTGGTCGTCCAGCGAACCGAGAGGGTGTAGTGCGGTGCGGCGGTAACCCTGCGTCTGCCCGGCGCCGATGATCATCAGCACCTCCGGGCGGTTCAGAGACAGCAGGCCGGTGGCGGTGCCCGAGCCGGCGCCGAGCGCCTCGAACGCCTGAACGTACTGGCTGATGCGCTCGGCGAGCTGGCCGCCGGTCAGCGTGGTGTCGCCGAGGAACAGCACCGGCTTGTCCTTGTTCCGCTTGAGCGCCCCGACCGTGAGGTGCCCGGAGTGGATCGGATGGCGCAGCAAGTCATCACTCATGGCCATCAGACTAGAACGTGTTCCAGTCTGACTGGAAAGGGTCGCCGGTTTTGGCTTGACTCGTTCGTGTGAGCAGTGCCGAGCGCCTCCGGGCGGCAATCCTTGCGCTCAGCAGAGCGCGCGGCCCGGACAAGACGATCTGCCCGTCCGACGCCGCCCGCGCGGTCGGCGGGGACGGGTGGCGCGAGCTGATGGACGACGCACGCGAGGTCGCCCGTGCTCTCGCCCGCGCCGGCGACGTCGAGATCACCCAGAAGGGTGAGGTGCTCGACCCGGACGCGCCGTGGCGCGGACCCATCCGGATCCGCGCGATCCGCGAAGGTTTCTCATCGGATATTCGCCGCGACTGAGAAGATGACCGCATGCCCACCGCTGACCTGGTCATTCGTGGAACCGTGCTCACTGTCGACGACCGGCAGCCGACCGCCGAGGGGGTCGCGGTGGCCGACGGCCGCATCGTGGCGGTGGGCAGCCGCCGCGACGTCGAGAGCTGGGTCGGTCCGGACACCGAAGTCCGCGACGTCAACGGCTGCGTGATGCCCGGCCTCATCGAGGCGCACGGCCACCCGCTGATGGAGGCGATCGTGCTGTCCGAGCGGATGGTCGACATCCGTCCGGTCACGCTGCCCGACGCGCGTGACGTCGTCGATGCCATACGTGCGGAGGTCGCCAAGCGCGGCGCCGACGGTGCGTACCTCAACGGCTGGGATCCTTTGCTGCAGAACGGGTTACCTGATCCGACGTTGGCCTGGCTCGACGGCGAAGCGCCCGACTCCCCGCTGGTGATCGTGCACAACTCCGGGCACAAGGCCTTCTTCAACAGCGCGGCCGCGCGACGGTTCGACCTCACCCGCGACACTCCGGACCCGAAGGGCGCGCGCTACGGGCGCGATGCCGACGGCGAACTCGACGGCACCGCCGAGGAGACCGGCGCGGTTTTCAGCCTGCTGGCCGGCGTGATCAACCCCGCCGACTATCCGGCGATGCTGCACGCCGAACTTCGCCGGCTCAACAAGGTCGGGTTGACGACGTGTTCGGAGATGGCGTTCGACCCCGTGTTCCGTCCGGTGGTCGATCTCATCCGCGACGACCTGACGGTGCGGTTGCGCGTCTACGAGATCTCCAACGAGCAGATGACGACCGACATGTCGCCGGCCAACGGCGACGACCTGTTCCGTCAGGTCGGCATCAAGATCTGGGTCGACGGCTCCCCGTGGATCGGCAACATCGACCTGTCGTTCCCGTACCTGGACACCGACGCCACCCGCGCCATCGGCGTGGCGCCGGGCTCCTGCGGGCACGCCAACTACACGCGCGAACAGCTCACCGAGATCGTGCACTCGTACTTCCCGAACGGCTGGCCGATGGCGTGCCACGTCCAGGGCGACGCCGGCGTCGACACCATCCTCGACGTGTACGAAGACGCGTTGCGTCGCTGGCCCCGCGACGATCACCGGCTTCGGCTCGAGCATGTCGGCGCGATCCGCGACGAGCAGCTGCAGCGCGCCCACGACCTCGGCGTCACGTGCAGCGTGTTCGTCGACCAGATCCACTACTGGGGCGACATCATCGTCGACGGGCTGTTCGGTGCCGAGCACGGAAACCGTTGGATGCCATGCGGATCCGCGGTCGCGACAGGGATGCGGATCTCGCTGCACAACGATCCGCCGGTCACCCCCGAGGAGCCGTTGCGCAACATCAGTGTCGCGGCCACCCGCACGGCGCCGAGCGGCCGGGTGATCGGGCCGGAGCAGCGGATCTCCGTCGAACAGGCGATCCGCGCCCAGACCATCGACGCCGCCTACCAGTTGTTCGCCGACGACGTCATCGGCTCGCTGGAGGTCGGCAAGTACGCCGACATGGTCGTGCTCTCCGCCGACCCGCGCGCCGTGCCGCCCGAGCAGATCGCCGACCTCGAGGTGCAGGCCACATACCTGGCGGGGCGGCAGGTTTATTCGAAAGACGACTGACGCGACGGCGGGCATGGCACGCTCGAAACATGCCTGACCTCTCGAACCTGCCTGTCCCGCGTTTCCTCGACGAACGAACCGCGCACTGGGCGCAGACCACTCCCGACGCCGAAGCGATGACCTACCTCGAGCGGACGTGGACGTGGGAGCAGTGGAACGACCGCGTGCGACGTCTCGCCGGCGCGCTGAAGGAGCGCGGCGTCAAGCGGGGTGATGTGGTCGCGTTACTCGACAAGAACCACCCGGCGTGCGTCGAGCTGACGTTGGCCGCGGCGTCGCTGGGCGCGGCCAACGCGATCATCAACTTCCGCCTGGCCGCCGACGAGCTCGACTACGTGCTCAACGATTCGGGCGCCAAGCTGTTGGTCGTCGGCAAGGAACTTAAGCCGACCGTCGACAAGATCCGCGACAAGCTCACCGACGTCGAGCACATCGTCGAAGTGACTCCGGAGGGTGAGGAGGGCGACGAGTACGAGGCGATGCTCGCCGCCGCGACGCCGGTCGAGCGTGGCGACGACGTCGAACCCGACGACGTGGCGATCATCATGTATTCGTCGGGCACCACGGGCAGGCCCAAGGGTGTGGAGCTGACGCATGCGAACCTGATCGCGCACACGGTCAACGCCCACGAAGGCTTCGAGTTCGACGAGGGCGACAAGAACATGGTGTCGATGCCGTTGTTCCACGTCGGCGGATCGTCCTACGTGCAGTTCGGCATTCACGACGGCGTGCCCAGCGTGATGACCCGCGACGTCGACGGGTTGTCGCTGGCCGGCGCGATACTCAACGGCGCCAACCGCACCTTCCTGGTGCCGGCGGTGCTTGCCAAGGTGCTCGAGTCCGGCGGGGATGCGGTGAAGCTGTTCAGTTCACTGAAGACCTTCGCCTACGGTGCGTCGCCGATGCCGCTGCCGTTGCTGCGTAAGGCGCTCGAGGTCTGGCCGGACACCGACTTCATGCAGGCCTACGGCCTCACCGAGGTGTGTGGGGTGATCAGCCATCTGCTGCCCGAGGCGCATCGCGATCCGGGCCGCGAAGAGCGGTTGACCAGCGCGGGAACCCTGGTACCCAACGCGGAAGTGCGCGTCGTCGACCCGGACACCCTCGAAGAGGTGCCGACGGGGGAGCAGGGCGAACTGTGGTTCCGCACAGCGCAATTGATGAAGGGCTATCACAACAAGCCTGAAGCGACCGCCGAGTCGATCACCGACGACGGCTGGTTCCGCAGCGGCGACATCGGCCGCATCGACGACGGCGGCTACCTGTTCGTCGAGGACCGGCTCAAGGACATGATCATCTCCGGTGGAGAGAACATCTACTCGATCGAGGTCGAGCGCGTCGTCGCCGATCATCCCGCGGTCGCCGACGTCGCGGTGATCGGCGTGCCGGACGAGAAGTGGGGCGAAGTAGTCAAAGCTGTCGTCTCACTGGAGGATTCGGCTACGCCGGAGGAGATCATCGCGTGGTGTCGCGAGCGGCTCGCGGCGTACAAGTGCCCGAAGTCCGTCGACATCACCGAGGAGCTGCCGCGCAACCCTACGGGCAAGATCCTGAAAAAAGAGCTGCGCAAGCCGTACTGGGAGGGCCGCGACCGCGCGACGGTCTAGCGGTTGAGCGCCCAGATGTGCGTGGACAACGCGGTCGCGAACGCACACCAGGCCGGATAGGCGGCCAACGGGGCAGCGGCCGCGCCGCGCACCTGCACCGCGCGGCGGGTGAGATCGGCGCTGCTGACGGTGAGCGCACCGGCGGCGATCGCCGACGTGCCCAGCATGCCGCGGTTGAAGAACAGCCACGACCAGCTGCCGTTGAGCACGAGGTTCACCGCGAGTGCCGCGAGGTATGCGCGGCGCTCATCGGTATGCCCGCGGCGGTCCAGCTCGTCGAGCGTGGCCGACGAGGTCAGCGCGAGATCGGCGTAGAGAATCGGCCATACGATCGGAAACGCTTGGCGCGGAGGCTGATACGGCGGTTTGCGCAACCTCGCGTACCACAGTGACTGTGCGTCCTTGCTCGCGAGGCCGCCGACGACCGCCGTCGCGGCCACCGCGAGCGCCGTGGGCGCCAGTGTCTTCAATCGCACGATGCACTCCTCACCGAAGAACGATTAGTTAAGTAACTTAAAGGTAGCCCGTACGGGGCTCGCTAAACCTCGGGCAGGATGGTGCACATGCCGCAGCACCCCGATCTTGCGGACATCGTGGACCGCATGCATGTCGTCGCACTGCCGATGCGAGTTCGGTTCCGCGGCATCACCGTCCGCGAGGTGGCGCTGATCGACGGGCCCGCCGGCTGGGGCGAGTTCGGGGCGTTCCTCGAGTACGAGCCGCCTGAGGCGGCGCACTGGCTGCCCTCGGCCCTGGAAGCCGCCTACGAATCGCCGCCGGCAGCCCGCCGAGACCGCATTCCGATCAACGCGACCGTCCCGGCCGTCGCCGCGTCGCACGTGCCCGAGGTGCTGGCCCGGTTTCCCGGCGCGCGCACGGCCAAAGTGAAGGTGGCCGAGCCGGGCCAGACACTCGCCGACGACGTGGCGCGCGTCAACGCCGTGCGCACGCACCTACCGACGGTGCGGGTCGACGCCAACGGCGGCTGGAGCGTCGAAGCCGCCGTCGAAGCCGCCGCAGCACTGACCGCGGAGGGGCCGCTGGAGTACCTCGAACAACCCTGCGCGACGGTCGCCGAACTGGCCGAGCTTCGGCGAAGGATCGACGTGCCGATCGCCGCCGACGAGAGCATCCGCAAGGCCGACGACCCACTGCGCGTGGTGCGCGAGAACGCCGCCGACGTCGCGGTGCTCAAGGTCGCACCACTGGGCGGGGTGCGCGCCATGCTGAAGATCGCCGCGCAGATCGACATCCCGATCGTCGTCTCCAGCGCGCTCGACTCAGCGGTCGGTATCGGTCGCGGACTGTTGGCCGCCGCGGCCCTGCCCGACCTGCGGTATGCATGCGGCCTGGGCACCGGCGGGTTGTTCGTCGAGGACGTCGCCGAACCGCTGACCGCCGACGACGGCTATCTGCCGATCGGCACCCTCGCTCCCGACCCCGCGCGGCTGACGGCACTGGCCGCGCCGCCGGATCGGCGGCAGTGGTGGGTCGAGCGCGTGCGCAGTTGTCTGCCGCTGATCAACCGTTGACACGTTGACACAAATCACTAGTCTCTGTGTCAAGCGCATCGGAGGCGACATGACCGAGACGGCCGAAGCACCAGCTGTCCGCAAGCCTGTCGGCGAGGTGCGCCCGAAGGTCGTGGCCGAGTTCCGCAAGCACAGCGGCAGTGCGCTGGGCGGGTTCTTCGGTGCGGCGGCCTTCGACGAAGTCGCGCTGGTCCCGGTGGCTGCCGCCGTCGACAAGACCGGACGATTCGAGGCCAACTTCGCGGATCGAGGGGTGCGAAGCGGGTTTTCGGCGTTCCTCGCGATCTGGGGTGATCCGCACGACCGGGCGGCCGAGGGGGAGCGGCTCAAACGGATGCACCGAGAGGTGCACGGACGCGGCGGCGGGGCATTCACCGACGTGCGCTACAGCGCGCTGGACCCGCGACTGTGGAACTGGATCGCGGTCAGTGGGCTGTTCCTCGTGCTGAACTCGTTCACGCCGTGCACTGGGATCACGATGACGGCGGCCGAGAAGGAGGCCGCTTATCAGCAGTTGCTCGAGGCGTTCGCGTCCCTGGAACTGCCGGGCAAGAACGCCAAACTGCCGGCCACTTACGCCGACGCGGTGCGGTACTACGACGAGATGGTGGCCACCGAACTCAAAGACAACGCCTTTCTGCGGCGCGTCACCGCAGGGCTGACTCGACTTCCGTTGCCCACCTTGATGATTCCGCCCACCATGCGTATCGCGCTGACGCCGCCTTGGCTGCTAGTCCGCCCCCTGGCGGGACGCGTCGTCAAGATCTGCTCCTTCGGCATCCTGCATCCAGGCGTCCGCGACTTGACCGGCTTCCATTGGCAGGAGCGTCATGACCGCGAGTTCGAGTTGTACTCCCGGCTGCTGCAGCTGGCGTGGCGGGTCCTGCCCGACCGGGTGAGGTTGATTCCGTTGGCGCGCAACCGGTTGGAGTACGAGAAGCTGGTGCGGTTGCACCGCTCGGTCGCCCTGGAATCCTTCGCGCCGCCGGCCGGATGTCCGGCCGGCAGACAGTTGTGACCTAGACCGATGCGACGGCTCCGCAACAACGACAGCCGAACCGAGCAAGAGGCCGCCATCCTCAAGGCCGCCGCGGAAGAGGTGGCGCTCGTCGGCGTCGGCCGGGCGAGCATGGACGTCGTGGCGCGGCAGGCCGGGGTCAGCCGCAGCACGTTGTATCGCCGGTTTCCGAGCCGCGACGTGCTCATCACCGAGCTCGGCCGGCAGACGTTCGACTTCGCGATGGCGCGGCTGCAGACCGTCGCGATCGACTCCGGCCCGAAAGAGGCCGCAGTGGCGGTGTTCTGCGAAGGGCTGCGACTGCTCACCGACGAACCGGTCATGCGCAGGTTCCTGCGGCTCGACGGCGATCTGTCGGCGATGGCCGGCATGTACGACGTCGCCGAGGAGTTCCTCGCCAGCGCGTCGGCGGGAATGGCCAGAGCGCTGCGCGTGGCGGGTGCCACCATGCCCGACGACGACCTGCTGGCCGTATGCGAACTGCACGTCCGGCTCGCGACGTCGCTGGCACAGGTTCGCACGCCGGTGCTCGACGTCCACGACGGCAACGCGGTGCGCGCGTACGCGGTCAAGCACCTCTCGCCGTTGGTGTGGTGACGTGTCCTGATCTGTGGGATGCATGGCCTGGACGCCACGCGCCCGGTGACCAACACTGGAGCCGTGCGGTCGGTGGTGATCCTCGGATTTGCGGGCGTCCAGGCCCTTGACCTGGTCGGCCCGTTCGAGGTGTTCACCGGGGCGTCGATGTATCTGCAGGGCAGCGGCCACGAGGGCTACGACGTGCGGGTGGTGACGTCGGACGGTGAACCCGCGACGACCGGCACCGGGCTCGCGTTCGTCGCGCAGCCGCTGCCCGACCCGCGCAAGCCCGTCGACACCGTGATCCTGCCCGGCGGCTTCGGCGTGGAGGAGGCCCGGCGCGACCTCGACCTGATCAACTGGATCCAGACGGTCTCGGCGAACGCGCGGCGGGTCGTCAGCGTGTGCACCGGTGCCTTCCTCGCCGCCGAGGCCGGTCTGCTCGACGGCTGTGCGGCCACCACGCACTGGGCGTTCGCCGACCGGCTGGCACACGAGTTCCCCTCGGTCGCAGTTGATCCCGAGCCGATCTTCGTCCGCAGCAACGAGCGCACATGGACCGCCGCGGGGGTCACGGCGGGCATCGATCTGGCACTCTCGCTCGTCGAGGACGACCACGACACGGAAGCGGCGCAGACCGTCGCGCGCTGGCTCGTGATGTACCTGCGCAGGCCGGGCGGCCAGACGCAGTTCGCCGCACCGGTGTGGATGCCGCGAGCCAAACGAGCACCGATCCGCGAGGTCCAGGAATCGATCGAAGCCGAACCCGGTGGCGTGCACAGTGTTCCGGAACTCGCTCGGCGCGCCGCGATGAGCCCGCGCCACTTCACCCGCGTGTTCACCGACGAGGTGGGCGAGGCGCCCGGCGCGTACGTCGAGCGTATCCGCACCGAAGCCGCCCGCCGCCAGCTCGAGGAGACCGACGACACCCTCACCGTCATCGCCGCCCGGTGCGGCTTTGGCAGCGCGGAAACGTTGCGCCGCAACTTCGTTCGCAAACTCGGCATATCGCCCGACCAGTACCGCAAGACGTTCGCCTGAAGGAGACATCATGCAGATCGCCGTCGTCCTCTATCCCGGCTTCACCGCGCTGGACTTCATCGGTCCATACGAGTCGCTGCGCTTTCTTCCCGACACCGAGGTGCGTTTCCTGTGGCACGAGCCCGGTCCTATCGCCGCGGACTCCGGCGTCCTGCTGATCGGTGCGACCCACACGTTCGACGAGACACCGTCGCCCGACGTGATCCTGATTCCCGGCGGATTCAGCACCATGGAGCATGCCCGCGACGAGAAGCTGCTCGCGTGGGTGCGGCAGGCCCACCAGAGCTCGACATGGACGGCGTCGGTGTGCTCTGGGTCGTTGATCCTCGCGGCTGCCGGCCTGCTCGACGGAAAGCGGGCCACGTCACACTGGGCAGCGCTGCCGTTCTTGAAGACCTTCGGCGCCACGCCCGTCGGCGACCAGCGCATCGTTCGGGAGAGCGACCACATCGTGACGGCGGCGGGTGTTTCCGCCGGCCTCGACCTGGGCTTGTGGCTGGCCGGTCAGATCGGCGGCGAGGCGAAGGCCAAGACCATCCAGCTGTCCATGGAGTATGACCCGCAGCCGCCGTTCGATTCGGGACACATGTCGAAGGCGTCGGCGGCCACCAAAGCCGCCGCGGCTGCCCTGATGGGCCGCGACCTGGTCAAGCCCGCCCAGCTGAAGGCGGCGTCGCTGCTGGTGTGGGACCAGGCGCTCAAGCGTGTCCGCAAACGGACGACTTCGGTGCCCTGACAGCCGGTGCGCGACAGTCTGGACCGAAGTCACTGGGTTACGGTCGTGCCATGGGCATTCCCGAAGTCCGGCCCGACCCGCCGACGCCGTTCATCCGCGCGGGCGCCCGGTTGATGGGCCTGGGCCCGGCGCGGTGGTTCCTCCGCCGCGTCGGATGGCGGCTCGACCGCACCCTGATCACGGCGACGAACGGCCGCCTGTCGATGTCGTTGGTGCTGCCGGAGGTACTGCTGACGCACACCGGCGCCAAGACGGGTCAGCAGCGAAGCACGCCGCTGACCTATTTCACCGATGCCGGCCGCGTCATCGTGATCGCGTCGAACTACGGCGGCGCGCGACATCCGGCCTGGTTCCACAACGTCAAGGCCCATCCGCGGGTGACGCTGTCGGCGCGCGGATACCGCGGCACCTTCGTCGGCGAAGAGGTCACCGGCGCCGAACGCGACCGGCTGTTCACTCTGGCCAAGCAGTTCGTCCCGAACTACGCCGACTACGAGAAGCGCGCCGGGGAACGACGCATACCGGTCGTCGCTTTCACCGAAGAGGCGTAGGCGGGCACACCCGAACCACGGACCCAGCCGCGAAGTGAGTACCGTGGCGGGGTGAATCTGGCCTTCGACGACCGCGGCCGCGGTCCATCAGTCCTGTTCATCGCCGGTCACGGCGGCGCGGGCCGCACCTGGCAGTTGCACCAGGTGCCGGACTTCCAGCGCGCCGGTTACCGCTGCATCACCTTCGACAACCGCGGGGTGGGCGCCACCGAGAACGCCAGCGACTTCACCACCGAGACGATGGTGGCCGACACGGCGGCGCTGATCGAGAAGCTCGACGCGGCGCCCGTGCACATCGTCTCGGTGTCGATGGGCTCGTTCATCGCCCAGGAGCTGATGGTGGCGCGCCCCGAACTCGTCGACCGGGCGGTGCTGATGGCCACCCGCGGCCGCGAGGACCGCACCCGCGCGTTCTTTCGCAACGCCGAACGCGAACTCGTCCAGTCCGGTGTGCAGCTGCCCCCGATGTACGACGCGAAAATGCGCCTGCTGGAGAGCTTTTCGCCGAAGACGCTCAACGACGACGCCAAGGCGCGCGACTGGATCGACATGTTCACCATGTGGCCGGCCAAGTCGACGCCCGGCGGCCGCGCCCAGCTCGAGATCAGCCCGCACGACAATCGGCTGCCCGCTTACCGAAGTATTACGTCGCCCACGCTGGTGATCGGCTTCGCCGACGATCTCGTCCTGCCGCCGCATTTGAGCCGCGAGGTCGCCGACGCCATCCCGAACGGCCGTTTCCTCGAGATTCCCGACGCCGGGCATCTCGGCTTCCTCGAGCGGCCGCAGGTGGTCAACAAGGCGGCACTCGATTTCCTCGCCGATAGGCTGTAACGGTGAACCCCTCGACCGCGCAGGCCCGCGTGGTCGTCGACGAACTGATTCGCGGCGGCGTACGCGACGTCGTGCTGTGCCCGGGTTCCCGTAACGCGCCGCTGGCATTCGCGCTGGCGGACGCCGACCGCGCGGGCCGGGTCCGGCTGCATGTGCGGATCGACGAGCGCACCGCGGGCTTCCTGGCGATCGGGCTGGCGATCGCCGAACGCGCTCCGGTCTGCATCGCGATGACGTCGGGCACCGCGGTCGCCAACCTGGGGCCGGCCGTCGTCGAGGCGAACTACGCGCGGGTGCCGCTGGTCGTGCTCAGCGCCAACCGTCCCTACGAGTTGCTGGGTACCGGCGCCAACCAGACTTTCGAGCAGCTGGGGTATTTCGGCACGCAGGTGCGTGCATCGATCAGCCTCGGCCTGGCCGAGGAATCCCCGGAGCACCTCGACGCGCTCAATGCGCAGTGGCGCTCGGCGGTCTGCCGAATTCTGGTGGCCGCCAAGGGTTCCCGTTCGGCCAACGCGGGCCCGGTGCAGTTTGACATCCCGCTGCGCGAGCCGCTCGTTCCGGATAGTGACGAGGCGGCGACCTACGTGCCGGAGGGCAGGCCGGACGGCAAGCCGTGGACGTACACCCCGCCGGTGACGTTCGACCAGCCACTGGACATCGACCTGACCCCGGACACGATCGTGATCGCCGGACACGGCGCGGGTGAGCATCCGAACCTGTCCGCGCTGCCGACCGTCGCCGAGCCGACGGCGCCGCCCGCGGACAATCCGCTGCACCCGTTCGCGCTGCGGCTGGTGCGCCCGAAGCAGGTCATCATGCTCGGCCGCCCGACGCTGCACCGGCCGGTGTCGGCGCTGCTGGCCGACCCGTCGGTGCCGGTGTACGCGCTGACGACAGGTCCGCGCTGGCCGGACGTTTCGGGCAACTCGCAGGCCACCGGCACCCGCGCGGTCACGTCCGGCGGGCCGGATCCCGCCTGGTTGGACCGGTGTGCCGAGGTGCACCGGCACGCGATGGAGGCGGTCCGCGGACAGCTGCGCGCGCACCCGCTCAAGACCGGCCTGCACGTGGCCGCCGCGGTCGCGGACGCCGTGCGCCCGGGCGATCAGCTCGTGCTCGGGGCGTCGAACCCGGTGCGCGACGCCGCACTGGTCGGCCTGGACACCCACGGCCTCAAGGTGCGCTCGAACCGCGGGGTCGCGGGCATCGACGGCACGGTGTCGACGGCGATCGGGGCCGCGCTCGCCCACGAGGGGGCGGGGAGCGCGCCGGGCCGCACGATCGCGCTGCTCGGCGATCTGACGTTCGTACACGACAGTTCGGGGTTGTTGATCGGGCCGACGGAGCCGACACCGCGCAACCTGACCATCGTGGTGTCCAACGACAACGGTGGTGGGATCTTCGAACTGCTCGAGCAGGGCGATCCGCGGTTCTCCGACGTGTCGTCGCGGATCTTCGGCACCCCGCACGACGTGGACGTCGGCGCGCTGTGCCGCGCCTATCACGTCGAGAGCCGGCAGCTCGAGGTCGACGATCTGCGCGGCGCGCTCGACGAACCGTACGACGGGATGCGGGTGCTGGAGGTGAAGGCCGACCGGTCGTCGTTGCGGGCGCTGCACGCGTCGATCAAGGCGGCCCTGTGAAGCCGGCGATCCTGGCGGAGCCGATTCGACGGGCGCGGCGGTTCCTGCCCCGGCTGACGGCCGGCCCGAACGAGACACGGCGGCAGCGGGTGTTCCGCCGCGTGCGGATCGGGATTGTGCTCCTCGGGTGCTTGGTGACGGTGCAGTCGGTGCTGATGGTCTTGGGCGCGTGGCGAGACGACCGCCAGATCGAGCGGCACCTCGGGGTGGCCGAGGCCAACGTGCTCGACGCCGGACCGCGCCGGTCGACGATCGAGTTCGTCACCCCCGACCGCGTGACCTATCGTCCCGAGCTGGGTGTGCTCTACCCGTCGGAACTAGAAACCGGGATGAACATCTATGTCGAGTACGACGTCAACAATCCGGATCTCGTTCGCGTGCAACATCGTAACGCCGCGCTGGCGATCATCCCGGCGAGTTCGATCGCGGTCGTCGGCTGGCTGATCGCCGGTGCCGCGCTGCTCGGTGTGGCGCTGCTCGAACGCCGAACCTCGCCCCGCCCGACGGCGACTCCTGATCGGGATCCGATTTAACGTTCGCGCCCGAGAAGCTTGTTGAGCCAGTCGTTGTCGTAGATGTCGACCCGCTCGTCGGCGACCAGGTCGTACACCGTCGGCGTGCCGGTCTGCAGCGGGTCGATCTCGTAGAGGTACTCGAAGTTGTTCTGGTCCATCTCCACGACGTTCACGGCCGATCCGCCGCCGGAGATCCGGTTGACGGCCTGCTCGGGCATGCCGACTGTCTTGGCCATGGCGGCCATCTCATCGTCGCTCGGACCGGGGCCGCCAGGATCCTGGTGCGCCCAGAGCTCTTGGACGAAGCGCTGGAGCTGTGTACCGGTGGCGCCGCCTCCGGTGGCGAGGAACAGCGCGTTGCTCACCCGCGCGGAGTGACCGTTGTGCTCGTGGTCGAGGAACGTGAGCGGGCGGTAGGTGACCTCGAGCTGACCGACGCCGATGTAGTAGGCGATCCGATCGCCGAAGTCGGCCTGCAGGTCCGCACAGTGGTTGCACTGCGGTTCGGTGAAGATCTCGATCCGCGCCGGGGCGCCGTCGAAGCCGGCGACGACGCCGTACCCGTCCTCGCTGACGGTCAGCGCCGGCTGCGCGGGGTCGCGCTGTGCGGTGCCTGCGACGTTGCGGGTGCATCCCGGGACGACCAGCATCGCGGCGAGGCCTACCACCGCCACCAGCCGTGATATCCGCATGTCAACCGCCCTTCTCTGTGCGCACGATACTCGACGGGACCGCTGCACAGCGCGGGTTGGCCGGCGCGGCTTCGCGTGCCATATTCCTGGTCGCAACCTTCGCGACACCCTCCGCTGAGACGATTCCGCCGTGCGCGTCGCAATCGTCGCAGAGTCGTTCCTTCCCAACGTCAACGGCGTCACCAACTCGGTGCTGCGGGTGGTCGAGCACCTGCGCCGCACCGGACACGAAGCCCTGCTCATCGCTCCCGACACCCCACCCGGTGAACCGCCAGCAGACAGGGTGCACGACGGGGTCCGCGTGCACCGGGTGCCGTCGCGGATGTTCCCGAAGATCACCTCGCTGCCGCTCGGCGTGCCCAGGCCCCGGATGGTCGGTGTGCTACGGGGATTCGACCCCGACGTCGTGCACCTGGCATCCCCCGCGCTGCTCGGCTACGGCGGTCTGCACGCCGCGCGTCACCTCGGTGTGCCGACCGTCGCTGTTTACCAGACCGACGTCGCAGGCTTCGCCGAGAGCTACGGCATGCGCTTCGCCGCCCGGGCCGCGTGGGCATGGACGCGGCACCTGCACAGCCGCGCCGACCGCACGCTCGCACCGTCGACCGCCGCCATGGAAAACCTTGCGGAACATCGCATTCCGCGGGTGCACAAGTGGGCGCGAGGTGTGGACATCACCGGCTTCGCACCGTCGGCCCGCGACGACGCGCTGCGGCGGCGATGGTCACCAAACCGTAAGCCGATCGTCGGCTTCGTCGGCAGACTCGCCCCGGAGAAGCACGTCGAGCGGCTTGCGGTGCTGGCGACGCGCGACGACCTTCAAGTGGTGATCGTCGGCGACGGTGTCGACCGGAACAAGCTCCAAACCCTCATGCCGACAGCGGTTTTCACCGGAGCCCTCTACGGGAGCGAACTGGCTTCGGCGTACGCCAGCATGGACGTGTTCGTGCACCCGGGCGAGCACGAGACGTTCTGCCAGGCTGTGCAGGAGGCCATGGCCTCGGGTCTGCCCGTGATCGCGCCGAACGCCGGCGGCCCACGCGACCTCGTCGCGCCGTACCGCACCGGCCTGTTGCTGGCGGTCGACGAGTTCGAGGCGCAACTGGCCGTGTCCGTCAACCACCTGATCGCTGAGCGGCAACGCTATTCGGTCGCTGCGCGGCGCAGCGTGCTGGCCCGGACGTGGCCGGCCGTCTGCGACGAACTGCTCGGCCACTACGCCGCAGTCATTGCGCGAGCGACCGTGTCTGCACACAGACACGCCGCGAATGCGTGACAGTGCGCGGCCGCTCGGCGTGCGGTGAACGTGCGCGGCTACGGTTGACTGATGAACCGCGCAACCCTGGAGAAAGACCCACACGATGTGGCGTCGATGTTCGACGCGGTCGCCCGCCGCTATGACGTGACCAACACCGTGATGTCGCTCGGCCAGGACCGCTTCTGGCGGCGAGCGACCCGCGCGGCGCTGGGCATCGGACCGCAGGACAAGGTGCTCGACCTCGCCGCAGGCACCGCGGTCTCCACGGTCGAACTGGCGACTTCGGGTGCGTGGTGCGTGGCCGCGGACTTCTCGGTCGGGATGCTGGGTGCCGGCCGCCGCCGCGATGTGCCGAAGGTGGCCGGCGACGCGACCCAACTGCCGTTCGCCGACGACGTTTTCGACGCGGTGACGATCAGCTTCGGGCTGCGCAACGTCGTCGACCACGCCGCCGGTCTGCGCGAGATGGCGCGCGTGACCCGACCGGGCGGCCGGCTGGTGGTGTGCGAGTTCTCCACGCCGACGAACCGCTTGTTCGCCACCGCGTACAAGGAGTACCTCATGCAGGCGCTGCCACGGATGGCGCGAGCCGTGTCGTCGAATCCGGACGCCTACGTCTATCTCGCCGAGTCGATCCGCGCCTGGCCCGACCAAACCCAGCTGGCCCGCCAGATCGCCGACGCAGGATGGTCGGCGGTCCGCTGGCGCAATCTCACCGGCGGCATCGTCGCGCTGCACGCCGCGACCAAGCCGCTGCACTGACGAAACACCGGAAACAGCCGGCACGCCGGCGCGACGCGCTACCGTCGGCAGCATGTACGGACGCCTGGCCGACCCGGACTGCACCCTCGGCACCGACCCCCGCTCAGATCCGCGAATGGTCAAGGCGTTCGCGCCGTTCGGGCTTGACGGACGAATGCCCGCCGCGCCCCTGACCGTCGACTCGCCGCTCGAGGAACGCATCGCGTTCGCCACGTTCAGCGAAGACGGGAGGGGCGCCATATTCGACGCACTGTGCCAGGATCTTCCGGTCGCGTCGGGCGTCACCA
Organism: Mycobacterium sp. E740; assembly: GCF_001672895.1. GTDB lineage: Bacteria > Actinomycetota > Actinomycetes > Mycobacteriales > Mycobacteriaceae > Mycobacterium. Next base: position 25,621 of record NZ_LZKP01000146.1, read on the forward strand.
CCGCCACGACGACGATCGCCGGCCCCGACGGCAACGACATCACACTGTTCATCAGCCGCCCCGACAGCACACCCGAAGCAACCCGGCTGCCCGCCGTCGTCCACCTGCACGGCGGCGGGATGGCGCTCGGCAGCGCGGCCGACGACGGCTACGTCAAGATCCGCGAATACCTCGCCGCCACAGGGCTTGTCGTGGTCGGAGTGGAGTTCCGCAACTCAGGCGGCAAGCTCGGCCCCCATCCGTTCCCGGCCGGCCTCGACGATTGCGCCGCCGCGGTCCGGTGGGTGGCGGCCAACCGAGCCGAACTCGGCGTATCGCATCTGGTCGTATCCGGTGAATCCGGCGGTGGCAACCTCACGCTCACGGTCGCGCACAAGGCCAAACGCGAAGGCTGGCTGCACGAGATCGCCGGCTTGTACGCGCAGTGTCCGTTCATCTCGAACCGCTGGCTCGACCAGTGTGACGACTTACCGTCACTGGAAGAGAACGACGAGTACTTCGTCAGCCGCCATCAGCTCGCGCTGCTCGGATCGATCTACAACCCCGACGGTTCGCACGCCGGCGACGCGACCTGCTGGGCAGCCGCCGCTACCGACGACGAACTGAAGGACCTTCCGCCACATGTGGTCTCGGTCAACGAGTTGGATCCGTTGCGCGATGAAGGTCTGGTCTACTACCGCCGCCTGGTGCGGGCCGGAGTTCCCGCGGTCGGTCGCGTGGTGGCGGGTACCTGCCACGGCGGCGACCTGTTGCTCGGCGGTCACATGCCCGAGGTGTTCGAGGCGTCCATCCGGGACGTCAGTGGGTTCGCGAAATCGCTCGGCTAACCGATGCCCTGTGGGCTGCCGGTCCCCGTATTGCTCTTGACGACGGGAATGCTCAGGTCGAACCGGGAATGCGGCGACGGCGCTTGGCTACCGCGCCACGGCGTGCACACACCGACGAAGGGCACGTCTCTGCATGGTCCCTGCGGCCTGGCGGGCGCGGTGGCTGCGGTGCCCAAAGCGGCTGCGGCAACGATCATCGCGGCGATCAGGTATCGAATTGTCAGACCGAGCACCGAGGACTCCTTCCGCCGATGCACACGTGAACGCCTGTGTGCTCCAGAGTAATCCCCGCTCTGGTTGGTGAACAGCTCCGCTAGCGGGCCTTATTAGTTACCGCAGCTCTACAGGGCCCGTCCGACGCGGGCGTCCCAGATCCGTTGCGTCTGTGGTCCGACATCCGGACTGTGCGTCTGCTGGAAGTTGCGCCCGCCTCGTGCGAACGTCGCGAGAACCGCTGGGGGAGTGTCGGATTCGAGCACCGGCTCGGTCAGCCAGCGGCACGGTCGCACGTGCACCAGGTCGACGGCGATCGCGGCGGCCGAGTCGTCACGCTGATACGGACCGTCGATGCGGCCCAACCAGAACAGCCCGTCCGCGTCGCGGGTCCAGACAAAGGATCCGTCGGGAACATCGGCGAACCGCTCGATTCGCCGAGCCAGCCGCTCGCCGAACCCGGCGTCACCGAAACCGACGAGCCCCGACGACAAAGCGCGGTCGAGCGCGGCCTGCGGATCGACGTCGTCGCTCCGCGACCGCATCGGAGCGCGGTAGACGTGAGCCACCCGCGTTATTCTGCCTCCAAATGGAGACGTTCAAGCGCTACCTGATGTTTCAGGGCATGATGTTCGTCTTCGGCATCGTCGGGCCGATCTTCCTGGTCATGTACTTCGCCACCCAGCCCGATCCGACCGTGCGGTGGGCGTACTGGATCGGCCTGTTCATCACCGCCGCCGACGTGCTCATCGCGCTGGGCCTGACGGCGTCCACCACGCCTAAGAACACGCCCAAGAGCACGCGCAACAACGACGACTAACTGAACGGCGCGCGGGCGTCGATTCGCCGCGACAGCCGACCGGCGCCGCGCCACACCCGTGCCGTCCAGTCTTCGTCCTCGTCGGTGACGAAGTTGCCCATCACCCGGACAGCGATCCGCATCAGGAACTCCGAGCGCATCGCCAGCGGCCCCGTCGACGGCAGGAACCGTGGGAACGTCAACAGCAGTGCCAGCCGTCGAGCCACGGAGAACCCCCGCGCGTAATGTGCCGACAGCACCGCCGGCCAGGCCGCGGTCAGGTCACCGGTGCCCAGCAGTTCGGCCGCCAGCCGGCCGGTCTCGAGCCCGTAGTCGATTCCCTCGCCGTTCAGCGGGTTGACGCAGGCGGCGGCGTCGCCGATCAGCATCCAGTTCGGGCCGGCGACACCGGAGACGGCCCCGCCCATCGGCAGCAGCGCCGACAGCCCCGCGCGCGGTTCCCCCTCGAACCCCCACTCCTCGCGACGCAGCCCGGTGTAGTACGACATCAGCGGCCGCAGCGCCGCATCGGCGGGCCGCCGCGACGTGGCGAGCGCCCCCACGCCGATGTTCACCTCGCCATTGCCGAGCGGGAAGATCCAGCCGTAGCCGGGCAGCACCTTGCCTTCCGGCGAGCGCAGTTCCAGGTGCGACGTGATCCACGGCTCGCTCGCCCGCGGCGTGGCGATGTACCCGCGGACGGCCACACCGTAGACCGTCTCCTGATGCCAGGTGCGGCCCAGCACACGCCCCAGCGTCGAGCGCGCGCCGTCGGCCACGATCAGCTCGCCACACCCGATCTCGGCACCCGAGTCGAGCACCACCGACCGCACTCGGCCATTCGAATCATGATGGACATCAACGGCTTTCGCGCCCAGAACCATCTTCGCGCCTTCGTCGGCGGCCACCATTCGGATGCGGTCGTCGAGTTCGGTCCGCGGCACCGCGCTCGACGTCGCGGGAAAGGACGGACCCGGCCACTCGACTTCGACGGCGGCGCCGAAGCCGGACATCCGCAGGCCGCGGTGCCGCACCCGGCCGGCCAGCCACGGCCCCAGGCCGAGCCGCTGCATCTCCAGCACCGCGCGCGGAGTCAGCCCGTCGCCGCAGGCTTTATCGCGCGGAAACTGCGCGGAGTCGACGACCAGCACGTCGCGCCCCGCGCGGCAGGCCCAGGCGGCCGCAGCCGAACCGGCGGGTCCGGCGCCGACGACGACCACGTCCGCTCGCATGTCCATGGCTCCCAGTATGTTGGCAGGGTGAGGACACCAGCGACCGTGGTGGCGGGGGTCGACTTCGGAGACGCGGCCTTTGCGCATGACGTCCGCGACGGCGTGGCCCGCATCGAGGACTTGATGGCCACTGAGCTGGGCAAAGCCGATGAGCTGATGGCCGAGGCGGTCCAGCACCTGTTCCAGGCCGGAGGCAAACGGTTCCGGCCGCTGTTCACGGTGCTGTCGGCGCGCCTCGGGCCGCAGCCCGACGCATGGCAGGTCACCGTCGCCGGAGCGGTCATCGAGCTGGTGCACCTGGCGACGCTGTACCACGACGACGTGATGGACGAGGCGCAGGTCCGCCGCGGGGCCGACAGCGCCAACGCGCGCTGGGGCAACAACATCGCGATCCTGGCGGGTGACTACCTGTTCGCCACCGCGTCGCGGCTCGTCAGCAGGCTGGGTCCCGAGGCGGTGCGCATCATCGCCGACACGTTCGCTCAGCTGGTGACGGGGCAGATGCGTGAGACCCGCGGCGCCGCCGACCACGCGGACTCCATCGAGCACTACCTCAAGGTCGTCTACGAGAAGACCGCGTGCCTGATCGCGGCGTCCGGGCGGTTCGGGGCGACGTTCTCGGGCGCCGACGAGGAGCAGATCGAGCGGCTCAGCCGGCTCGGCGGCATCGTCGGCACGGCGTTCCAGATCTCGGACGACATCATCGACATCGACAGCGACCCGGACGAGTCCGGCAAGGTTCCGGGCACCGACCTGCGTGAAGGTGTGCACACGCTGCCCGTGCTGTACGCGCTGCGCGATACCGGGCCCGACGCCGACCGGTTGCGCGAGCTGCTGGCGGGCCCGGTGGACAACGACGACGACGTGGCCGAGGCGCTGCGGCTGCTGCGCGCCTCACCCGGGATGGCGAAGGCCAAGGAGACCGTCGCGCAGTACGCGGTGCAGGCCCGCGAGGAGCTCGCCGATCTGCCCGAGGGACCGGGCCGCAACGCCCTGGCGGCTCTGGTCGACTACACGGTGAACCGGCACGGCTGAGCGGGCGGAACTCACAGAGTCAGGCGAAGCGTTGACTGAGCGGAGTCTGTTGGTCTGAAGGAGGAAGCGATGACCTGGCATCCGCACGCGAACACCGCCAAGACGTTCGCTCTGCTGGTGGGGTTCTCGGCGCTGATCGTGTTCATCGCGGCACTGTTCCGCAACACCGCGCTCATCGGCCTGGCGGTGCTGTTCGCCGTCGGCATGAACGCCTACATGTACTTCAACAGCGACAAGATCTCGCTGCGGGCGATGCACGCGCAGCCGGTCACCGAGATGCAGGCGCCGGTGATGTACCGCATCGTGCGCGAGTTGGCGACCACCGCCCGCCAGCCGATGCCACGGCTGTACATCAGCGACACCGCCGCGCCGAACGCGTTCGCGACGGGGCGCAACCCACGCAACGCCGCGGTCTGTTGCACGACGGGCATCCTGCAGATGCTCAACGAACGCGAGCTGCGCGCCGTGCTCGGCCACGAGCTCTCCCACGTCTACAACCGCGACATCCTGATCTCCAGCGTCGCCGGTGCGATGGCGGCGGTGATCACCGCGCTGGCCAACATCGCGTACTTCGCCACGCTGTTCGGCGGCAACCGCGAAGGCGGCGCGAATCCCTTTGCGATTCTGCTGGTTTCGCTGCTCGGCCCGATCGCGGCGACGGTGATCCGGCTGGCGGTGTCACGGTCACGGGAGTATCAGGCCGACCAGTCAGGCGCTGAGTTGACCGGCGATCCGCTCGCGTTGGCCAGCGCGCTGCGCAAGATCAGCGTCGGCGTCGAGCAGGCGCCGCTGCCGCCGGACCCCAAGCTGGCCGACCAGGCCCACCTGATGATCGCCAACCCGTTCCGGGCGGGCGAGCGTATCGGCAAGCTGTTCTCCACCCACCCGCCGATGCCGGATCGCATCGCCCGGCTCGAGGCGATGGCGGGTCGCGGCCCCGGCCACTACTAATCCGCGAGCCGCAGCTCGACCATCGGCAACGCGGTGTTCTCTGTGCCGATCGATGTGCCGAGGGTGGATTCGAGTACGGGTTTCATCGCTTCCCATGCGCGGCGGTGCCGGCTGATGTAGCCGCGCAATGCGGCGTCGGCCTCGCTGGTGCTCAGCAGCCGGGCCGTCGCGGGTGCGGAAACCTTGGTGCCGACAGACACGCGGACGTTCGGATTCGCCTTGACGTTGCGGTACCACTGCGCCCGCGTCCCGAAGCCTGAGGCCACCACGTAGGTGTCGGGCTCTGGATGGTCGAGCACTTCGAGGACCACGTAGCGGCGAAGACCTGAACGTCGGCCGATGTGCTCGAGCTGCACGAAGCGCGAACCCAGCAGGAAACCGAGTCGCGCCCGGTACAGCAGGATCGGAGCACGCATCAGCGGGCGCGACCTCAGCACGGCGGTGCCCGCTTTGACCAACGACAACCGGGGCATCGACCAACCTCCTGTCCGCAGCGGTAACGCGCGAGAGCAGCTCGGCGATGTGCTCACCATGCGAGCCGCCAACAGAAACCCTAGGGTGTGACCGTGCTGAAGAAATCCCTGCTCGGCCTCGCGGGCGCAGCGGTCCTGCTTGCTGCGCCGGGTGTCGCCACGGCGCAGCCGTCGGAACCACCGCCGACGCCGCCGGCACCGAACGTCAACGCGCTCGCGCCGGTGAAGCTGTCTGAGTACGCGGTGATGGACGGCACCTGGTACGCGTTCAAGACGCCGGACGGTCTGACGTGCGTCCTGCAACGCAATGGCGGCTATGGCTGCAGCGGTGCAATCCCGGCCGCGCCGGGCGGCGCGAACTTCGTCAGCGGCGGGCCGGGCACGCCAGGGTTCTCTTCGACGACGGCCGACGCGTTCGCCGCTGTGGGTGCGGCCAAGCCGCTGCCGGCAGGCTCGCGGATCAGTTTCCAGACCGTCAGCTGCGGCAGCGAAGGCGGCGTGACGACGTGCTCGGACAGCCGCAACCAGTCGGGCTTCGTGTTGAGCCCCGCGGGCAGCTACATCATCAACAACGGCAAGGATCCACTGCTCGATCGTCCCAAGCCCAACCCGTACATCAACTGACTTGGCGGCAGCGAACTAGAAGCCGGCGCCGTACACCTCGTGGCCGGGCTTCTCGACCATCAGGCCGCGGTAAGCGTCTTCGACGGTAGCGCCGTGATTGACGACGGCGTCGACCTCGCGTGCGATCGGCATCGAAATCCCGTACTGGTCGGCGAATTCCATGATCACGCTCGCCGCCTTGACACCCTCGGCTACCTGGTTCATCGACGCGATGATCTCGTCGATCGGCTTACCCGCCCCCAACTGCTCGCCGACGTGGCGGTTGCGGCTGCGCTGGCTGGTGCATGTGACGATCAGGTCGCCGATGCCCGCGAGGCCCGCGAACGTGTCGCGGTGCCCGCCGCTCGCTTCGCCGAGCTTCGACATCTCGCGGATGGCGCGGGCCATCACCATCGCGCGGGTGTTCTCGCCGATGCCCAGCGAATACCCCATGCCGACCGCGATCGCGTAGACGTTCTTCAGCGCACCGGCCATCTCCACGCCGACCACGTCGTCGGAGGTGTAGGTGCGAAAACGCTTGGTGCGGAACAGGTCTGCGAGGTTCGCGGCGAGATGCTGATCGGGCATCGCGAGCACCGCTGCGGCGGCGTACCCCTCGGCCACCTCACGTGCGATGTTCGGCCCGGCCAGGATTCCGGCGGGATGCCCGGGCAGCACCTCGTCGACGACCTGGCTCATCCGGTAGTTGGTGCCCTGCTCGAGGCCCTTGACCAACGACACGACCGGCACCCACGGCCGCAGCTCCTTGGCCAGTTCGGTGAGCACCTTGCGGAAGCCGTGCGACGGCACACCCATCACGATGACGTCGGCGCGCTGGGCCGCTTCCGAGAAATCCGTCGTGGCCTTCAGGCCGTCGGGCAACTCGACCTCGTCGCCGAGATACTTCGAGTTGCGGTGGTTCTCGTTGATGTCCTTGGCGGTGTCCTCCGAGCGCACCCACTGCAGCGTCGGTCCGCGGCGGGCGCAGATGGACGCCACGGTGGTACCCCAGGAGCCGCCCCCGAGGACGACGACGTTCGGATCGCGTTGCGCAGGTGCCATGCCGATCAGCGTAGGGGTGTCGAGGCTGGCGAGAGGCGGGTTTGAAGCGTCCTCATTCCTGTTTCAGAGGCCGTACTTTCGCGGCCGCCGTGCTCAGCGGTAGTTGACGAACTGCAGCGCGACGTCGAGGTCGGCGCCCTTGAGAAGCGCGATCACCGCCTGCAGGTCGTCGCGCTTCTTCGAGCTGACGCGGATCTCGTCACCCTGGATCTGCGCTTTGACGCCTTTGGGTCCGTCGTCGCGGATCAGCTTGGTGATCTTCTTGGCCTGCTCGCTGGTGATGCCCTGCTTGATCTGGCCGCTGATCTTGTAGGTCTTGCCCGACGCCTGCGGGTCGCCGGCGTCGAACGCCTTCATCGAGATGTCGCGGCGGACCAGCTTCTCCTTGAACACGTCGACGGCGGCCTTGGCGCGCTCCTCGGTCGAGCTGGTGATGACGACGGTCTCCTCGCCCTGCCACTCGATGCCGGTGTCGGTTCCGCGGAAGTCGAAGCGGGTGGACAGCTCCTTGGCGGCCTGGTTCAGCGCGTTGTCGACCTCCTGGCGGTCGACCTTGCTCACGACATCGAACGATGAATCCGCCATTGGAACCGGTCCTCCTTGCTGGTGTGCCGACGGTCTGGTGCCGTTTTCGTCTTAGGCCCATCCTCGTTGTACCCTGCAAGTCGCACCAAACCGGGTCACCCGGCCGGTGCAGCACCCAGGCAGGTTGCCCGAGCGGCCAATGGGAGCGGACTGTAAATCCGTCGGCTAACGCCTACACAGGTTCGAATCCTGTACCTGCCACCCTGGTCAGGCCCCCTTTCGAGGGGGCCTGACTCATCTCACCTGAAGTCCGGTACGCAGGCAGTACGCAGTACATCGCGCCAGCCCTATCGAACGCGGCGGCGACCGCATCGAGGTCGTCAGGGAACAGGTGGCCGTAGCGGTCCAGCGTCAGCACGGCCGACTTGTGACCGAGCAGCTTCTGCACCACCTTGACATTTGCTCCCGAGCTGATCGCCAAGGACGCGCACGTATGCCGCAGATCGTGCAGTCGCACGCCAGAGCAGCCGTCAACAGCCGCCGCGGCCTTCTGGAAGGTGTAGCGGGCTTGTCCGAGAGTCAGGTAGCCGCCGCCGCGGGCCGACTCGAACACAAGGTCCGTGTCGGTGCGGTCGGCAATCTCGGTCTTGAGCCAGCCTGCGACGAACTCAGGCACGGGCACCGTGCGCGATGTGTGGTTCTTTGTCGGTCCCTCGACCAACCCCATCTTGCGGACGTAGGTCACTGACCGCCGTACCTGAATCCGGCGCGCGACCACGTCCACATCGCCCACTTTGAGCGCCGTGGCCTCGCCGAATCGAAGGCCGCAGTAGCCGAGGACCAGGACCAGCGTCCGTAGTCGGCCGGATGCCACCGCGACCCTGTGAAGCTGCTCATGGGTCAGGTATCTGTGTTCGACCTCGGGCAGCCGCGGCAGCTCGACGCCATCGGCCGGATTGGTCGGCAGGTGCTTGGCCTTGACCGCGAACTTCAGCACTGCGCCGACGAGCTGGTGGGCCTGTCGCACCCGAGAGGCGCTGAGTCCCTTGCCTTCGAAACGGACCGACCCGCCGACCGACAGGTTGGTGACCCACACCTGAAGGTCATCGAACCGGACATCGCGCAGCGCCACGTCCTTCCATCGTGGCATCACCACCGTGTCGAGCAGCGATCGATACCCTGCGACCGTCTTGGCCGAACGGGTGGCCTTGGTAGCAACCCACCGTTCGGCGATCGTCCCGAACGTCACCACCGATAGCGCCGGATCGGTCCACGTACCGGTCAATTGGTCGCTGACCTGCTTGTCGAGCCAACGTTGCGCGTCGACCTTTCGGCCGAACGCCTTGGAGTGCTCACGGCCGTCATCATCGACATACCTTGCCCGCCAACGTGACCCGATTCCGTGGCGGGCACTCGGCACGGTCTGCGTGTGGCCCTCAGCGTCGCGAACCGTCTTAGTCCATAGATCCTCGACACCGGCCCTACGGTTGCGCCTCATCGTGTCCGCCTCTCTGACCGTTTCCTCGGCTGCGGTGGCTGCGTGATCGCCTCTGCTATTTCGTCGATCGTGGGCTGGCCGGTAACCACCATGAGTGCATCGACGGCTGTCCTGAGAGCCGCCAAGGCGCGGCCGGCGGCGGCTGTGACAGCTTCGCGGTTGTCGAACTCAAGCCCCTCGAGTTCTGCGAACACGTTGATCAGCGTCGTACTGATCGCGCTGACGCCTGCCGTTGCCTGAAGCGCGGCATCCCGCACTGCATACAGGCGGTCCTGCTCGAAGCTGCTAGAGCGGCCCAGCAGAGCGTCGACCGACACTTCGAAGATGTCCGCGAGCGCGGTCGCCTCGTCGATCCTCACTGCGCGTTCGCCAGCTTCAATCTTGGCGACCGTGGTCGGATAAACGCTCCCTATCCCCTTGTCCTGCAATAATTTGGCTAGTTCAGCCTGCGACCAATCACGCCGTTCCCGTTCGCGTCTCACGCGCTCCCTGAATCGGGTTTCGACGAGCGACTGTCTACCCATGTTCGGGAATATACCCCTTATCGGTTGACTGGCGCAATCAACGCAAACAGACTGGCGGCATTCCGAAAATCGGATACCTCACCAGAACAGGGACAACAATGGCGAAGATCAAGGGCGACCCAGTCCTGACCGAACTGACATGCGAGGCGCAGCGCATCGAACATGCAGATTCCGCCCGAGCCGCTCTGCCCGCTGGCAGTGAGTACCTCGACTCACTGGACCTCGAACGGCTGACCGGCACGGCCGCCTCCACATGGCGCTACTGGGCGCACATCGGCAGCGGCCCAAAGAGTTTCAAACTCGGTCGCCGCCGGGTTTGGCGCAGATCCGAAGTCCTTCGCTGGCTCGCCGAGCAGGAGGCAAGCGCATGAGCAAATACAAGCGAAGAAGCCGCCCGGGGTGGGATCGGGCGGCCTTCGCGAAGAACTACGTCGAAAGCCCTCACCGTATCTGGAACCGGCGACGAGCAGCGGCGCACCGAATGGTGTCGCTCGACTGCGGGTGCGGACCCGATCCGTGGCTATGCCTCCACACGGAGCCGCCACTGTCCGACTACGCGCTCGACGGCTGGCGCGACGCCGCTAATCACGTACTCGCCTCGGGCCAAATGCCATTGGTCCCGTTGGAGGTCCGGCGCGCGCTCTACCGCCGCGGTGGCGATGACCGCAAACTTGCTTGGAAGCTGCATGCCGGTTGCGAAGGGGTGATCGCATGACCGACGTCAACCCGGCCCGCAGCGCAAGGCGGCAAGTTGCGCCGCCTTCGGCTCCCCTGGACGTGGCCCGCGAGGTGTACCTGAGGCATCGAGACGCCAACGGCACACGCACCTTAGTGGCATGGCGCAACGGATGGATGCGGTGGTGTGGTCCGCATTGGGCTGAGATGGACACCGCGGAATTGCGCAGCGCGCTGTACAAATTCCTCGGAACAGTCGATTACCTCAAGCCGATCACGGTCAACAGGCAAGTCGTCGATTGGGAACCCGCACCGTGGAACCCCGACAAGCGCAAGGTCGCCAACGTCCTGGAAGCAATGGGCGCCGTCGGGCATTTGAACGCCGACCTCGACCCGCCGGCGTGGATCGGTCCGCATGGCGCGACCCAGCACCCGGCGGCGCAGATGATCGGTTGCGCCAACGGCGTCCTGGACCTCACGACACGCGAAGTACACGCCCATACCCCTGCGCTGTTCAACACGGTGTCCGTGCCATTCGACTACGACCCGGACGCCAAGCCGCCGGTCGCATGGTTGCAATTCCTAAATTCGTTATGGCCCAACGACGAGCAGTCGGTAGCGCTGCTACAGGAGTACGTCGGTTACGTCCTCTCCGGGCGAACGGACATGCAGAAGATGCTGCTGCTGATCGGCCCGACCCGCTCGGGCAAGGGCACCATCGCGCGGATGCTCGCCGAACTGGTTGGACGGGGCCACATCGCCGGTCCCACGCTGGCCAGCATGGGCACGAACTTCGGATTGTCGCCGCTACTGGGCAAGCCGCTGGCGATCGTCTCCGACGCTCGACTCGGCAATAGGCCGGCAGACGCGGTAGTCGAGCGACTACTCTCCATCACCGGCGAGGACATGCTCACCGTGGACCGCAAGTTTAAGGAACCATGGTCTGGCAAGTTGTCGACGCGCTTCGTGATCCTGTCCAACGAGCTACCAAAGTTCCGCGACGCGTCCGGCGCCATCGCCAACCGCCTGGTCATCCTGCAAATGACCAAAAGCTTCCTCGGTCGTGAGGATCGCGCCCTCGACAGGCGACTACGCGGCGAATTGCCGGGGATCCTCGTCTGGGCCTTGCAAGGGCTGGATCGGTTGGTCCGCAGCGGCAGATTCACGGTGCCGTCATCGTCGGACGACGCCACCAACCTGATGATGGATCTCGCCTCTCCAGTGAGCGCGTTTGTCCGCGAACGTTGTCGGCGCGGCCCGAGCGAAGATGTGAGTCGCGACGTCCTTTACGACGCATGGAAGGCGTGGGCCGAAGAGAGCGGCCACCGTGCGGGCGCCAAGTCGACCTTCGGCCGAGATATCCGCGCGGTGGTCCCGGAAGTGAAGGTCACCCAACCCACCATCGGCGCCACCCGCGTCCGAAAGTACGTAGGCATTGGGCTGTTGCCTGTGCACCCTGTGCAGGGAGACGAATCCAGAGATCAGGACGATGACCATGACAGCGGATCTTCGGAATCATCGTGTGCAGAACTCGCGCAGGCGGAACTGCCGGAACCGGGCTGCACAGGATGCAGTTTGCCGTTCGATCAGTCGGAGCCGCAGGCTAACGGCCTGTGCACAGGATGCACAGGCAAAGCAGCATTTAAGGGCGTGCCAGGTCGTCTGACCAAGCGGAGTCTCGGCCAGACCGACAGCAAGAAACAGGCACTCGCAACGGCCATAACCACATGCGCCGAGCGGTGCAAAGCCTGTGGAATTCGACTCGAATCCGACGAATCCACCGCGGCCGGTTTGTGCGCCGAGTGCCGTCTCACCGATAGGTACTCTGCATGACCGACTTCACGGCTGAAGACGCGGTTCTCGATCTTCCCCGCACTACGTGTTTGTGCGATGTAGGAGGTCCTGGCACCCTCCTAATGATCGTGGTGAAAGCGGATCGCTCCGAAACTTTGACGTTGGCCCGATACACCCACGTCGCCGTTGGCGAGGTTCACTTGTGAACGGCGGAATGAACTGGACTCCACGCGAAACGTGGCTGGCGTATTACGCGGTCCGGGATCTCCTCGCCCGCCGCGCACTGGCCAGACAACCTTCAGTCCCTGACGGGCTCGACGCTTTTCACAATCGGCTTGTTGGTTTCCTGCGCGAAACGAAAACTTGTGCATCACAGTATAACTCGCGACCATCGACAGATGATGAACTCATCGACACGGCCAGAGCAGCCGCAATTCTTAAGTGTTCGCCGCAATGGGTCCGACGGATCCGAGACGAACTCGGAGGGCGCGACATCGGCGGTCGATATGTGTTCCCGCGACAGACCGTCATCGACTACGCCAGACGAAAGGCAGGTCAGCACAAATGAACCCAATTGAGTACCTACGGCTGGGAGTGGAGCAATACCTCCGCGAGCTGCCTGACGACGAGTTCGACGAACTGAGGGAGCTGGTGCGCCCACCAAGTGGGCAACTCGCCGAAGAACGATCAAGCGTCGTTCCTGAAATCGCTACTCGGCGGTGGTGACGATTAGCCCGCGACGGCTGACGCTCGTGGAGCGGGCCGCGACGAACATCGACCACGCAGCCATTGAAGCCCAGCGCCGGTACCAAGCTGCGCGCGCAACTGTCGAACGAGTAGCGGCGCTGCGTCACACTGTGTTTCGCAACGCCGTGCGCAACCGCGACATTGAAGACCTCAAGAACGAGGCCAACGCGGCCCGACTTCTAATCCGGGCCAGCCAGTCGGCCGATGGCTTCGCGATCCTAGGGATCCTGCGAGTGGCGATCGACAACCGATGGGGCGACGTCGTACGGGCCGGCATCCACTACTTCGGAGAGCATCCGGTAGCAGGCCGCTTACCCGAACTCTGGAGCCTAACCGCAGACCGCTCCGAGGTCTAACCACCCCTGAAAGGAAACGCACAATGTCTCTCGCACAACTCGAATCCCAGATCGAGGATCTACGCGCGCAGGCCGCAAGCATCCAAAAGCTTTCGGCCCGCACCAGCGACAGCCTCGCTAACGACGCCACCCTTTCCGACGTCGGACGACAGGCCAAGCGCGACGCCGAGCGTGACCGGACGCGTAACCAGCTCCGCGACCTTCGCAAGAAGGAAACCGAGCTCATCGAGGCCAAGAAGCAGACGCTCGAGAAGCGGCTATTCGGATTATCAAGTGTGACCAGCAGCGACCCAGGACAAGTTCTGCTCTATCGAGATTCGCAGGACCGAGCAGCGCGTCTCAACCAAAGCGACGAAGCGGCGCAAGTCTTCGCAGCAGCCCTACGCTCCGACGACAAGATCCTTGCCGCAGCAGTCCTCGGACGAGCACTCAACGCCGGATGGACCAGCATCATCAACGAGTACGTCAAGCACAACCCGAGCGCCAGCGAAGACCTGAAGGACCTTGCCAGACTCCGCCGGTACCAGTCGTTTGAAGCCACCATCGCCTACGCCTGGGGCGCATAACCACAGGCGAGGCACCTGGGGCGGGGATGGGGGGTCACCCG
>NZ_LZKP01000147.1 GCF_001672895.1 Mycobacterium sp. E740
AGTTCGGCGAACTGCGCACCCTCGGTGAGCTCACCAAGATCGCGAAATCCCATGGCGTGCAGGTGATGATCGAGGGCCCCGGCCACGTACCGATGCACAAGATCGTCGAGAACGTCCGGCTGGAAGAGGAGTGGTGCGAGGAGGCGCCGTTCTACACGCTGGGACCGCTGGCGACCGACATCGCGCCCGCCTACGACCACATCACCAGCGCGATCGGCGCGGCGATCATCGCCCAGGCGGGCACGGCGATGCTGTGCTACGTCACGCCGAAGGAACACCTCGGCCTGCCCGATCGCAAGGACGTCAAGGACGGGGTCATCGCGTACAAGATCGCCGCCCATGCCGCCGACCTCGCGAAAGGCCACCCCGGCGCTCAGGAGCGTGACGACGCGCTGTCGCGCGCGCGCTTCGAGTTCCGGTGGAACGACCAGTTCGCGTTGTCGCTGGATCCCGACACCGCGCGCGAGTTCCACGACGAGACGCTGCCCGCCGAGCCCGCCAAGACCGCACACTTCTGCTCGATGTGCGGGCCCAAGTTCTGCTCGATGCGGATCACGCAGGATGTGCGCGACTACGCCGCCGCCCATGGACTCGACAGCGAGGAAGCGATCGAGGCCGCGCTGGCCGAGGGGATGGCGGAGAAGTCCCGCGAGTTCGCCGAACACGGCAACCGCGTCTACCTACCGCTTGCATGAGTTATCTGCCGTTGCCCGAGCCCGGCACCACGCCGGTCCGGGTGATGACGATCGCCGGGTCGGACTCCGGCGGCGGTGCGGGCATCCAGGCCGACATGCGCACCTTCGCGCTGCTCGGCGTGCACAGCCTCGTCGCGGTCACGGCGGTGACAATTCAGAACTCGCTGGGAGTCAAGGGTTTTCACGAGATACCGCTGGACGTCATCGCGAGTCAGATCGAAGCGGTGGCCTCCGACATCGGCGTGCAGGCAGCCAAGACCGGCATGCTGGCGTCCTCGGAGATCATCGACACCGTCTCGCGGACGTGGCGTGAGCTAGGCCTGGCCGGCACGGTGCCGCTGGTCGTCGACCCGGTGTGCGCCTCGATGCACGGCGATCCGCTGCTGCATACCAGCGCGCTGGAATCGCTGAAATCACAGCTGTTCCCGTTGGCGACGCTGGTCACCCCGAACCTCGACGAGGTGCGACTGCTGACGGGCATCGAGGTCACAGACCCCGCGACCCAACGGGACGCGGCACGCGCCCTGCACGCGATGGGGCCGCAGTGGGCGCTGGTCAAGGGCGGGCACCTGCGCACGTCGGCGCACAGCCCGGATCTGCTGTTCGACGGCACGGTCTTCCACGAGTTCGACGCCACGCGGATCGACACCGGCCACGATCACGGCGCCGGGGACACGCTGGGTGCGGCCGTGGCCAGCGCGCTGGCGCACGGCTACCCGGTGCCCGACGCGGTGGCGTTCGGCAAGCGCTGGGTCACCGAATGTCTGCGCGCCGCATACCCGTTGGGCCACGGCCACGGCCCGGTGTCGGCGCTGTTCAGGCTGACCGAGTGAACCTCGAACAGATCGCGGGCGTCGCGCACGAACCCGACCGCGCGCCCGCGGGCGTCGTCGTCCTCACGCACGGAGCAGGTGGCAGCCGAGAAGCGCCGCTGCTCATCAGGATCTGCGACGAGTGGGCCCGGCGCGGGTGGCTCGCGATCCGCTACAACCTGCCGTACCGGCGGCGGCGCCCCAAGGGGCCGCCGTCCGGGTCCGCCGCGGCCGACCAAGCCGGGGTGGTCGAGGCGGTCGGTGTCGCGCGGACGCTCGCCGATGGTCCCGTCGTCGCCGGAGGGCATTCGTATGGCGGCAGGATGACGTCGATGGCGATCGCCGACAATGCGGTCGACATCGACGTGCTGACGCTGTTCTCGTATCCGCTGCATCCGCCCGGCAAGCCGGAACGCGCCCGCACCGAACACCTTCCACGGATCAGCACCCCGACGGTGTTCACCCATGGCACCGCCGATCCGTTCGGCTCGATCGACGAACTGCGCACCGCCGCCGCGCTGATCGGTGCGCCCGCCGAGGTCGTCGAGATCACCGGTGCACGACACGACCTGGGCTCCAAGACACTCGATGTGCCCGGCATCGCGGTCGACGCCGCGCTACGGTTGCTCCCGTGACCACGCCGCCGGGACCTCCCCCGCCGTACGGACCGCCACCGCCCTACGGCGAGCAGCCGCACAACCCGTACCCGCCCGCGGCGCCCTACCCGCCGCCGCCGCCGTTGCCGTATGCACAGGGATACCACCCGCCGGCTGGGCAGCGGCCGACGAACTGGTGGGCCATCGTCTCGCTGATCTTCGGTCTGATCGGCGGCATCCTGGTCAGCGTCGTATGCGGCATCGTCGGTCTGAAGAAGGCCAAGGAGGGCCAGGGCGGCCGCGGCCTGGCGATCGCGGGGCTGGTGCTGTCCGCGGTGTGGGCGCTGATCATCGTCGCCGGCCTGGTGTTCTACTTCGCGTTCGCCAACGGGACGAAGACCGCCACCGACGTCAAGCAAGGCGACTGCCTGGCCGAGATCCCGGACAACGCGCGGGTGCTGACCGTGAAGACCGTGGGCTGCGACGAGTCGCACGCCGGCGAGGTGTTCTCTGTGCTGCAGATGCCCGACGGCGACTTTCCCGGCCAAGCGGCGATCGATTCTTACGCCGAGAAGTGCAGCCCGAAGCTGGCCGCCTACTCGCCCGACGCGATGACCGACGACTCGGTCCAGCTGTACGTGCTCTACCCCACCGCCGACACGTGGGCGCAGGGCGATCGCGCGGTGACCTGCGTTGCGACGCTCAACCCGCCGAGGACGGGTTCGATCAGGGGCTGAGGCCGTGCCGGAGCATTTCCGTCCCTAGCTGGTACCTGAGGTACCGTTTCTCCCATGTCTTCGGAGCAGTTCGACGCCGTCATCGTGGGCGCCGGTTTCGGGGGGATCGGCGCGGCCATCCAGCTCAAGCGCATGGGTTACGAGAACTTCGTCATCCTCGACCGGGAGGACGACCTCGGCGGCACCTGGCACGTGAACCGCTACCCCGGGCTGGCCGTCGACGTGCCCACCACCACCTACTCGTACTTCTTCGAGCCGAACCCGAACTGGTCACGGCTGTTCTCCACCGGCACCGAGATCAAGCAGTACGCCGACGGCGTCGCCGACAAGTACGACGTGCGCCGCCACATGCGGTTCAACACCACCGTGGAGAGCGCCCGCTGGGACGAGGAAGCCGGTGTGTGGCGGGTCGCGTTGGCCGGGGGCGAGACGCTGACGACGCGCTACCTCCTCACGGCCACCGGGTTCCTGTCGCAGCCGCACACACCGGACATTCCGGGCATCACCGGCTTCGCGGGCAAGATCATCCACACCACCGACTGGGACGACAGCTACGACCTCGACGGGCGGCGCGTGGCGATCATCGGCACCGGCGCGACCGCGGTGCAGCTGATCCCCGAACTGGCGAAGAAGGCGGCCGACCTGACCGTCTACCAGCGCACGCCGATCTGGGTGGTACCCAAGCTCGACTTCCGGTTCTCCGACCGCGCCAAGCGGCTGTTCGCCCGGGTTCCCTTGGCGCAGCGGGCAATTCGGTCGGTCACCGACGCGCTGTACGAGTTCTTCATCTACGTCGGGTTGCACCACCGCACGCTGCTCTTCCGGCGGCTCAACATCGGAGCGTCGGACCTGGCGAAGATGCACCGGTTCTTGTCGATCCGCGACCCCGAGCTGCGCAGGCAGCTGACCCCGGACTACGACTTCGGTTGCAAGCGCCCGACCTTCTCCAACAGCTACTACCGGGTGTTCACCAAACCTAATGTGCACCTGCAGAGTTCGGGAATCGAGCGTATCGAGTCCGACGGGATCGTCGCCAACGACGGCACCAAGACCGTGATCGACACGCTGGTGCTGGCCACCGGTTTCGACCTGTGGGAGGCGAACTTCCCGGCCATCGAGATCGTCGGCCGCGAGGGTCGCAATCTCGGAAAGTGGTGGCGCGACACGCGATTCCAGGCCTACCAGGGCGTCACGATGCCCTACTTCCCGAACTATCTGAGCCTGGCAAGTCCGTACGCGTTCCTCGGGTTGAACTTCTTCAACACCATGGAATACCAGATGCGCCACATGGACCGGCTGTTCGGCGAGGTGAAGCGCCGTGGAGCCACCACGTTCGAGGTCACCGAGGAAGCCAACGCCCGCTACCTGGACCGGATGACCGAGCTCATCGGCGACTCGGTGTTCAGCGTCGGCAACTGCGCGACGTCGCGGTCCTACTACTTCAACCCCAGTGGTGAGGCGACGCTGCTGCGGCCGATGTCGACCCGCAAAGCCATCAAAGAGGCATCGGAGTATCCGTTGAGCGACTACCGGATTGCGTGAGCAGAGAGGAACAGCAGCTGTGTCACTTCAGGAATCGGGCAGCGGTTCGCGTGCGGCCACGTTGGCGGGACTGGGCGTCGCCGGCGTCGGTCTCGCGCACTTCGTCAGGCCGGAGCTGTTCGAGTCGGTGACCGGCCAGGCGTTCCCGCGCAACACCCGCCAGTACATCTACGTCAACGGCGGCATCGAGACGGCGCTCGGAATCGGACTGGCGGTGCGCAAGACGCGCAAACTGGCGATCGTCGGAACGCTCGGCTACCTCGCCTATTTGGCGGGCAACGTCGCGCGCAACCGGTAGCGGCCCAACAGCGTCACGTCCAGCAGTCGCTGCAGGACCAGCCGGTTCTGCGGGGTGTTCGCATACCGCATCAGCCGGCCCAGGTCGATCACCAGGGACATGGCCGCGTGCACCGCGAACCGCGCCTGGCCCGGCGTCCACTCCGGCCGCATGGCCACCACCAGGCTGACCCAGGACTCGACGGTGCCGCGCTGCATGTTGCGCAGGATCTTCTGGTCGGTCGGCGACATGTTGAGCCGCTCGGTGTAGTAGACGTAGTCGAGCTCGGGCTGGGCGAACGACCTGGCCACATAGGCGTCGATGACCGCGCTCAACGCGTCTTCGGGATCGGCGATGGAGCCGGTGATGGCCGTCAGCTCGTCGGAGAGCCGGTCGGCTGCGCGCCGGAAGGCCGCGGCGAGGATGTCGCTCTTGCCCGCGAAATACCGGTAGATCCCCGACGCGGGCATCCCGACGGCGGCGGCGATGTCCTCCATGCCGGTGTCGCGGTAGCCGTTGATGTTGAACAGTCGCATCGACTCGTTGAGCAGCGCTTCGTACTTCGACGGTTCGGCGCTCGTCGGCACCGACGCGACGGGCCGCTCGGCCGCCTGGTCGGGGTCGATGTCGGGCAGCTCGCTGGTCAGGACCGCGGCGGAGAGGTCGGCCAGCAGCGCGCGGACCTGCACGGCGGGCAGCTTCGCCCGATGGTCGACGATGCTGCCGATGACCGACAGCACGGCGATGGACAGTGTCCAGCGTTGGGGGGACGACAGCTCCGGCCGCAGCGTGCTCAGCGGCCGCTGAATACGGTGGTGGACGGTGCGCATCTGCGCGATGAGCGAGGCCTGATCGTCGCCGCGCAGATAACGGCCCTCCCAGCGGTAAAGGCCGCCCGACTCCCGGTTCGCCATCGCGGTGTCGGTCAGGGCCGCGACGAGCCGGTTGAGTTCCAGTTGCGGGTCGTCGGACTCGCCGGCGAACGCCGTGGCGTCCACCAACTGTTGACCCAGGCTCAGCACCGCGTCGCGGAACAGGTCGTACTTGCTCGCATAGTGGCGATACAGCGCCGCCGCGGAGATCCCGACCCGCGACGCGATGGACTCCATGCTCACACCGTGGAAACCCAGCGTGCTGAACGCCTCGGCAGACGCCCGGGCGATCTGCGCCTTGCGGTCCTTCGGCCGGCGCCGGACCCCGTCACCGCCGGCGGGCCGAGTGCGGGACATGGCAAACACGATATCGGACCAGCTACCCACATAACGGTCGACTTCGGTTGCCAAATCATGACCAAAGTTGTCACCGCAACCAGAATGACCATTAACATAATGGCGTGTTCGGCGCGCTGCGGAGGCTACTGAGCTTTCAGGTCACCATCGGGGAGCTGATCGCCGTGGCGCTGATCATCGGCACGCCGTATCTGATCGTCGGTGTCTTCTGGTCGACCATGCACACCGACCATCTGCGCGGGATGACCGGCGCTGATCTCGCCGTCTCGTATCTCGGCTCCATCGTGTCGTGGCCGGTGTTGCTGTTCGCCGACGTCTGTATGACCTGAACGACGGGGGAAGATCATGTCCAAGCGCCATCATCGTCTCGCCTACACCGGCATCATCGCCGGAGTCGTGTTGATCATCGCCCTCCTGGCGATGAACTTCCCGGTGTTCCTCGACAGCTACGACCAGTACGGCTGGCAGATCAAGTGCGGGACCGGCTACTTCTCCGACCTCGCGCAGGCGGCCGCAACGGTCGGTGAACACAACTACGTGGACCAGTGCCAGACAGCGCTGCTGCTGCGGCGGCTGTGGACGATTCCGCTGGCGGTGCTCGCCGGCGCGGTGCTTCTCGCGGTGCTGGTCGCGTCTGCGACGACCTCCGCGCGCGAGTCGTTGCAGCCGCACCACAACGCCGCCTGAACTAGCATTCCGGCGGTGAGTTCGCCGGACGGCCCAGCGCTGCACCGGCGGCTCGGCACTCTCGACGCGGTGACCATCGGGCTGGGCTCGATGCTCGGCGCAGGCATCTTCGTCGCCCTCGCGCCGGCGGCAGCCGCAGCGGGTTCTGGGTTGCTCATCGGGCTCGCGCTCGCCGCGGCGGTGGCCTACTGCAACGCGACGTCGTCCGCCCGGCTCGCGGCGCGCTACCCGCAGTCGGGCGGCACCTATGTGTACGGACGGGAGCGGCTCGGCGACTTCTGGGGATTCACGGCGGGCTGGGCCTTCATCGTCGGCAAAACAGCTTCCTGTGCGGCGATCGCGCTCACCGTCGGCTACTACGTCTGGCCCGACTGCGCGCGCGTCGTAGCGGTCGGCGCGGTCGTCACGCTGACCGCGGTGAACTATGTCGGAATCGGAAAGTCGGTGCTGCTGACGCGCGCCATCGTCGGCCTCGTCGTGGTTGTGCTCGGTGCCGTGGTGGTGACGATCTTCGGCCTCGGCGGACTCGACGCAGACCGGTTGTCGTTCGACGGCGGCGTCTCCGTCGCGGGGGTCTTACAGGCGGCCGGGCTGCTGTTCTTCGCCTTCGCGGGCTACGCCCGGATCGCCACTCTCGGTGAGGAGGTTCGCGATCCCGCCCGGATCATCCCGCGCGCGATATCGCTGGCCCTGGTCGTCACGCTCGCCGTCTACACGCTCGTCGCGATCGCGGTTCTCGGGGAATTAGGCAGTACCGCACTGGCTTCCGCGACCGCACCGCTCGCCGATGCGGTGAGCGCGGCCGGGGCCCCCGCGCTCGGCCCGGTCGTCCGCGGGGGTGCGGCCGTGGCGGCACTCGGCTCACTGCTCACGCTCATCCTCGGGGTGTCGCGCACCACGCTGGCGATGGCGCGCGACCATCATCTGCCCCACGGCTTGTCCGCCGTGCACTCGAGGTTCGGCGGCCCACACCGTGCCGAAGTGGTCGTCGGCGCGCTCGTCGTCCTGTTGGCCGCAACCGTCGACGTGCGGGGCGCGATCGGGTTCTCCTCGTTCGCGGTGCTGCTCTACTACGCGATCGCCAACGCCTCGGCCTGGACTCTCGGTCGCAGGATCATCCCGGCGATCGGGCTCGTGGGCTGTGTGCTGCTGGCCGTCATGTTGCCGGTCTCGTCGATACTCGCCGGCGGTTGTGTCGTTCTGGTCGGCGCCCTGGTCTACGGCTTGCGCCGCTGATCCCGAGCCGGCACGCCGTTGACCCCGACGATCGAGTGCGCGTAGGTGGCGACGGCGAAGGCGACCGCGGGGCCGAGCAGCGAGAGGGCATCTCGATCGATGTTCTCGACGGTGTCCCGTTTCGTGCGGTAGTTCGGGTCGAACGGCACCCCCGCGCGGCCACCCCAGAGTCGCGCCTGCACATCGCTTTTACGTTGGGAGGCACCGGCGGTCAGGCCGCCGATCGGCACCCCCGCAGTGAGGAAGGCGTAGTAGTCGGCGAACTGCGTCAGCGGCATATCAGCGGGCCGCACCCCCGCCGTGTTGAGGTAGCCGGCCAGCGTCCGTTCGATCCCGGCCGAGCCTTCGGGCACCGATTGCGCGGGGATGGCCGGGTTCGGCTGCGCCGACTGGTCCCCGTCGTAGGTGAAGTATCCGGCGTTGGCCGAACCGAGCATGTTGAAGTTCAGGTACAACGCGATGTCCTGGCGTTCCTCCGGCGACAGGCCGCGCACGTACTTCGTCGGCCCGGCCAGCCCGTTCTCCTCCGACGCCCAGAACACGAAGCGCACGGCGTTGGTGATCTGTGGCTGCGAGCCCAGCGCCGCCGCGGTCTCCAGCAGCGCCGCGATGCCCGACCCGTCGTCGTTGCCCCCCGGGCTGGCGGCCGAGCTGTCGAGATGCGCACCCGCCAGCACGACATTGTGGGTGTCCCCAGTCTTCGTCTGTGCCAACAGGTTTCGGGTCTTCTTCAACACCGGCTTGCGGTCGAGCACCAGGCGCACCGGCGACGTGGTGCGTCGCAGAGCCGCATCGGCGTCACGGCCGATCACACCGACGGGGACGGTCAGGTCCTGGTAGTAACCGGGCGTGAACAGGCCGGCGGGGCTGCCGCCGCCATCCGGCGCGCTGACCACGAGCAGGCCGACCGCGCCTTGCGAGACGGCGGCGTTCTGCTTGTCGACGACCGAACAACCGGTGTCGTCGACGACGGCTATCGCCCCCCGCACCGACGTGCGTTCGTAGTCGGCCGCCCGGCAGCCGGCGGCTTTGCGCGGCCGCAGCGTGACGGCGTTCAGGCCGCCGGGTGGCGTGGTGATCAGCAGCGACGCCTGGTCGACGGGATAGTCACGGCCACCCACCCGCATCGACGGGTTGCCGCCCTGCGTGCGGTCGAGTAATTCGAACTCCGGAGTCTGGACGTCGAATCCCTTGTCGCGCAGGTACTTTGCCACGTATTCGACGGTGGCGTCGTAGCCGGATGTCCCGTCGGCCCGATTGCCGTTGTTCGCGTCGGCGATCTCCTGCAGCTTGTGCAGGTGGGTGAACATCGCATCCGCGCTGACCTTGCCGGCGATATCGTCCGGCGAGGGCGGCTTCGGGTTGTGCGTCGAGCACGACGCCAATGCCGCGACGACAGCGACAACCCCGATGACAGCGGCCGACTTCCTCATGACGCGAGCGGGTGGCGGATGCGCAGGTCGCGGGTCGGGATGCCGTTCGGCCCGCCCTGGTCCTGGGCGTAGATTCCGACGACGTACGCCACGCCGGCCCCGTGGATTCCCAGTGCGGTGCGATCGACGTGCTCGAGGTTGTCGGATGCCTTGTGGTAGTTGGGGTCGAAGGGCCGGCCGGCCTCGCCCCCCCATTCGTCGGCCTGCTCGGACGTCATGTCGGTCTCGGCACCAGAGAAGGTGCCACCCGCGGGGATTCCGGCCAGCGTGAATCCTTCATAGTCCGACCGGCCGTCGAAACCCGTGTCCTCCGCGGGCTTTCCGGCGGCGTCGAGGTATGCGACGAGGGTGCGTTCGATGCCCGCCGAGCCCTCCGGTACCCGGCTCGCGGCCCCCTCGGCGTCGGGCGGCAGCGATTGGTTGCCGTCGTAGGTGAAGTACCCGGGGTTCGGCGATGCGACCATGTCGAAGTTCAGGTACAGCGAAATGTCTTTGAGTGCTTCCTGGTCCAGGGACTGCACATACTTGTTCGACCCCATCAGCCCGACCTCCTCGGCGCCCCAGAAACCGAACCGGACCGCGTTGCGGACATTCGGGGAACCGCCCAATTGTGAAGCGGTCTCCAGGATCGCCGCCACCCCGGAACCGTTGTCGTTGATTCCCGGGCCGTCGGGCACGCTGTCGAGATGGGCGCCGGCCATCACGACGTTGTGCGTGTCACCGGTTTTGGTCTGCGCGATGACGTTACGGGTGCGCTCGGTGCGCACACCCGCGTGCAGCTTGAGGGTGGTGTCCGCGGGGGCGCCGCGTAACCGTTGGCCTTCGGCTTTCGTGATGCTGACGACCGGTATCTTCACCTCGGTATGTTCCCCGAGGGTGCCGCCCATCTGGTCGCCCTCCTCGTTGTCGGCGACGATCAACGCGACCGCGCCGCGTTCTGCGGCCGCCTTCTCCTTGTCCGAGAACGGGCACGTGCCGCGGTCGACGAGCACGACGGCGCCCTTGACGGGCAGGCCGTCGTAGTCGGAGACCGTGCAGCCCGGTGTGTCCTCGGCGCGGGCGGGCACCAGCGGCCCCGATACCCCGTCGGGCGGTGTGCCGATCGTGAAGTTCAACGGTTTGGCGGTGACGCGGTCACCGCCCACGGTCAGCACAGGCTCGTCGGCGTACGGCAGGCGAACCTCGAACTCGGGGGTTTGCACGTCGAAGCCCTTGTCCCGCAACGTGTCAGCCACGAAGTGGACGCTGGCGGCGTAGCCCGGGCTGCCGAGTGCCCGGTTGCCCTTGTTGGCGTCGGCGATCTCCTGCAGCCGTTGCAGGCTGGCGTACATGGCGTCGGTCGACGTGCGCTTCGCGAGCGACCTGGCGAAGTCGACGGCCGCGGGCGCGACCCCCGCCTGGGTGGTGGGCGGCTGCACCGCCGGTTGTTGCTCCTTGTCCCTGCCGCATCCGCCGAGCACCACGACGATCACCGACATCAGAACGATTGCTTTGCAAACCCTGGTCTGGCTCATTGCCCACCACGTTAGCGTCGCGGGGCGTCAACCCGTCAGCTCTGCGACGACGAGGTCGGCGACGGCGCGCATTCCTGCCGCGTTGGGGTGCAACGGGGCCGGCCTGCCCGGCACCGGCAGTCCGAACTTCGTGGTCCACGGCTCGGCCGACCAGGCGTGGTGCGCGCGGCTGTGCTCGGCGGCGCGCACCAGGCCACAGCCGGTGGCCGCCGCCGCCTCGGCGGTCAGCCGCTGCAGCACGTCGGCGACGTGGCGGCCGGTCGCGGCGTCGGCGTCCGACAGCGGTGACGCCGGCGTGCCTTCCGGGGGCAACAGGGTCAGGTAGTCGACGAACAGCACCGTCGCATTCGGCGCGCGGCCGCGCAGCGTGCGGCCGACCTCCTCGAGCGACGACGCCACCTCGGCCAGCGCCGCCTCCCGGGCGCGCGGGTCCAGTTGTGCGCGCAGGATGCCGCCCAGCAGCGGGACCTTCCGGGCCAGGCGCGGCAGGCCCGCGGCGAACAGCATCGGCACGTAGCCGACGTCGTTGCCGCCGATCGTCACCGTCACCAGCTGCTCGGTGCCGTCCAGCGCCTCGATCTGCGGGCGCGCACCGAACTGCGGTTGGCGCAACACGTTGCCCGTGGTCGCGCCCGAGTAGGTCACGTCGACGAGGTCTAGGCCCAACTTCTCTGCGACCAGATGGGGGTAGTTGCGGGCCGACCGGCCCGCAGGCCACGGGGCACCGCTCGCGCGGGGCCGGATGCCGGGCCCGGCGGCCATCGAACTGCCAAGCGCGACATAGCGATTCATCGGAGCGGACTGGAGGCCTGCGCCCAGAACCGTTTCGGGATGCGCCCCGCCTGCCGGGCCAGATGACCGGCGGTGACGGCAGCGGCCATCGCCGCGGCCATGCTCGGCGGGTCGGCCGCGCGGGTGACCGCGGACGCCAGCAGCACCGCGTCACAGCCGAGCTCCATCGCCAGGGTGGCGTCGCTCGCGGTACCGATCCCCGCGTCCAGCACGACGGGCACCGAAGCTGCCTCGACGATCATCTCGATGTTGTGCGGGTTGGCGATACCCAACCCCGTCCCGATCGGTGAACCCAGCGGCATGACCGCCGCACACCCGGTGTCCTCCAGCCGCCGGGCTAACACCGGGTCGTCGTTGGTGTAGGGCAGCACGACGAAACCGTCGTCGACCAATTGCTCTGCAGCCTTCACCAATTCGACAGCGTCGGGAAGCAGGGTGCGTTCGTCGGCGATCACCTCGAGCTTCACCCAGTCGGTGCCCAGTGCCTCGCGGGCGAGCCGGGCGGTCAGCACCGCCTCGGCTGCCCCGCGGCAGCCCGCGGTGTTGGGCAGCGGCGTGATGCCGAGGCGGTTGAGCAACTCGAGCACGCCGGTGCCGCCGTCGGCGTCGACGCGGCGCATCGCCACCGTGGTCAGTTCGGTCCCGGACCCGACGAGCGCCTCTTCCAGCACCGCGAGATTCGCCGCGCCACCGGTGCCGAGGATGAGCCGCGAACCGAATTCGCGACCGGCGATGACCAACGGCGAGTCAGCCACCCTGCACCGCCGTCACGACCTCCACGCGGGCCCCTTCGGACAGCTCGGTGTGCCACTCGGACTTCGGCAACACCGACCAGTCCACCGCCACCGCGATGCCCTTCTCCGGGAACCCCAGCCGCTCCATCAGCGCGGCGACCGTGGTCTGCGCATCCACTTCGACCGCTTCGTCGTTGACCATCACCCTCATCGCAATGCTCCTACTGTTACTTCCAGTTCGGTCGCGATCCGCTCGGCGGTCCACGGCGCGAGGAGAAAGCCGTTGCGCCCGTGGCCCGCTGCGACCAGGGTCCGCTCGTCGAGGCGTTCGACGAGCGGCAGGCCGTCTGACGTCATCGGCCGTAGGCCGGCAGCGCATTCGGCGAATTCGTACTCCCCCAGCGCCGGCATCACCGCACAGGCGTCGTCGAGCAGTTCGCGAACTCCGGTCACCGCGGGCGCGGTGTCGCGACCGTGTTCGTACTGCGTCGCGCCGACGACGACCCCGTCGGCGCGGGGCACCAGATACACCTGCCTGCCGTGCACGCGGGCGCGCACCGCCCGCGTCGGTACGGGCATGCAACCGCGCCGCCACCGCAACCGCAGCACCTCTCCCTTGACCGGCCGGATCGGCAGCCCGGGCCAAAGTGTCGGCGCGTCAACGCCGTTGGCGATCACCACGGCATCGGCCTGCACGTCGGCGAGAGCGGACACCGGCGGGGCCCACTGCACACCGAGGCGCTCGCACAGCGCCGCCAAT
Source organism: Mycobacterium sp. E740 (assembly GCF_001672895.1). Lineage (GTDB taxonomy): Bacteria > Actinomycetota > Actinomycetes > Mycobacteriales > Mycobacteriaceae > Mycobacterium. The sequence goes on from NZ_LZKP01000147.1 coordinate 13,045, forward strand.
GCCTGCACCAGCGCGCGATTGTCAACGGCCAGTTCGGTTTCCGCGCGAAAGCCGTGCCGGATGCCCTGCGCCAGCAGCGGTTCGATGTCGCGCGCGCTCGAGGTGACCGTCACCGGATGTCCCTGGGCAGCCAGCCACTCGCCCACGGTGCGCAGATCCGCGGCGTCGGCCCGGTCGACCGCGACCACCAGGGACTCGCGTGCGGTGACGACGTCGCCGGGCAGGCCGTCCAGGAAGCCGGCGTGCCACAGATGCAGCGACTCCAGCCCGAGTTGCAGCAGCTTCTCCTCGCCCGGCCAGCCCTCGCTGTGCGGGGCGAGCATGCCACCGGCCACCCACGACGCTCCGCGCTCGGCGGTGCGGTGCACCCGTACGTTCCAGCCGGCCGTCAGCGCGCGACGCGCCACCGCCAGCCCGATGACGCCGCCGCCGACCACGGCGAGGCTCGGTTTCGAGAACAGCTCTGACAACATCCCATCCCTTCGCCGGCATGACCCGGATCAGGTGCGACGGTAAGGGCAGGTACGCGCGCCCACTCTCAGTCCCCGGTCCCGGGACTCCCGCGTTCGTCATCCCACAGTACCCGCAGGCCAGGCCACGAACGACGAGCCGCTAGCGTCGCGGTGTGCACGATCCCTCGGAACGGCTGGCGACGGCGTCGCTGTACCTGTGCACCGATGCCCGGCGGGAGCGCGGCGACCTCGCGGACTTCGCCGACGCAGCATTGGCCGGCGGTGTCGATCTCATCCAACTGCGCGACAAGAATTCGCCGGGCGAACAGCGCTTCGGGCCCCTGGAAGCGCGTCAGGAACTCGAGGCGCTCGCAGTGCTCGGCGACGCCGCACGCCGCCACGGAGCGCTGCTGGCCGTCAACGACCGCGCCGACATCGCGCTGGCGGCCGATGCCGATGTGCTGCATCTGGGCCAGGACGACCTGCCCCTGGCGATCGCCCGCGACATCGTCGGCCCGCGCCCGGTGATCGGCCGCTCCACCCACGACATCGGACAGGTCGCCGCAGCGGACGCCGAAGCGGTCAACTACTTCTGCGTCGGACCATGCTGGCCCACGCCGACCAAACCGGGCCGGCCCGCCCCCGGCCTGGACCTCGTCCGCCGCGCGGCCGAACTCGGCACGGACAAGCCGTGGTTCGCGATCGGCGGCATCGACGCCGACCGCTTACCCGAGGTGCTGGCGGCAGGTGCGCGCCGCGTCGTCGTGGTGCGCGCGATCACGGCCGCCGAGGACCCGCGTGCGGCGGCCCGGCAGTTGAAGTCCGCGCTCAAAGCCGTCGGTTGACCTGCAGCGGGATCGAGGCGAACTCGTCGCGCAGCAGCGCCCAGCTCGCGGCGAACCCCGGGTGCAGCGGCAGGTTCACGACCTCGTCGATAGCGACCCAGCGCAACTCCGCGCTCTCCCGGTTGGGCACCGTGTCCAGCATCGCGGGCGCGTCGGCGATGACCGTGCTGTAGGTCCAGCTGATCGCCCCGGCCGGGACGACTTTCGTCTGCACCACCTTGCGCACCGTCAACTGGTCTCCCGGCAGGCCCGCCTCTTCGTGAGCCTCGCGAATGGCGGCCTGCTCGGCCGTTTCGTGACTGTCGCGCGCGCCGCCGGGAAGCCCCCAGGTGTCGCCTTGATGACTCCACGCCGCCCGGTGTTGAAGCAGCACGACCGCGTCGCCGTTGTGGCCCGGCGCGCGCAGCAGCAGACCGGCGGCACCGTACCTACCCCAGTAGGCCTGGCCGTCGGAAACCACCCATCCGTCACCGTCGCCACGCACGCCTCAACAATAGGGCCGCCCGGGTTGCCGGAAACTCTTAGACTTCTTTCATAGAGTTGGGAGCGGTCGTACCGACGAGCTGGAAAGCGATGCTGATGAGGTCCGCGCGCACGTGACTGTGGAGTTGGCGCACCCGTCGACGGAGCCGCTCGCCTCGCGGTCACCGGCCACCCCGGCGCGCCAACGCTGGTGGTTCCTGTGGACCACACCCGGCCGGATCCTGACCATCGGCGTGGTGCTGGCCGCGCTCGTCATTGGCAGCGCATTCGCCACGTCGACGACGATCAATGACCGGCAGCAAGCGCTCACCACGGTGCTCAACCACACCGAACCGTTGTCGTTCGCAGCCGGCCAGCTCTACACGACGCTGTCGGTGGCCGACGCAGCCGCCGCGACGGCGTTCATCGCCGGCGCGGAACCGCGCGACGTCCGGCACCGCTACGAACAGGCGATCACCGACGCGTCGGTCGCCGTCACGAACGCGTCGAGCGGTCTCACCGACGAGGACCTCGTGCAGTTGCTCGGCCGGGTGAACGCCGAACTGTCCATGTACACCGGGCTGGTCGAGACCGCGCGCACCAACAACCGCTCGGGTAACCCGGTCGGCTCGTCGTACCTGTCCGAGGCGTCGGCGCTCATGCAGAGCCAGATCCTGCCCGGCGCGCAACGGCTCTACGAACAGACCTCGGCGCGGGTGGACACCGAGACCAGCGCGTCAACCCGGATTCCCGGGCCGGTCATCCTGGTGGTCCTGGCCACCTTGTTGTTCGGCGTGTTCGCCAACCGCTGGCTGGCCCGGCGCACACGCAGGCGGATCAACGTCGGCTTCGTCGCGGGCGGCATGGCGGTGTTGATCATGCTGATCTGGGTGGGCACGGCGCTGGTCATCTCGACGGCCGACAGCCGCAGCGCCAAGGACACCGCCGCCGAGTCGCTCAAGACCGTCACCAGCCTGGCCATCACCGCTCAGCAGGCGCGCGCCGACGAGACGCTGTCGTTGATCCGGCGCGGCGACGAGGAGGTACGCAAGCAGTCCTACTACCAGCGCATCGACATGATGCAGCAACAACTTTCGGACTATCTGGCCCGTGACGACGCGATCGACAAGACCGATCTGGCCGGTGCCGAGGAGCTGTTGAAGCGCTGGCGCGCGGCCGACGACCGGATCACCGCGTACATCAGCGTGGGTAACTACTCGGCCGCCACCCAGGTGGCGCTGGGCACCGGGGAGGACGACTCCACGCCCGCGTTCAACAAGCTCGACGAGGCGTTGAGCTCGGGCATCGAGGAGAGCCGAAGCCAGCTGCGCACCGACATCGTCAACGCGCATCGCGTGTTGTCGGGCGCGACCGTAGGGGCCGCGGTGCTCAGCGTCGCCGCGGCGCTGAGCGTGGCGCTGGGACTGTGGCCGAGATTGAGCGAGTACCGGTGATGGGGAAGAGGTTCGGCTTCGCGCTCGCCGCACTGCTGGTGCTCAGCGGATGTGGGCAGGCGGCGTCGGTGACCTCGGGGCCCGGCGTCACGCTGGCGCCTCCCACCCCGGCCGGCATGGAGGAGTTGCCGCCGCAGCCGGTGCGGCCGCCGGACGGATCCGAGGACGAGTGCAATCGCACGACGAGCCTGCGGCCGTTCGACACCCGCGCCGAGGCCGACGCGGCCGTCGCGAACATCCGGGCGCGCGGCCGGCTGATCGTGGGATTGGACATCGGCAGCAACCTGTTCTCGTTCCGCGACCCGATCACCGGTCAGGTCTCCGGCTTCGACGTGGACATCGCCGGTGAGATCGCCCGCGACATCTTCGGCACCCCGTCGCAGGTGGAGTACCGGATCCTGACATCGGCCGACCGCATTGCCGCCCTGCAGAACAACCAGGTGGACATCGTCGTCAAGACCATGACGATCACCTGCGAACGCAAGAAGGAGGTGGGCTTCTCCACCGCCTACCTGACTGCCAACCAGCGCGTCCTGGCGCCGCGCGACTCGACGATCCGGCAGGCGTCGGACCTGTCCGGTAAACGGGTGTGCGTGGCCAAGGGCACGACGTCGCTGCAGCGGATCCAGGAGATCACCCCGCCGCCGATCATCGTCGGCGTGGTGACGTGGGCGGACTGCCTGGTGGCGCTGCAGCAGCGGCAGGTCGACGCGGTCAGCACCGACGACTCGATCCTGGCCGGTCTGGTGTCGCAGGACCCGTATTTGCACATCGTCGGCCCCAGCCTCAACCAGGAGCCCTACGGAATCGGGGTCAACCGGCAGAACACCGGCCTGATCCGGTTCGTCAACGGCACGCTCGAACGGATCCGCCGCGACGGCACCTGGAACACGCTGTACCGCAAGTGGCTCACGGTGCTCGGCCCGGCGCCCTCGCCCCCGGTCGCGAGGTACTCCGACTGATGAGCGAGACCCAGTGGGACGAGCTCGACGGCCCGGGCACCCAGCCGGCGAATCTCGACGACATGGAGATGGACTCGGCCTCGACCATCCGCCCCATGGCCACCCAAGCGGTGTTCCGGCCGCAGTTCGACGACGACTCCGATGGCATGTCGGCGGCCACCGGCGACACCGAGCCGCAAGAGCACACCACAGCGACCAGGGCGGTGTCGCGCACGCGCCGCCTCGGCGGCGGCTTGGTGGAGATCCCCCGCGTACGCGCCAAGGATCCGCTCGAAGCGTTGATGTCCAACCCGGTGGTCGCCGAGTCCAAACGGTTCTGCTGGAACTGCGGGCGCCCGGTCGGCCGCTCCGGCGGCGGGAAGCGAGCCCAGTCGGAAGGCTGGTGCCCACACTGCGGTAGCGCGTATTCCTTTCTGCCGCAGCTGAATCCGGGTGACATGATCGCCGACCAGTACGAGATCAAGGGCTGCATCGCGCACGGCGGCCTGGGCTGGGTGTACCTCGCGTTCGACCACAACGTCAACGAGCGGCCCGTCGTCCTCAAGGGCCTGGTGCATTCCGGTGACGCCGAAGCGCAGAAGATCGCGATGGCCGAGCGGCAGTTCCTGGCCGAGGTCACCCATCCGGGAATCGTGAAGATCTACAACTTCGTCGAGCACGCCGACAAGCACGGCAACCCCGTCGGCTACATCGTGATGGAGTACGTCGGCGGCACGTCGCTCAAACAGGCGCGGGGCGAGAAGCTGCCGGTGGCCCAGGCGATCGGCTACATGCTCGAGATCCTGCCGGCGCTGGGCTACCTGCACACGCTCGGGCTGACCTACAACGACCTCAAGCCAGAGAACATCATGATCACCGAGGAACAGCTCAAGCTGATCGACCTCGGCGCGGTGTCGACGATCAACTCGTTCGGCTACCTCTACGGCACCCCGGGATACCAGGCACCCGAGATCGTGCGCACCGGTCCGACGGTGGCCACCGACATCTACACCGTCGGGCGCACGCTGGCGGCGCTGACACTCAAACTGCGCACCCGTAAGGGCCGCTACGTCGACGGGCTGCCCGAGGACGATCCGGTGCTGGCCGAATACGACTCGTTCGCCCGCGCGCTGCGCCGGGCCATCGACCCCGACCCGCGACGCCGTTTCGTCAGCGCCGACGAGATGTCCGGCCAGCTGCTCGGCGTGCTGCGCGAAGTCGTCGCCGAGGACACCGGCTCGCCCAGACCCGGTCTCTCGACGGTGTTTTCGCCGACCCGGTCAACGTTCGGCATCGACCTGCTGGTCGCGCACACCGACGTCTATCTCGACGGGCAGGTGCACTCGGAACGGTTGACCGCCCAGGAGATCGTCAAGGCGCTGCCGGTGCCGTTGGTGGACCCGACGGATGTGGGCGCGCCGGTGCTGTCGGCCAGCGTGGTCAGCCAGCCGGTGCAGACGCTCGACCAGTTGCGAGCCGCCCGGCACGGGTCGCTGGACTCGGAGGGTATCGACCTGTCCGACTCGATCGAGCTGCCGCTGATGGAGGTGCGGGCACTGCTCGACCTCGGCGACGTGGCCAAGGCCACCCGCAAACTCGACGACCTCGGCGAGCGGGTCGGTTGGCGCTGGCGACTGGTCTGGTTCAAGGCCGTCTCCGAAATGCTGTCCGCCGACTTCGATTCGGCGACAAAGCATTTCACCGAGGTGCTCGACACCATGCCCGGCGAGTTGGCACCCAAGCTGGCGTTGGCGGCGACCGCCGAACTGGCGGGCGGCGCCACCGAGGAAGCCCCGGCGCGCGAGTTCTACAACACCGTGTGGTCCACCGACAACGGGATCGTCTCCGCGGGGTTCGGTCTGGCGCGGGCCCAGTCGGCGGCCGGTGAACGCGAGGCCGCCGTGCAGACGCTCGACAAGGTGCCGGCGATGTCGCGGATCTGCTGCTCGGTGATCTCGCTCGACGACCGGCCCGACAGCAGGGTCACCGCACTGGTCAGCCGCGCG
>NZ_LZKP01000148.1 GCF_001672895.1 Mycobacterium sp. E740
AAACGGGTGCTGCGTCCCGGCGGCCTGGAGTTGACCACTCGGCTGCTGGCGGCGGCAGGAGTACAGGGCGCCGACGTCGTCGAGCTCGGGCCGGGGTTGGGCCGCACCGCAAGCGATATCGTCGCTCTGCGGCCGCGCTCCTACGTCGGCGTCGACGACACCGCCGCCACCTCGGAAGCCGTGCGCACGATCGTCGCCCCCGTCGACGGCGACGTGGTGGTCGCCAACGCCGCCGACACCGGCTTGCCTTCGGGCAGTGCCGATTTGGTGATCGGCGAAGCGATGCTGACCATGCAGGGAGACCGCGACAAACGGGCGATTGCCGCCGAAGCGTTCCGGGTCCTGCGGCCGGGCGGTCGGTACGCGATCCACGAACTGGGCCTTAAGCCCGACACCCTCGCGCAGGAGAACAAAGACGACATCCGCCGCGACATGGCACGCGCGATCAAAGTCAACGCCCGTCCGCTCACGACGAGCGAGTGGTCACAACTGCTGACCGACGCCGGCTTCGAGGTTGTCGCCGTCGGCCATGCGCCGATGGCGCTGCTCAATCCGGCGCGGGTGCTGGCCGACGAAGGCTTCACCGGTGCACTGCGGATCGTCGGCAACCTGATCGTCAGGCCTGCCGCCCGCAAACGCGTCATCGGGATGCGCAAGACCTTCCATCGGTACCGGCATGCCTTGACCGCCGTCGCGCTCGTCGGCGTCGTACCGACACCGTGACAGACTCGGAGGATGCCAACGCCGCGCCACGATCTCGGTGCCCCCGCGGACCGGGCGGCAGGTCACCAGCGACAGCGCGTCCTGCACCTGCTGCGGTCCGCGGCGCAGCCCGTCGATGCCCAGCACATCGCCGACTCATTGCAGATACACGTCACCACGGCTCGCTTTCATCTGAGCACCCTCGAGGGCCAGGGCTTCGTCCGACGCAGCGGCGACGTGCGCAATCGGGGGGCGGGCCGCCCCCGGCTGACGTACGAGATCGCGCCGCGCCTCGACTACGCCGAGATCGTGTCGCTGTTCGCCGCGCACCTGGGCGGAACCGTCGAGGAGCGCGAAGCGCGTGGGCTGCACATCGGTGCGGACCTCGCGCACCGCGTGCGTGTGGCACGGCGGCGCGCCGAATCCTCCGTCAGCGACCTCGTCGTGCTGACCCTCAACGAGCTCGGCTTCCAGGTGCGTTCGGTACTTGCCTCGTTCGGCGAGTTCACCGTGCAGATCTGTACCTGCCCTTTGGCCGAAGTCGCCGCGTCGGCGCCGGAAGTGGTCCGCGGCATCCAGCAAGGGCTCATCCAGGAAGTGATCGACCTCAACACCGACGCGATCGGTGCCCGGTATCAGGTGTCGGTGGTGCCCGATCCGCAAGGCGGCTCCTGCGAAATCGGCCTGGTGCTGCGGCCCGGACGCTGAATACCGGGAAGAGAGAAGGAATACGGTGACTGATCAGACTGTCGTGTCGCTATCCACGTTGGCAGAAGAACAGATCGCCGCAGCGAAAGCCGCTTCCAATGGGCGCGCGGCACGTACCGTCTACGGCGGCCGCGACCACACACTACGGCAGACGTTGCTGGCGTTGGCCGCCGGGAACGGACTCGATGAGCACGAAAGCCCCGGCGAGGCAACGCTGTTCGTGCTGCGCGGACGAGTGCGGCTGAGCGCGGTGAGCGGAAGCGTCGACGGCATCGCAGGTGACCACCTCGCGATTCCGGGCGAGCGACACAGCCTTTCGGCCCTCGAAGACTCCGCGGTACTGCTGACAGTCGTCGCCGGCGGCTAGTCACTTCGGGGTGTGCTGCGGACCTTGTGCTTTCTTGTACAGCGCTTTGAGCATCCGGTCGCGGAACGCCGCGTTGTCGATCAGCTTGATGCCGGCGTTGGCGAGCCGCGGCTGGCCGAGCAGCTTGTGGAAGTAGCGGCCGCGCCGATATTCCCGGCCCCACGCCGCTTCCATCCGCTGCGCGTAGTTCGTGAAATCGTCAGGGCCGCCGTTGGTCAGCGCCGCGATCGCGCACTCGCCTGCGGCGAGTCCGGATTCCAGCGCCTTGGAGATGCCCGCGCCGGAGGCGGGCTTGCCCGCGCCTAGCGAGTCACCGGTGAACAGCACGCCGGGGCGCCACGGCGGCCACGCCGTGAAGCCCATCGGCAGTCGCCACGCCCGCACGCTCTTGTTCTTCTTCAGCTCCTCGATCGGCGGCAGCTCCCACTCCGGCGGCAGGGTGCGCAGGAAGTCGCCGAGGAACTGCGTCGCGTTGATCGACTGCCAGTTCTTGTAGCTGTTGACGTAGCCCAGGCCAATGTTGAAAATTCCGTTGCCCATTGGGAACACCCAGCCGTAGCCGGGCAGCTGATCACCTTCGAAGACGAGCTTCAGGTAGATGTCCAAGCTGTCGGAATCGGGCCGGTTGGCAGGCATCTCGGAGCGGATCGCGATCGCCGAGTAGCCGTTGTACTCCGAGTCGATCTTCAGCGCACGCTTGATAGGGGAGTAGGCACCGTCGGCGGCGATCACCGCATCGCCGTAGATTTTCTCGCCGCTTTTGAGCGTCACGCCGATCACGCGGCCGTTCTCGACGATCGGCCCGGACACCTCGGCGCTCTGGCGCACTTCGGCGCCCGCCGACTCGGCGTGCTTGAGCAGTGTGGTGTCGAGGCGCTCACGGCTGACGGTGTGTCCGTGATCGGGCATGCCGGGGCGCTTGGGGAACGACAGTTCCCACTCGCTCGGGCTGAACACCGTCACGCGGTTCACCCGGTGGTAGGTGGCGACCTCGTCGGCCAGTCCCATCTTCTGCAGATAGCTCACAGCGCGGGCGGTCAGCCCGTCGCCGCAGGGCTTGGCGCGCGGAAATTCCGCCTTGTCCAGAATCACTACCTTGGCGCCAGTCTGCGCGGCCTGCCACGCGGCGGCCGAGCCCGAAGGGCCGCCACCCGCGATGACCAGGTCGTATCGCTGTGTCATGAAACTCGTCTCGTCGATCGGCTGTCGCAGCGATCTTACCTGCGCCGAGACCGCCTCTTTCGGTTGCCAGAATTACCCGGCCGGTGCCGCGCGAAACGCGGTGCCGCATGGTCTGGGCAGGTCAGCGGCGCCTGAGCGGTACAGTGACCGGGTGCGACGAGGTTCCAGGCCACGTTCGAGTGGTGAGCCGGGCGTCAAGGTGGACGCCCGCAGCGAGCGCTGGCGCGAACACCGCAAAAAGGTCCGCGCCGAGATCGTCGATGCTGCATTCCGCGCCATCGACCGCCTTGGCCCCAACGTCAGCGTGCGTGAGATAGCCGAAGAGGCCGGCACCGCCAAACCCAAGATCTACCGCCATTTCACCGACAAGTCCGACATGTTCAGCGAGATCGGCCAGCGCATGCGAGAGATGTTGTGGGCGGCCATCATTCCGTCGATCGACGTCGAGCACGACTCCGCGCGGCAGATCGTCGGCCAAGGGGTCGCGCACTACGTCGACCTGGTCGAGAGCCACCCGAACGTGGTGCGGTTCCTGCTGCAGGGCCGGTTCGCCGACCAGTCGGCGGCGGCGATGACGACGGTCAACAAGGGCAGCGAGATCACCCTGGCCGTCGCCGACATGATCAGCGCTCAACTCAAGGACCTGGCCTCGGAACCGGCCGCGTTCGAGCTGGCCGCATACGCCATCTTCGGCACTGCGGCCTCGGCGACGGACTGGTGGCTCGGTACCGACGACGAGAGCCCGCGCCGCATGCCCGCCGACCAGTTCATCGCCCATATGACGACGATCATGGTGGGTGCGATCAACGGCACGGCCGAACTGCTGGGCATAAAGATCGACCCCGACCAGCCGATCCACACCGCGGTCCGCAAGCAACAGCCCGTCGCCTGACGCCGCGTTGACACCGGTTCCCCCGCCCCGGAGACTGTGCAAGTACCCGGTACCGGCGTTCCCGGGAATAGTCCACACCGAAAGCAGGGGAGTCTGAACATGACGGTCGCGCAGCAGACGCCAGAGGCGACGGCAGCCCACCCCGTGCACACCCGCGCCGTCATCATCGGCACCGGTTTCTCCGGTCTGGGGATGGCCATCGCTTTGCAGAAGCAGGGAGTCGACTTCCTGATCTTGGAGAAGGCCGACGAGATCGGCGGCACGTGGCGAGACAACACCTATCCGGGGTGTGCCTGCGACATCCCGTCGCACATGTACTCGTTCTCGTTCGAACCCAAGCCCGACTGGCAGCACATGTGGTCGTTTCAGCCCGAGATCTTCGACTACCTCAAGGGCGTGACCGAGAAGTACGGCCTGCGCCGCTACATCCGGTTCGGCTCGCATGTGGACCGCGTGCACTGGGATGACGAGGAATGCCGCTGGCACGTCTTCACCAAGGACGGAAGCGAGTTCGTCGCGCAGTTCGTGATCTCCGGTGCAGGCGGACTGCACATCCCGCTGGTGCCCGAGTTTCCCGGTCTCGACGAATTCGCTGGCGCGACTTTCCATTCCGCCGAGTGGGACCACAGCGTCGACATCACCGGTAAGCGGGTCGCGGTGATCGGCACGGGAGCCAGTGCAATTCAGATCGTGCCCGAGATCGTCAAGGACGTTGCCGCCCTGCAGCTCTACCAACGCACGCCGGCGTGGGTGATGCCGCGGCCCAACAACCCGATTCCGGAGTGGATGCGCGACGTGTTCACCAACGTGCCGGGTACCAGAGCGATGATGCGCGCCGGTATCTACTGGATCCACGAAGGTGTCGGGTTCGCGATGACCAAGCAGCCGCGGCTGCTGAAAATTGGTGAGCTGCTGGGCAAGTGGAACATCCGCCGGTCGGTCAAGGACAGGGACCTGCGGCGCAAGCTCACCCCGGACTACCGTGCCGGCTGCAAGCGAATCCTGAACTCCGACACGTACTATCGCGGGATCGCCGACCCGAAGACGGAGGTCGTCACCGAGGGCATCGCGCGCTTCACGCCGACGGGCATCGTCACCACCGACGGAACCGAACGCGACGTCGACGTGGTCGTGTTCGCGACCGGCTTCCACGTCACCGACTCGTACACCTATGTGCACGTGAAGGGTCCGGGCGGTGAGGACCTGGTGGACCGCTGGAACCGCGAGGGCATCGCGGCGCTGCGCGGCATCACGGTCGCCGATATGCCGAACCTCTTCTTCCTGTTGGGGCCCAACACCGCATTGGGGCACAACTCGGTGGTGTTCATGATCGAGTCGCAGATCCGTTACGCGGCTCACGCGATCGCGGCGGTGGACCGTGCGGACGCCGAGGCGCTGGCGCCCACCCGGGAGGCGCAGGACCGCTACAACTCCGAACTGCAGGGAGATCTGGCCCGCACCGTGTGGAGCACCGGCGGGTGCCGGAGTTGGTACCTCGACGAGCACGGCGTCAACCGGACGCTGTGGAGCGGGATGACTTGGCAGTACTGGTTGGCCACGCGCCGGTTCGACAAGTCGGAATACCGGTTCTTCGGCAAGCGTCGCCGCGCGGCTGCCTAGTGTGCGCTGAGATCGCAATTCCGCGCGGATTGCGGCGCTTTTTCGATCTGGTTGCACACAGGGAGCCGACACGTTCGACACATGATGTTGTGTTGCACTCGAAAGTCGGACCCCAGTTGTAGTGTTGGAAACGCCGGAGCTGGTCATAGCTCAGGCCTCGGATGACCAGGCGAAATGGGGTTCTCATGGGTGATGGCATGAAGCTGATCGACCGGGTTTCGGCGATCAACTGGAACCGTCTCCAAGACGAGAAGGACGCCGAGGTGTGGGACCGGCTGACCGGCAACTTCTGGTTGCCGGAGAAGGTGCCGGTGTCCAACGACATCCCGTCGTGGAACACGCTCAACGAGCACGAGAAGCAGCTGACGATGCGGGTGTTCACCGGGCTGACGCTGCTCGACACGATCCAAGGCACCGTCGGTGCGGTCAGCCTGATTCCCGACGCGCTCACGCCGCACGAAGAGGCCGTCTACACGAACATCGCGTTCATGGAGTCGGTGCACGCGCGCAGCTACAGCAACATCTTCTCCACGCTGTGTTCGACCGCCGAGATCGACGACGCGTTCCGCTGGTCGGAGGAGAACCCGAATCTGCAGCGCAAGGCCGAGATCGTCATGCGGTACTACAAGGGCGACGAGCCGCTCAAGCGCAAGGTGGCCTCGACGCTGCTGGAGAGTTTTCTGTTCTACTCCGGCTTCTACCTGCCGATGTACTGGAGCAGCCGGGCCAAGCTGACGAACACCGCCGACATGATCCGGCTGATCATTCGGGATGAGGCTGTGCACGGCTACTACATCGGCTACAAGTACCAGCGGGGGCTTGCGCTGGAGGACGCGGCTCGGCAACAGGAACTCAAGGACTACACCTATGAACTCCTCTTCGAGCTCTACGACAACGAGGTCGAGTACACCCAAGACCTCTACGACGAGGTTGGGCTGACCGAGGACGTCAAGAAGTTCCTGCGCTACAACGCGAACAAGGCGTTGATGAACCTCGGTTACGAGGCGCTGTTCCCGCGCGACGAGACCGACGTCAACCCGGCAATCCTCTCGGCGCTCTCACCCAACGCCGACGAGAATCACGACTTCTTCTCCGGCTCGGGTTCGAGCTACGTGATCGGCAAGGCCGTCGTCACCGAAGACGAGGATTGGGACTTCTAGTATCCCTGCCTCGGACATCTACATGCTTCCCGATTCCCGTGAGCAAGCAAACGATCAAAGACCGAGCAACACGGCGTACGAATATCTGTCTCCCCACATTTCGTCCACCCTTTGTCTACGGTTGTGGGCTGGCATTTGGGGTGTGGCGTGCAAAACTAAGCGAGGGAAGCGCTACCTGTGAGATGCCGGACTCCCGGTAACCGGCAGACCGATCGGTGCGGTTTCACGACAGAGCGCGAAGCTGAACGGTTTGCCAACACTGTCGAGGTGAACAGCTGAGGCGTACGTATTTCACCCCGCCGATGCGCAGTACCCTCGCAACTCTCGAGCAGTCTTGGCTAAACCGGCAGAAGGGCCACTTGAAGCCCTCCGGGTGCGTGGTGATGGAAACGACTTGGCGTATGCGAGTCAAGCTGTAGTCGTCGGTGGCTGGAAATGGGACAGGGCATCGACCACACCAAAGCGGTCGCGGCCGCCACGGTGAGGTGCGTTCGCTACGTGCGGCCGCCGGACCTCAGGCTCCCCAAACGTCACGCAAGAGGGCCCGTTTGGCTAGACCGTCAGCACATCAACGCCTTGGCCGATGCACAAGCAGGAAGCCATGGGTACGCGCGAGTGGAGCCGGGATTGCGGCGTCAACGGAGCAGGGGGAGCCGACCTCGAATGGAGCGGGCGGCTGACTCTGATCCACTCGGGCGGTTAACGCTGGAGCAGCTCTAGTTAATGTGGGCGTTAGCTGATTGGGGCAGCATGGTGCCCGTTCGGCTCGAGGTGCTAGTTGCCCGAGAGCCTTTATCTTGTGTCGGCACGCTGTCGAGCTTACAGTGCGGTCGAACATCATTGTCGGGAATTATCGGGCGGAGGGGGATGGCGTTGAAGCCATTGAAGTTGGCAGGGGTTGCATTCAACTCATTAGTTGCGGTCAACGCCATTCTCACGGTGGTGGCGGTAGGCCTTATCGCCCTGTTATTGAATGGATGCGAAGGCGGGAATAGGAACGGAACACAGGTAGGAGAACCGCGTGGCAGTTCTGCGTCGGACCTCCCCGCGGTTCAGTCCGACTGTGTTGATGCTAACCAGTCGGATGTGTCGGCACCTGAACTGCTTCGCATGATAGGCGACAGCGCGACACAGATATTTGCAGGTGAAACGGCTCCCGAGGAGCAATCGATGGTGGAAGCAACCCGCGATGGTTGGTACACCGAGGCGGACCAGACTAGTAAGCCGCCGTGGGGAGACATACCGCACAACGGCCTTGCAATGTACGCTCGACAGGTATGCGATCTGGTGCCTGCCATCAACCCAAACACCGATCAGTACCCGCACAAGGTTGAGCGCGTCCAGAAGACACACGGCGCTATTTTTATGGAAGCATGGGCGAACTGCCGTACTTGGAACCAGCAAAAGCCAGGGGTCGATGACTGGTCTGCCTTCTTTAGACCTCTCAGGGACAGAGCTGCCGCCGGTGATCCGGCTTCTAAGCAAGGGCTACTCATACTTAAGTACATTTGCCCGCAACTAGACTCGGGTAGCTAGCCGAGGGCATAGGGGTACTAAGCTTCCAATCCTTCGGCCTTCTAAACGGCGGGCTATCTATAGCTATCTCACCCTCAGACCCGGATCGTGCACCACTCTGCTATAACGGGGCGCCGTCGGTGCTGCGCAAGGTCGACCGCCGGTCCTGCATCCGGTACGGATCGGCTCGCTATTCGGTGCCGATGAGGTTGATCGGCACCACGGTGACCGTCGTCATCGACCACGGCGCAATCGTCCTGCTCGAGCCCGCCACCGGGGTCATCGTGGCTGAACACGAACTCGTCGCACCCGGTGGTGTGTCGATCCTCGATGACCACTACGGCGGCCCGCGTTCGGCACCCAACCGCGGACCTCGACCGAAGACCACGGTGGAGAAGATGTTCTGCGACCTCGGCGCGGACGTGCAGGCGTTTCTGGTCGGCGCCGCGCCGATCGGCAACACCCGCCTGGCCTCCGAATTGGAGTGCTGCTTGCCCTAGGCGCCGCGCACGGCACCGATGCCCTGGTCTCGGCGCTGCACAGGGCGGTGGCGTTCCGGAGGTTCCGCGCCGCTGACGTACGGTCCATCCTGGCTGCCGGCACCGGAACACCTCAGACCCGCCGCGCCGGCGACGCTCTCATCCTGGACCTGCCGGTGGCCCTGACCCGATCCCTGGACGCCTACAGGATCGCAGGGGGTCGACGGGGAGGTGATCCCGTGGCCAAGACCTCACCGCCGGTCGCTGACACCGAACCCGTTGCACCACCGTCGGTTCCACCGCCGGCCGCCGATCTGGACGTCGGACTGCGGCGGCTGAAGCTGGCCGCCGTTCGGCGCTCGGCATCCGAAGTCCTGATCACCGCCAAGACCCAACGCTGGACGCCCGAGGAGGTCCTGCGGACTCTGGTCGAGACCGAGTTGGCGGCACGGGACGCCTCCAACGTCGTCAACCGCCTCAAAGCAGCGGCGTTCCCCGTCCCCAAGACTTTGGAGAGCTTCGATCTGGCCGCCTCATCGATCCCGCCGAAGACCTTGACTACCTGTCGAGTCTGGAATGGATTCGGGCACAACTGAACCTGGCGATCATCGGGCCCGCCGGCACCGGCAAGAGCCACACCCTGATCGGGTTGGGAACCGCGGCCATCTACGCCGGGCACAAGGTCCGCTACTTCACCGCCGCCGACCTCGTCGAGACCCTCTACCGCGGCCTGGCCGACAACACCGTCGGCAAGGTCATCGAATCATTACTACGTGTCGACCTGATCATCCTCGACGAACTCGGGTTCGCACCGCTCGACGATACTGGCACCCAGCTGCTATTCCGCCTCGTCGCCGGCGCCTACGAACGCCGATCGCTGGCCATCGGATCGCACTGGTCCTTCGAACAATGGGGCCGGTTCCTGCCCGAACAGACCACCGCCGTCAGCATCCTCGACCGCCTGCTGCACCACGCCACCGTCGTCATCACCGACGGCGACTCCTACCGTATGAAAGACGCCAAACACCGAAAGGAGCAAACCAAGCCAACCTAGGATTCACCGCACGGGGTGGATACTTTGATCTCGCCACCAGCGGATACTTCAACTTGGCCATTGACAATCGGCAAGGCCGTGAACACTGAAGACTAGGATTCGAACTTCTAAGCTTCGGCTTAGGGAGCCCTCGCTGCGTTTCGCTGATACCCAAGGCGCTTGACGCCATTGACGATGCCCACACCGATTTCTAGACTCAATTGATTGCTGCGCCGGTCGTTCCGCGTCGCATCTCGAGTCCGTATCGGCGGCCGCCAGAGATGTAGAGGACAGGATTCCATGAAACGATATTGGAAGAGTGCCCTTCCTTTTTCGATCCGATGTGCAATGACGGTATCGCTGTGGCTGATTTCGAATTAAGGCACGTAGGCGCCTTATCCGTCCAATTCGATTGCGGTGGCACGGGGTCCGATGGTCTTTGCGCCCCGTGTAGCGGGCGCCACGGTCATCCCGGTGGATTCTCGGCTCAGACGGCGAGTGCGGTTGATACTGCATTTGCCCGCGGTCTTGGCCCGGGATGGCTTGAGGCCGTCGCGCTGGCGTCTTTATCGCAGCTTCCGTGATGGCGGCGCGGGCTGGTCGGCTGTGGTGCTGCGGAGGCGCGGCTGCGTTCGTCGTTGCACTAGTGGTGGTCGCGGGCTGCGGGAGTGAGCCTGCTTCTCCTTCGCGGTCGACGGGCTCTGCATCGGGCACATCCAGCAGCGGTGGGTCGGTAAGCCGGGAGATCGGGCGGATACGGGTGACGGCGACTCCGGCGCAAGGCAGCAGGGACGTAGTTGAGTTGGCGCCAGTCGATGTGCCGGTTGGTAAGGCGTTTGAGGCGGAGGTCGCCGCGGGGCCGCCCGTGCGGGTGACTTTGAGCGGCGGTGGCAAGCCGGCGACGCCGGTAACGCTTCAGTTTGATCTCTCTGGTGATCCTCAGTTAGCGAATGCCTTCAAGGATGAGGTGAAGCCGGTGGTGCGGTCGATGTCCGACGGCGATGGTGGCGCGGCGACCGATTTGCTGAGGGCGACTTGGGATCGGGGGTCCAAGACTGTAACGGCAACTACCAATCATTTGTCCATATTTCAGGTGATTGCTACGAACGTGCGGATTGTGGGAAGTGCGGTGACCGATGCATGGAAGCAGGTTGGGGGCCAGGCCAATTCGTCGTGTCGGGGAAAGAGCGAGGCGACGATCGGCGCGGTCAAGTTGACATTGACGCCGTCGAAGGCTGGGCCGGTTGCGGGCTGCCTGCGCGATGCCGGTGGTGGGGCGGTCGCAGTGGAATTGACTAATGGTACCCGCCAGTATTACGGGGTCACCTCGAGCCCGGCCGGGCAGTTCAGCAACCCTCCGTTGCTGGGCGGCGACGATGTGATCGCCTCGTGGCTGCGCCAGAACTCATCCGGCCGGGCGGATCTGTTGACCCCTAGAAGCAGCGGCAGGTTGGTGTTGCCGGCGGGCACCGGCTCCGGGACGATCCACCTCGATGTCGATCCGGTTCTGCTGCAAATGAAAACGCTGCTTGCCGCGGTGGGGATGGTAGGTCTGGACGGCGACGCGGTGCTTAGCGCGCTGAAGGACAGCAAGGAGGGGTGGGACTGCTTTACAACCATGGCCAAGGCGCCGGCCTCGGTGATCCCGGGCAATGTCAGCGACTTCAGACAAACACTGACGGAGTTGGCTCAATGCGGTTTGTCGGCGGCGGACAAAGCGGTGATGGACCGCAACTATGTGTTGCACCGCATGGGTGTGGCGATCAGTCTGCTGACCACCTTGCCCGACCAGTTCCTGGCCAACGTCACCGGAGCGATCGGGGAAGTGAGCGGCGATAACCACCTCACTTTCACGTTGTCGGAACATATTCCGACGTCGACCAGCCAGTCGGGACCGATCGGTCAGAGCACCGGTGAGGCGATCAACCGGATCGATGTGACGACCTGGGCCTATGACCGCGTTGAAGGGGACACCTACGTGGCCGACAACACCGGCGCCAAGAAGATCGAGGTGTTCTGGAAATCCTTCGCAGGAGCCGAGCAAGTCCGTTCGGGATGTAAGTCGACGGTGCAGATCGAGGGTCCTGCGACGTCTGAATTCAAGGAGGTCTCGGGGTGTGACTCCTATAACTCGGGAAGTTATCTCAACGCGCACAGCCCAGGGGTGTACACGGTTACGGTCACAGTTCACCAAGACGGCCAACCCGAAATCACCGCCCAGCGAACTGTCACCATCCTTCCCAAGGGCGGCCGATGATCCGCTGCATGTGAGAACCGTCCAAACTCATGCCTGGCGGCAAGGCAAGGGCTCGTCGTGGCGTAGGCAGGTACTGAAAGTGTTGCAACGGTCTTTTTAAGGACTCCTGCCGCGTCGAAGACCGCGACCTCGGGCGAGTCCTCGGATCAACCGCCGAAGTATGACTACAAGGGGTCGTTTTCCAACCGTTGAGGGGTCATTTAACGTTGACAAGCAGGTTATTAGCAGAATTAGCATGCGCTGATGGGGGCTGAAGCGCTAAGGGCTTTACCGTGATCATGCCCGGGCGAGTGCTTCCGGTCCTAGTCCTCATTCTCGCCGCGTCGGTCGGGGCATATGGTTGCGATTCTGAGCGGGCTGCTCCGATGCCTACGTCGCCGCCAGCCCTCCCAATCACACAGCCCCGGATATTCCTGACGCAAGCGCCGAATGGCGTAACCGAGCCCCGCGGCTGGGAGATCGTAGGGATCTCTGTTCAAGGCCGACCGATCCGGATACGAACCGTCGGACATGGGCCGCGGAAGGTCCTCTTCATTGGCGGCATTCACGGCGACGAGCCAGAAGGCGCGTACTCGGCCGCCGAGTTGCCGCCTGCCTTTGCAACTACTGGGCGGGGCGACGCTGTTACTCTAACGATCCTCGAGGACGCCAATCCGGATGGACGGGCGGCGGGCACGCGAGATAACGGAACGGCGTTGACGTTAATAGGAATTTTCCGGCGTCGAACTTCGACACGACTGACCCGTCGAACGGTGGGGAACCTCTGGATCAGCCTGAGTCGCGTGCTGTTATCGAGACGATCGATCGCATTCAACCAAACCTGGTGCTTGTCGCCCACTCTTGGGCCGGCCGTCAGTTCGTAAACTTCGACGGTCCGGCTCGCGTTATCGCGGAGCGCTTCTCGACTGCTAGTGGACTACGCGTCGAGGAGTCAAGTTCGTTCGCTCCGACGCCTGGGTCGTTGGGTTCATACATAGGACGTGACCGCGGCATACCGGTCCTGACGATCGAGGTGCTCAAAGGCTCGGAGCCGAAAGTCGTTTGGGAGCGTCTTCGGACAGCGCTGCTGCAGGCAATCGCCGGCTAACAGCCACGAATTTTGGCGACCCGCACGCCGGCACCCGCCCGATTGGAGGCCTGCAGACTTCTGCGTGCACAGGCATTTGGCAGTAACGCGAACCAAT
>NZ_LZKP01000149.1 GCF_001672895.1 Mycobacterium sp. E740
GCGATCAAGGCCAAGGAGCTCTTCCAGCGCGACAAGGACTACATCGTGCGCGACGGCGAGGTGCTCATCGTCGACGAGTTCACCGGCCGCGTGCTGATCGGCCGCCGCTACAACGAGGGCATGCACCAGGCCATCGAGGCCAAGGAGCACGTCGAGATCAAAGCCGAGAACCAGACCCTGGCCACGATCACCCTGCAGAACTACTTCCGGCTCTACGACAAGCTCGCCGGCATGACCGGTACCGCCCAGACCGAGGCGGCCGAGCTGCATGAGATCTACAAGCTCGGCGTCGTGCCGATCCCCACGAACAAGCCGATGATCCGTGCCGACCAGTCGGACCTGATCTACAAGACCGAAGAGGCCAAGTACATCGCGGTCGTCGACGACGTCGCCGAGCGGTACGAGAAGGGCCAGCCGGTGCTGATCGGCACCACGAGCGTGGAGCGCTCGGAGTACCTGTCGCGGCAGTTCCAGAAGCGCCGCATCCCGCACAACGTCCTCAACGCCAAGTACCACGAGCAGGAGGCGGGCATCATCGCCGAAGCCGGCCGGCGCGGCGCGATCACCGTCGCCACCAACATGGCCGGCCGCGGAACCGACATCGTGCTCGGCGGTAACCCGGACTTCCTCGCCGACAAGCGGCTGCGTGAGCGTGGCCTGGACCCGGTGGAGACGCCCGACGAGTACGAGGCCGCCTGGGACGAGGTGCTGTCCCAGATCAAAGCCGAAGCGGGTGACGAAGCCGAGGAGGTCATCGCCGCGGGCGGGCTGTACGTGCTGGGCACCGAACGCCACGAATCCCGCCGCATCGACAACCAGCTGCGCGGCCGGTCGGGACGCCAGGGTGATCCGGGCGAGTCGCGGTTCTACCTGTCGCTGGGTGACGAACTGATGCGACGGTTCAACGGCGCCACGCTGGAGGCGCTGCTGACGCGGCTCAACCTCCCCGACGACGTGCCGATCGAGGCCAAGATGGTCACCCGCGCGATCAAGAGCGCGCAGACCCAGGTCGAGCAGCAGAACTTCGAGGTCCGCAAGAACGTCCTCAAATACGACGAGGTGATGAACCAGCAGCGCATGGTCATCTACGACGAGCGGCGGCGCATCCTCGAAGGGGAGAACCTGGCCGAGCAGGCCCGCAAGATGCTCGTCGACGTGATCACCGCCTACGTCGACGGGGCGACCGCTGAGGGCTACGCCGAGGACTGGGACCTCGAGCAGCTGTGGACCGCGCTCAAGCAGCTCTATCCCGTCGGGCTGGACCATCACGAACTGGTCGACTCCGACGCGATCGGCGAGCCGGGTGAGCTGACTCGCGACGAGCTGCTCGACGCGTTGATCGCCGACGCCGACCGCGCGTACGCCGAGCGCGAGAAGCAGATCGAGGCGATCGCGGGCGAGGGAGCGATGCGCGAGCTGGAGCGCAACGTGCTGCTCAACGTGCTGGACCGCAAATGGCGTGAGCACCTCTACGAGATGGACTACCTCAAGGAGGGCATCGGCCTGCGCGCGATGGCGCAGCGCGACCCGCTCGTCGAGTACCAGCGCGAGGGCTACGACATGTTCATCGGGATGCTCGAGGGCCTCAAGGAGGAGTCGGTCGGGTTCCTGTTCAACGTCGCGGTCGAACCAGCCCCGCAGCCGACCGTCGCCCCCGTCGCGACGCCGTCCGGGCTTACCGAGTTCGCCACGGCCGCCGCGGCCCAGGGGCAGGAGAGCGGCCAGGGCGCCGTGGCGACGAAGGAGCGTCCGGCCGGAACTGCATTGCGCGCCAAGGGAATTGACGACGACTCCCGACCGCTGACGTATACCGGGCCTTCGGAGGACGGCTCGGCGCAGGTGCAGCGGTCAGGCAAGGGTGGCGGTGCACCTCGGCCGGCGGCCGGCGGCGGCACGCGCAAGCAGCGCCGCGAGGCCGCGCGCCAGCAGGCCCGCGACCAGAAGGCCATGCGCCGGCGCTGAGGTCTGTCGAACTCAGTGTTCGACCAGCGCGGCGAGACGCTTCAGGGTCGCGCGCATCCCGTCCGCTGCCTGCTTGGGTGTCGCACCGACTTTCAGCATGAGCCGCTGCCGGTCCGCCGAGACGTCCCAGGTCTCGCGCACCAGGGTGCCGTGCGCCGTGGGTTCGAGTTCGTAACGCCAGATCCGCCCGCCGATCAACCCGAGCGGGCCGATCGTCGTCTTCCACGCGATGCGCCGGTCGGGCTCGAACTCGACGACCGTGTTCGTGGTGCGGTACGGCAGATACAGCGACTCGGGCCTGCCCCGCATCGACATGCCGAACTTCGCGCCGGGGGTAAGCGGTCGAGCCTCGCCGCCGGGCGCGTGATCGGAGGTGCCCTCGACGGTGCCCGAGCCGTCGAACCTCGAATGCGCGGCTGCATCGGCGAGCAACGCGAAGATCGCGGCGGCGGGCGCCTTGACGACGCGTTCCACGCTGACGGTGTTTCCCTGCACGTCGAGCAGGTTAGCGGTCAACCGATCTGCAGCGCGACGATCCGCCAGCGATCACCCTCGAACGCGATGCGGGCCGCTATCGCCCGGATGCGCGGGCCGCGGCTGTAGGTGCCGAACACCTCGGCGGCCGGCATCTGGTCGTCGACCATGCGCAACCTGACGCGGCGCAGCGTGGCCGCCGCGGAATGCGGGCAGCGCGCCATGGCCAGCACCGTGTCGGTCAGCGCGGGCGCCATCACCGGTCGCAACTGTGCCAGCGGGCGGCGGCGGTCGATCACTTCCAGCACCCGGCGCAACGCCGCCTCGGCGAAGACGACGGCGCTCCGAGACGGTGCGGGCTCTGCGACGGCCGGCACCGCCCGAGGCGGGTGCCCGGTTCGCAGGCCACCCGACGGCCTGCGGCGCAGCGATTTCGGCGTCGGCGGCGGACACGCGGCGACACCGACGGGCGCCGGCTCGCAGTCGATGACCGGCACGATCGAGGCGGTCGCTTCTTCGGTGCGGGTATTGGACGGTGGCACAACGACTCTCCAACCACTCGACGAGACGGGTCGCGTCTGCCGGAGAGTCGCAGACCTGTTCATGATCGCACGGTTCGCAGAGCCTCATATGCACCGAACATGCACCGAAGGAGCAGACCGGCAAGCACCCGCGATGCGCATTCCCAGGGTCGGGCTATAGCGTGGCGGGGACTTCGGCACACGCGGCGGGACCGCGGAAGTACACGGGAGGGGCGGCGTCGCGATGGTCACGCGGTTGTCGGCGGCGGACGCGTCGTTCTACCACCTGGAGAACACGGTGACGCCGATGTACGTCGGGTCGCTGTCGATCCTGCGCAAACCGCGCAGCGGGCTGAGCTACGAAACGCTGCTCGCCACCGTCGAACAACGGCTGCCGCAGATACCGCGATACCGCCAGAAGGTCCGCGAGGTGACGTTCGGGCTGGCCCGCCCGGTCTGGGTCGACGACCGCGACTTCGACATCACCTATCACATCCGCCGGTCCGCGCTGCCCTCGCCGGGCAGCGACGCCCAGCTGCACGAACTCATCGCCCGGCTGGGATCGCGGCCGCTGGACAAGTCGCGTCCGCTCTGGGAGATGTACCTGATCGAGGGCCTGGCCAAGAACCGCATCGCGATCTACACCAAGACACACCAGGCGCTGGTCAACGGGATGACCGCGCTGGAGATCGGGCACGTCATCGCCGACCGCACCCAGAAGCCGCCGCAGTTCGGCGAGGACATCTGGATCCCGCTGCGCGAGCCTAGCGATCGGCAGCTGCTGCTCGGCGCCGTCGGCGAGTGGATCATGCGCCCGGCCGAGCAGATGGCCGCGGTCCGCTCCGCCGTCCTCGGCGTCGCGACCAACGCCGGCCAGCTCGTCGACATGGGGCGCCGATTCGTCGAGATGGCCCGTACGGTCGCGCGCGGCACTGCGCCGAGCAGTCCGCTGAACACGACCGTCTCGCGCAATCGGCGGTTCACCGTGGCCAGCGGAAGCCTCGACGACTTCCGCATGGTGCGCGCCCGCTACGACTGCGACATCAACGATGTCGTGCTGGCGGTGGTGGCCGGTGCTCTGCGCAACTGGTTGATGTCGCGCGGCGAGCCGGTCACCGCGACGACGCGGGTGCGCGCGATGGCGCCGATGTCGGTGTACCCCGACGCCGAACGCGACGCCACCGGCCCCGGCCAGGCGATCAGCGAGGTGTCCCCGTTCCTCGTCGACCTTCCCGTCGGAGAGGGCAACCCGGTGGTGCGCCTCTCGCAGATCGCCCACGCCACCGAGTCGGCGTCGACCGCCGCCAGCCTGGTCGACGCCAGGACGATCGTGACGCTGTCGGGGTTCGCGCCGCCGACGCTGCATGCCATGGGCATCCGGGTCGCGACGACGTTCTCGGCCCGCCAGTTCAACCTGCTGATCACCAACGTGCCCGGCGCGCAGCACCAGATGTACATCGCGGGCACCAAGTTGCTGGACACGTACGCGGTGCCTCCGTTGCTGGCCAATCAGGTCCTGGCGCTCGGGGTGACGTCGTACAACGGGATGGTGTATTTCGGGATCAACGCCGACCGCGATGCGATGAGCGACGTCGACGTCCTGCCGAGCCTGCTACGGGAATCCCTGGAAGAACTGCTGGAGGCGGCCCAGTCATGACGACGGGCGCCGAGCACGAAGCGACCGGCAAGGCCGGGGCCGCGACTCGGCGTGCGCTCAGGTCGCCCACGAACGACGTCGTGCCCCACCCGGTACTCGATCAGCCGGTCGAAGCGAACGCCGACGCGCGCTCGCGCGGCGTGGACTGGATTGTCTTCGGCGTCACCGCGGTCGTCGCGATCGCCTTCCTCGTCTGGGGTTTCGTCGACACCCGGTCGCTGGCCACGGCGTCGAACAGCGCCCTGACGTGGGTGATGGACAACACCGGCTGGCTGTTCGTGCTGACGGCGTCCGGGTTCGTGGTGTTCATCCTGTGGCTCGCGATCGGCCGCTACGGCGCGATCCCGCTCGGCCGCGACGACGAGGAGCCCGAGTTCAACGGCGTGTCGTGGGTCGCGATGATGTTCAGCGCGGGCATGGGTATCGGCCTGATGTTCTTCGGGGTGGCCGAACCGCTGGCGCATTTCTCGACGCCTCCGCCGGGTACCGGCCCGGCCGGAAATCCGGAGGTCGTGCAGACCGCGCTGGCCACCACGCTGTTCCACTGGACGCTGCACCCGTGGGCGATATATGCGGTCGTCGGACTGGCGATCCGG
>NZ_LZKP01000150.1 GCF_001672895.1 Mycobacterium sp. E740
GGTGCGCACGTTCACCGCCGGGGACGCGTCGATCGCGATCGGTGCGCCGCTGGCCGAGACTCAACACCGCATCGACGAGTTGCACCGGCGCGTACTGCTGATCTGCGGCGGGGTGATCGTCGGCACGGTGCTCGTCGGCTGGGTGATGTGGTCGATCATGATCAACCCGTTCCGCCTGCTCGCCCAGCGGGCGCGCGCGATCAACGCGCAGTCGAAACCCGAAGAGGTCCAGGTTCGCGGTGTGCAGGAGGCCGTCGAGATCGCCGAGGCCGTCGAAGGGATGCTCGCCCGCATCGGCGCCGAACAGCAGCGCACCCGGGCGGCGCTGGAGTCGGCGCGCGACTTCGCCGCGGTGGCGTCGCACGAACTACGCACGCCGCTGACCGCGATGCGCACCAACCTCGAGGTGTTGTCCACGTTGCAGATGCGCGACGAGCAACGCCAGGAGGTGATCGCCGACGTGATGCGCACCCAGAGCCGCATCGAGGCGACCCTCACGGCGCTCGAGCGCCTCGCACAAGGCGAGTTGACCACCGTCGACGACTTCGTTCCCGTCGACATCACCGAACTGCTAGATCGTGCCGCTCACGACGCGATGCGCAACTATCCCGGGCTGCGGGTCTCGCTGGCCTCGTCGACGACGGTGCTCATGGTGGGCTTGCCCGCCGGACTGCGCCTCGTCGTCGACAATGCGATCACCAATGCGGTCAAGCACGGCGGTGCCACCGAGATCCGGCTCGGCGTCGACAGCTCCGGCGAAGGGGTCCGGATCATCGTCGACGACAACGGCTCGGGGATACCGGAGGACGAGCGGGCCGCCGTGTTCGAGCGGTTCTCGCGCGGCTCGACAGCGGCGCGGTCCGGCTCGGGACTCGGGTTGGCGCTGGTCGCCCAACAGGCCGACATACACGGCGGGACGGCCGCGATGGAGACCAGTCCACTCGGCGGCGCCCGGCTGGTGTTGAGTCTGCCGGCGCCGAGCTGAGCTGGCTACGATCCCACAATGGCGAAACTCGAGTTGTCGCGTGAATTGGCGTTGAGTCCCGAGGACGCCTGGGAGCATGTGTCGGATCTCAACTCCCTGGGCGACTGGCTGGTGATGCACGAGGGCTGGCGCAGCGAACTGCCCGACGAACTGTCGGTCGGCACTCAGATCGTCGGGGTGGCGGGCGCCAAAGGTCTGCGCAATCGGGTCACCTGGACGATCAAGCAGTTCGACCCGCCGAAGCTGATCGAGGTGACCGGCAAGGGTGTCGGCGGCACGAAGTACGGGCTGACGATGAAGGTCGCGCCGACGGACACCGGCAGCGCATTCACGCTCACCCTCAACCTGGGTGGAGCGCCGCTGTTCGGGCCGATCGGCGCCACCGCGGCGCGTGCGGTCAAGGGCGACATCGACCGTTCGATTAAGAAGTTCGAAGAGCTCTACGCCTGAGGGTCGATTGACCGGTGATCGACCGGGTAACACACCTGGGTGTCCTCGACCATGGAGCTGACCGTTCTGGACCCCCGAACCGGCGACACCGTGAGCCGGGTTCCGATCACCGACCCCGAGGCGTGCGCGCAAGCCGTCGCGCGAGCGCGCGCGGCGGCGCCGGCCTGGGCCCGCACCCCGGCCGCCGATCGTGCGGCTGCGCTGACCAAGGCTGCGGCAGCGGTCCGCGCCGCGGCAACAGAATTGGCCGAACTCAACGAACGCGAGACCGGCAAGCTGCGTGACGACGCGCTGGGTGGGGTCGACGCGGGGGCGGGCACACTCGTGCAGTACGCCGAGCTCGGTCCTCTGCATCGCGGCCGCAGCTTGCACGGCTCCTGGGCTGCAACCGACCTCATGGTTTTCGAACCGCGCGGTGTGGTGGCAGTGCTGACTCCGTGGAACGACCCGGTCGCGGTGGCGGCCGGCCTGCTGGGCGCCGCGCTGGTGACGGGAAACACGGTAGTGCACAAGCCAAGTGAGCGCTGCCCGGGGACCGGTCGACGGTTCGCCGAACTGCTGGCCGACCAGCTACCCGATGGTGTGCTTGAGATCCTCGACGGCGACGGGTCCGTCGGCGCCCAGCTGGCGTCGGCGCCCGACGTCGACGTGGTAGCCCATGTCGGCAGCAGCGTGACGGGCCGGGCGATCGCGCAGGCCTGCGCGCAGCGGGGCGCCAAGACCGTATTGGAGAACGGCGGCAACGACGCGCTGATCGTCGACGGGGGAGTGGATCCGCGGTGGGCGGCCGAGCAGACGGCGTTGGGCGCGTTCGCGAATGCGGGGCAGATCTGTGTGTCCGTCGAGCGGGTGTTCGTGGTCGAGGCGCTGGCCGACGCCTTTCTCGACGAGCTGGCCGAGCAGGCACGCGCATGGGCCGGGCGGATCGGGCCGATGGTCGACGAGCGGCAGCGAGCCGTGGTCCAGGAGCACGTCGACGACGCAGTCGCCAACGGCGCGCGCGTGCTGGCCGGCGGCGAACCGCGGCCGGGCCCGGGTGCGTTCTACCCGCCGACCGTGCTGGCCGGCTGCACACCCGAGATGCTGGTGTTCCGGGAAGAGACGTTCGGTCCGGTCGCGCCGGTGCGGGTGACGCCGGACTTCGACACCGCACTGCGCGAAGCCGCCGACGACCGCTACGGCTTGGCCGCCACGGTGCTGACAGCGGACATGGCGCACGCGCAGGAGGCGTGGCGCGTCCTTCCCGTCGGCACCGTCAAGATCAACAACGTGTTCGGCGGTGCGCCCGGCGGTG
>NZ_LZKP01000151.1 GCF_001672895.1 Mycobacterium sp. E740
AACGGAATGGTCACGGACTGGCTACGAAGCGGTGGAGCCCGCCGCTGTCCTGCGGAAACTCTCGTCGCTGCTGGGCATTTAGAGCTCTTTTAAGATTTGCCGACGGCGGAAACGCCGTTACCCGCCAAAGATGACTCGTCCCCGCAGAGCCGTTACGGTTCAGTCCCAGGCCGATCGACCTCACACCGATCTGCCCGCCGTGCCCAGCAGCGCCGAGCTCCATCCGTTGGCACACGGCATACCGACGAACAACTTGGATGGAGGCGGGGGACCCACCGGTCCACCGAGTCAAACGGACCTTGGAGCCATCGGCTCCTTGGGGTGAAGCCGGATCGCCGAGTGAAATCACCTGCGCGACACGGCCGGGCATCCTCTCCAGCCCGAACCCGACAGCTGACCTCGCGGGCGCCGAAGAGAGGACCGAACGCACTCATGAGTGGACGGCACCGCAAGCCCACGGCATCGACCGTGAACGTCGCCAAAGTCGCCTTCACGGGCGCAGTGCTCGGCACCGGGGGCCTCGCGCTCGCCGGACATGCCAGCGCCGCCACCGACGGTGAATGGGATCAGGTCGCCAGTTGCGAGTCCGGCGGCAACTGGGCCATCAACACCGGCAACGGCTATCAGGGCGGGCTGCAGTTCTCGCCGAGCACCTGGAGCGGCCACGGCGGCGGCGAGTACGCCCCTGCCGCGAACCTGGCATCCAAGGAACAGCAGATCGCCGTCGCCGAGCGCGTGCTCGCCAGTCAGGGCAAGGGCGCCTGGCCGACGTGCATGGTGATCCGAGCGGTGACGAATACGGTGCCGGAGGTGTCTCGCACCTCGACGGGGACGACGAGTTGTT
>NZ_LZKP01000152.1 GCF_001672895.1 Mycobacterium sp. E740
GGAACTTCTTCACCGTGCGCGGGCCACTGAGCGGCCTCGGACAGTTCGCGGAAGCCGGCCTCGCGCAGCCGGTCGCCCGCGGTCGCGCAGACATGGAACGGCGACGGCGAGGCGTCGATGAACTCGCACAGGCTCTGTGGACTGGCTGGCATCTGTTCATCTTCGCGCGAGCACGGGCGGGTTACGCGCTCAGCACGCCGTCCAGCGCCGAGTAGAACAGCCCGAGACCGTCGTCGGACGGGCCGGTGAGCGCCTCGGTCGCATGCTCGGGATGCGGCATCAAACCGACGACGCGTCCGTTGGCCGAGCTGATCCCCGCGATGTTGCGTTGCGACCCGTTGGGATTGTCGCGGTACCGGAACACCACGCGGCCCTCGCCCTCGAGCTCGTCGAGCACCTTGTCACTGGCCACGTAGCGGCCCTCGCCGGACTTCAACGGCACCAAGATGTCAGCGCCCTGCTCGTACCGCGACGACCACGCCGACGAGTTCGACGCGACTTCCAGCCAGATGTCACGACACACGAAATGCAGTCCG
This sequence comes from Mycobacterium sp. E740, assembly GCF_001672895.1. Taxonomy (GTDB): domain Bacteria; phylum Actinomycetota; class Actinomycetes; order Mycobacteriales; family Mycobacteriaceae; genus Mycobacterium. Next base: position 537 of record NZ_LZKP01000152.1, read on the forward strand.
GCGTTACGCGTCAACGCGCCGGGCAGTAGGCCGGCCTCGCAGAGGACCTGAAAACCGTTGCAGATTCCCAAGACCGGCATGCCATGCTCGGCAGCGCGCACCACTTCACCCATCACCGGCGCGAACTTCGCGATCGCGCCGGCGCGTAGATAGTCGCCGTAGGAGAAGCCGCCGGGCACCACCACGGCCTCGACGTTCTTCAGGTCGGCGTCGGCATGCCAGAGGGAGACGGGCTCGGCACCGGCCAGCCGAACCGCTCGGGCGGCGTCGATGTCGTCCAGGGTGCCGGGAAATGTGATGACCCCCACGCGCGCGGTCACGCTTGCTCCCTGCTGACCGACCAGTCCTCGATCACGGTATTCGCCAACAGCGACTCCGCGATCTCGGCCAGGGTGTCGTCGTCGATGTTGTCGTCGACCTCGAGCTCAAATCGCTTGCCCTGCCGCACATCTGACACACCGTCGAAGCCGAGTCGGCCCAACGCGCCGACGATCGCCTGCCCCTGCGGGTCGAGGATCTCGGCCTTGGGCATCACGTGCACCACCACCCTTGCCACGCGTCAACTGTACCGGCGCACTCAGCTCACGCGAGTCACCGGCACGAACCCAGGTAGGCCTCGCACAGCGGGGCCGTCAGCGCGTCGAGGACCCGGGCGTCGGGCACGGGGACCCAGGGCACCTGAGTGGGCAGCGTCGACCACAGCGCCAGTTCGACGACGCTGCCGCTCGTCGGGTGCGCGAGCAGGTACTGGTGCACCACCTGCTGGCCGGCCGCACTGATCACCGCGGCCATCCGGGTGGACTCCACGGTGGTGATCGATGGCGACACCAGCGGCGCCGTCAACTGGCATGTCCGCAGCCTCAGCCGTGCCGTGTCGAGCACCGACCGGGCGAGCTGACCGGTGTGCGCGACGTCGCCGCGCCAGTGCAACACCTGCGCCCGCAACTGCCACTGACCAGCCGGATTGCTGATCTGCGCCCTGGCGCCCACCACGTAGGCGCGCGGCTCGTCGGCGACCGGCGGGCTGCTGCAGAGTTCCTCGAACATGAACCGGGGTGCGGGCGCGCTGACCGCCAGCCCGGCCAGTCCCGCCCAGCGGTACACCGGGTACAACGGAAGCTCATCGGGCTGCGCCCAAGCCGAATCGGGGATCGCGTCGCAGATCGGCGGGCAGGCGCCCGGCACCGCACCCGCGGAAGGCGCAGGGCCAGACGTCACGGCCAGCCCGAGAGCCGCCAGGGCCACCGCCAGCAGCAATCGCACGACTCAAGTACCCCCTGAACACGGCCAGCGCCGCCACAATATAGGCATGCAATTGACGCATTTCGGACATTCATGCTTACTCGCGAATTTCCCGGCCGAAAGTGGCGCTGAATCGACGATTCTGTTTGACCCGGGAACGTTCTCCCACGGTTTCGAGGGCATCACCGGGCTCTCGGCGATCCTGATCACCCATCAGCATCCCGATCACGCCGACACCGCACGCCTGCCCGCGCTGCTCGACGCCAACCCGCAGGCCGCCCTGTATGCCGACCCGCAGACCGCCGCGCAGCTCGGCGAACCGTGGCGCGCGGTCAACGTCGGCGACGAACTCACCATCGACCACCTCACCGTGCGCGGTGTTGGCGGCAAGCACGCGGTGATCCACCCCGAGCTACCGGTGATCGACAACATCTCGTACTTGATCGGCGACGGCACCCACCCGGCCCGCCTGATGCATCCGGGCGACGCGCTGTTCACTCCGGGTGAACCGGTCGACGTGCTCGCCACGCCCGCCGCCGCGCCGTGGATGAAGATCTCCGAGGCCGTCGACTACCTACGCGCGGTGGCGCCGACGCACGCGGTGCCCATCCACCAGGCGATCATCGATCCGAGCGCGCGCGGCATCTTCTACGGCAGGCTCTCGGAGATGACCGACACCGACTTCCAGGTGCTCGAAACGGAGAGCGGCACCGAGTTTTAAAGCCGCTCAGGCCGTGTCCCGCGCCGCCGCCCGCCCCGCGGCCCGGCCGGAGAACACGCAGCCGCCGAGGAAAGTGCCCTCCAACGACCGGTAGCCGTGCACCCCGCCGCCGCCGAAGCCCGCGGCCTCCCCGACGGCGAACAACCCGTCGAACACGCTGCCGTCAGACTTCAGCACCCGCGCGTCGAGGTCGGTCTCCAATCCGCCCAACGACTTTCGCGTCAGGATGTGCAGTTTCACCGCGATCAGCGGTCCGGCCTTCGGATCGGTGAGCCGGTGCGGCGCCACCACGCGACTCACCCGGTCACCGAGATAGTTGCGCGCCACCCGGATCGAGGCGATCTGCGTGTCCTTGGTGAACTTGTTCGCAACCTCGCGATCGCGAGCGGTGACTTCGGCCTCCACCGTCGCATAGTCGAGCGGCAGCACGTCGGGAACGGCGTTCATCGCAGACACCAAGTCGCGCAACGAGTCAGCGCTGACGAAGTCGACGCCGCGGTCGACGAACGCCTGCACGGGCCTCGGCGCACCGGGCCGCACGCGGGACAACACGTCACGGATACTGCGACCCGTGAGGTCGGGGTTCTGTTCCTGACCCGATAGCGCAAATTCCTTGGCGATGATCCGCGCGTTGAGGATGAACCAGGTGTAGTCCTGACCCGTCTGCGAGATGTGTTCGAGCGTGCCGAGCGTGTCGAACCCGGGGTACAGCGGCGACGGCAGCCGGTTGCCGTTCGCGTCCAGCCACAAGGACGACGGCCCTGGCAGGATGCGGATGCCGTGCAGCGGCCAGATCGGGTCGTAGTTGGTGATGCCCTCGGTGTAGTGCCACATCCGGTCGCTGTTGATCACCCGCGCGCCGGCGGCTTCGGTGATCCCGATCATCCGGCCGTCGACGTGTGCGGGCACCCCGGAGAGCAACTGTTCGGGCACGCGGCCCATCCGCTTGGGCCAGTTCTGCCGCACGAGGTCGTGGTTGCCTCCGATACCGCCGCTGGCGACGACGACCGCCTGGGAACGAAACTCGAACTGGCCGATAGCTTTTCGGGATGACGCCACACCCCGCGCTGCGTCAGACGGCTCGAGCACCGTTCCGCGCACCCCGACAACCGCTCCGTTCTCGACGATCAGCTCGTCGACCCGGTGGCGGTGCGCGTATTGGGCGCGGCCGGTGAGCCGTCGCGCGAAGATGTCGACGATCGCGGGTCCGGTGCCCCAGGTGATGTGGAACCGCGGCACCGAATTGCCGTGTCCGCGAGCGTCGTACCCGCCACGCTCGGCCCACCCGACGATCGGGAACGTCTGCAGGCCACGCTCCCGCAGCCAGCCGCGCTTCTCCCCCGCCGCGAAATCGACGTAGGCGTGCGCCCACTGCCGCGGCCAGTGATCCTCGGGGCGGTCGAACCCGGCCGACCCCAGCCAGTCCTGCAGCGCCAGCTCATGGCTGTCGCGGATGCCCAACCGCCGTTGTTCCGGGCTGTCGACGAAGAACAGCCCGCCGAAGGACCAGAACGCCTGCCCGCCGATGTTGTTGGCGTTCTCCTGGTCGACAATCAGGACGCGCCGTCCGCGTTCCACCAGCTCGCAAGCCGCCACCAGGCCGGCCAACCCCGCTCCGACGACGATGACGTCAGCATCTGCCATGTCCGCCACGTTAGCGGGCAGGCGCTACGCGGCGTCGGTCAATGCCCTGGACGGCCGCCACTCGTAGACCGTCGGCTCGGCGCCGTGCATCAGTGCCAGGTCGACACTGTCGAGCATCGCCTGTCGGGAACCGGGCCTGCGTAAGTGGCGGGCGGCCACCGCCACCCGTACCGTCCCGCGTCGCCGCGCTGTCCGTTCGGCTGACAACACCAGAGTCCGGCACCACCACGGCTCGCTGAGGAAGCCTTCGCCGATGCCGAGTACGCGCGACCGGACCGCGCTCCCGCGGGTCAGGTCGGTGATCTCGGTGAGTCCGGCGAGAAGTCGAAAACCGTTGCGGGGCAACGCTGCGACTGTCCCCGGCGACACCGTCCAGCCTGGAGCCGCGAACAGCCGGGTGCGCAAGCCGAGATGTTCCATCACCCGATCGGCACCCATCAGCCGCAGATTCGCCTCGTGCGCGGGCAAGACCGCGAACTCGCCGCGCCGCCTCTTGGTGGCAGCCTCGTCGAAGCCGTGCAGCACGATTGCATCGCCGCGATCGCGCCTACCGGCCAGCCAAGCGACCGTGGCAGCATCGTCGTCAAGGCGGTAGCCGCCGCGGATCCGGGGTGCCACCAGCAGCGAGACGGGAACGCCGCGCGCGTCGAGTTGCGCGCAGAAATCCTCGACCTCGGGCATCGTGCGATCGCTGATTCCGGAGACGGAGACGATCAGTTGTCCAGCCACGCCGCCAGTGTGCCGGGGCCGGGTGTCACGACGGTTTACATCCGGCGGACGTCGGATGACGATCGGGGGGTTATCGCGGCAGGACCTCCTCGATCGCCGCGACCACTTCGGGTGAATCCGGTTCGGTGCGGGGACGGAACCGCTTGACCACCGTTCCGCCGGGCGCGAGCACGAACTTCTCGAAGTTCCACTGGATGTCGCCGGCCTCGCCGCTGTCGTCGGACGTCTTCGTCAGTTCGGTGTACAGCGGGTGCCTGTCGGCACCGTTGACATCGGTCTTGGCCAGCAGCGGAAATGTGACTCCGTAAGTGGTCGAACAGAATTCCTGAATCTCCTCGGCCGAGCCCGGCTCCTGACCCATGAACTGGTTGCATGGCACGCCGATCACGGTGAGTCCACGCTCGCGGTAGTCCTTGGCCAACTGCTCGAGCGCGGTGTACTGCGGCGTCAGACCGCATTTCGACGCGACGTTGACGATCAGCGCGGCCCCGGAGGCCAGTTCGCCCAGCGTGGTGTCGCGGCCGTCGAGGGTGGTCACAGCGATGTCGGTCAGCGGTGTGTCGGTCATGCCCGCACGTTACCCCGTCTCGAAGAGCATGCCCGCGACGCGGTGCACGGTGGCCATGGGATCGCCGTCATCATCGATTGCACGGTTCAGCCACAGGAGCGAAAACCCGTGCACCAGAGACCATGCCGCGAGCGCGGCGGCCTCTGGGTCTTTCGCGGCGCGTGGGTCGTCGAGGGTTCCGACGCCCTGGGCCAGTTCGGCTCCCGCCGCGTTCTGCGCCGCTACCAAGTCCGCGTTGTCCGGCTCGACGAGCGACCGGTCGAACATCACCGCGTAATGCCCGGGGTGGTCGAGCGCGAACCGGACGTATGCCAGCGCGGCATCGGAGAATTCCGGCCGCGCTTCTCCGAGCGCCGCCGCCAGCTTGCGCCATCCCTCGGCCGCCAGCGCGGTGAACAGGCCGCGCCTGTCGGAGAAGTGGTGCGCGGGCGCCGCATGCGACACTCCGGCTGCCCGCGCCAACTCGCGCAGCGAGACACCGTCGGCGCCCCGCTCGGCCACCAGCTCGGCTGCTTGCGCGAGGATGACGGCCTTCAAATCCCCGTGGTGGTAGGTGGTCCTGCTCACGCGGCCATCATACCGGCGATCTAGCCACTGCCTAGATCTTTGCCGTTACGGCAAGGGTTCGTGTTCGGCCTTCGCGGCGTCCAGTATCCAGGCGTACTGGAAGGCGGTCTCCTTCCAGCGTTCGTAGCGTCCGCTGATCCCGCCGTGGCCGGCATTCATCTCGGTCTTCAGTATCACCGAACGGGTGTCGATCTTGGAGTGACGCAGTGCGGCAACCCATTTCGCCGGCTCGACGTAGTACACCCTGGTGTCGTTCAGCGACGTCATCGCCAGGATGGCCGGGTACTGCTTGGCTTCGACGTTCTCGTATGGCGAGTACGACTTCATGTACTCGTAGACTTCCTTGCTCTCCAACGGGTTTCCCCATTCGTCCCATTCGGTGACGGTGAGCGGAAGCGAGGGGTCCAGGATCGTGGTGAGCGGGTCCACGAACGGCACCACCGCGAGAACGCCGGCGAACAGCTCCGGCGCCATGTTCGCCACAGCACCGACGAGCAGGCCGCCGGCGCTGCCGCCGTATGCGACCAGATTCTGCGGCCGGGTGACGTCGCTTTGCACCAGATGCTGTGCGACGGAGATGAAGTCGGTGAAGCTGTTCTTCTTCTCGAGCATCTTGCCGTGCTCGTACCACGGCCTGCCCAGCTCTCCGCCGCCGCGCACATGCGCTACGGCGAACACCATCCCGCGGTCGAGCAGCGAGAGCCGCGCGATCGAGAAGCGCGGGTCCTCGCACGCCTCGTACGCGCCGTACCCGTACAGCAGAGTCGGCGCCGGATACTGCAGACCGATCTTGTGCACGATCGATATCGGGATTCGTGCACCGTCCGGCGCGACGGCCCAGTCGCGGCGCTCGACGTAGTCCTCCGGCCGGTAGTCGCCGAGCACGGGCTGTTCGCGCAGCAATGTCCGTTCGCCGGTGTCGAGGTCGACGTCGTAGACGCGCACCGGCGTGATGTAGGAGGTGGCGCCGATCCGCAGTTTCGGCGCGCTCCAGTTCGGGTTGGCGCTCAGCCCGGCCGACGTCAACTCGGACTCGAAGGTGAAATCCTCGGGATGGCCGTATTGGCCGTCGGGGTAGATCGGCCACAGCTGGATCTTGGGCAGGGCGTCGCTGCGGTAGCTGATGACGAGGTGCTTGTCGAACGCGTCGACGGAGTCCAGGCGGGCGTCGTCGCGGTGTTCGATCAGCGTGCGCACCGCGGTGGGCTCGGCGACGGGCGCCTCGACGAGCGTGAAGTTCTCCGCTCCGTCGTTGTGCAGGATCAGGAACCGGTCTTCGCCGCCGACGACGGCGTGCTCGACGGAGTACTCGACGAAGTCGCGGCGCGGCCACACCACGGTGAACTCGGCCTCCGCATCCGTCGCGTCGGCGTAGCGCACCTCGGAGGTGACGGCACTGCCGGCAGCGATGATCACGTATTTGTCGCTGCGGGTACGCCCGACGCCGAGCCAGTACTTTTCGTCGGGTTCGTGGTAGACCTTTTGTGCCGGCAGCCCCGAGCCGAGGCGGTGCCGCCAGATCGTGTCCGGGCGCCACGCCTCGTCGACCGTCGAGTAGTACACGGTCCGGTTGTCGGCCGCCCACGTCGCACCCGGGCCGATCCCGACGATCGTGTCGTAGTAGAGCTCGCCGGTGCGTAAATCCTTGAACCGCAGCGTGTATCGCTCGTCGCCCTTGAGGTCGACGGAGTACGCCAAGATGTTGCCGTCCAAGCTGACCGAGGCGGCACCTAGCGAGAAGAAGTCATGCCCGTCGGCCTCGACGTTCTCGTCGAGCAGGACCTGTTCGCCCGGGATCGCGGTGTTCTCGTCGAGCACCGGTGGCGTCCAGTCGTCGGGATCGGCAACAGGACAGCGGCAGTGCACGCTGTACTGCTTGCCCTCGAAGCTGCGGGCGTAGTACCACCATTCGTCGCGACGCGTCGGCACCGAGAGGTCGGTCTCCTTGGTGCGGGCCTTGATCTCGTCGAAGATGTTCTGCCGCAACGACGCCAGATGCTCGGTGACGTGTGCGGTGTAGGCGTTCTCCGCTTCCAGGTGGGCGATCACTTCGGGATCGCTCTTGTCGCGCAGCCACTCGTAGGGGTCGAGGAAGACGTCGCCGTGGTGTTCACGGGGGGTCTCGACGCGTTTGGCGAACGGCGGCTTCATTCACCGATCCAGTCGCTGAAGCGCAGGCCCGAAATGCGTTCGTAGGCCTCGATGTAGCGAGCTCTGGTGGCTTCGACGACGTCCGGCGGAAGCGGTGGCGGTGGTGTGTCACCGGCGCGATCCCAGCCCGACTCCGGGCCGGTGAGCCAGTTGCGGACGAACTGCTTGTCGAAGCTCTGCTGCACGACACCTTCTTTCCAGTCGTCGGCCCGCCAGTATCTGCTCGAGTCCGGGGTGAACACCTCGTCGGCCAATCGCAGTTCGCCCTCGCTGTCCACGCCGAACTCGAACTTGGTGTCGGCGACGATGATGCCCTTGGTCGAAGCGTGGTCGGCGCCGCGGATGTAGGTCTGCAATGTGCGCTCCCGCAGCTGTTCGGCCCGCTCCGGGCCGATCAGGTCGACGACCTTCTCGAACGAGATGTTCTCGTCGTGGCTGCCCAGCTCGGCTTTGGTCGCCGGCGTGAACAGCGGTTCGGCGAACTTGCTCGCCTCGCGCAGGCCGGCCGGCAGCGGGATACCGCACAGCTTGCCGGTCTGCTCGTAGTCGATGAGCCCCGAACCGGTCAGGTAGCCGCGGGCCACGGCTTCGACCGGAAGCATGTCGAGCTGCTGTACGACCAGCGCCCGACCCAGTACCTCTTCGGGGATGCGCTCGTCATCGGGCGGGCCGGCCAGGTGGTTGGGCGCGTCGATCAGGTCGAAGAAGAAGACGCTCATCGCGGTCAGGATGCGGCCCTTGTCGGGGATGTGTGAGTCGAGAATGTGGTCGTACGCCGAGATGCGGTCGCTGGCCACGAAGAGCAGCGTCTCGTCGTCCACGCGATACAGCTCGCGAACCTTGCCGCTGGCCAGATGCCGATAGTCGGACAGAGCGGGGCGCATCGGGCCAGCCTATCGGGCAGCATCTACAGCCATGAGTTCGCGGTTTATCCCTTATGCCCGCAGGCCGACGCGCGTCCTCGCGCAACTGATCAGCGACATCGTCGTGGTCGTCTGGACGACGGTGTGGGTGGCGGTCGGCACGGCAGTGCACTCGGCCATCTCGACGATCGCCGCGGTGGGCCGCCAAGTCGAGACCGGCGCCAACGGCGTGGCCGACAACCTCGACACCGCGGGCGATCGCACCGGTGACTTCCCGCTCGTCGGCGACGCGCTGAGCAAGCCGCTACGGGCGGCCAGCGAGGCGGCGCTCGACATCGCCGGAGCCGGACACAGCCTCGACACGACCGCGTCGTGGCTGGCGTGGGTACTGGCGCTGGCGGTGGCCGCGCCGCCGATCCTGTTCGTCGCGATGCCGTGGCTGTACTTGCGGCTGCGGTTCTTCCGTCGCAAGTGGACCGCGATCACGCTGGCCCGCACCGCGGCCGGTGAGCAGTTGCTGGCGTTGCGGGCGCTCGCCAACCGTCCACTGGCCAAGCTGGTCGCGATCAACCCCGACCCCGTCGGAGCGTGGCGCAACTACGACGCCGAGACGATCCGCGGCCTGGCCGCCCTGGAAGTGCGCTCGGCCGGCGGGTAATCCCCGCGATTTGTGAGTGATTTCGATCGGTGGGCGATCGTTTTCACTCACAAATCGCGACCGAGGGAGCCAGTTGGGGGTCCCAGCCGTCCTAAAGACGTGCTCGATGATCTGTTACGTGACCACGACGGCGTCATCACGCTCGCGCAGGCGCGCGAAATCGGTCTGAGCGAGCAGATCGTCCGCCGACGTGTTCAGTGCGGCCGGTGGCGTCGCTGCGCTCCGGGGGTCTATTTCGTCGACGATCGACCGTTCACGGATGCGGCGCGGATCCGTGCCGCGGTATGGGGCTACGGCGTCCGGGCCTGCGCCAGCGGTCTTACCGCGGCGTGGTGGCATGGCGCGTCGAAGTACGCCCCGGAGGTCGTCGAAGTCACCGTGCCGAAGTCGAGCAACGGCCGGCGGCGTGCGGGCACGCGGTTGCGTAGGCGGGACCTGGATCCGCACGACGTCGTCGAGCGCAACGGGCTGAGGGTTACCGCGCTGCCGCTGACCGTCGTCGAAGCGGCCGTCCGACGCGGCGGCGGCGCCAAGCTGATGGACACCGCATTACAGCGCCACGTGGAACTCAATCAACTTTGGCGAGCCCATCTGCGCAACAAGGGCAGGCACGGGTCGCCGGCCGCCCGCAGACTTCTGCAGGCCGCCCGCGACGGGGCGCGCTCGGAGGCCGAGCGGCTGCTCGTCAAGCTGCTCAAAGACGCGGGCTTCACCGGATGGAAGACCAACCATCCTGTCGGCGGCTACCGGGTCGACGTGGCGTTCATCGAGGCGAAGATCGCCATCGAGGTCGACGGCTGGGCGTTCCACCACGACCCCGACGCGTTTCAGATCGACCGCACCCGCCAGAACACGATTTCGCTGCTGAACTGGAAGGTGTTGCGCTTCACCTGGCTCGACCTCACGGAGCACCCGAGGCGGGTGATCGCCGAAATCGCCGCGGCCGGAGCCCCCACAGCGACAGCACCCCGGCGATCGTCACGATGAGCCAAGCGGCGAACGCGATCCAGAAGAAGGCCAGCGAGACTCCGGGCAAGACGGGCCATCCGGTCTCCACGGCCATGGCGTGGGTGGCGGCCGAGTACATGCCCAGCGGGAAAACCATCGCCCACCACACTCCGGCGAAATGTCGCGAGTCGGCCCGCTGCAGGTGCCGCAGGCCGAAGTAGAGCAGCGGCACGATCCACAGCGTCGCCACACACCACGTCGCGATGGTCACCGCCAGAGCATCGTCGATGCCCGCCCGGTGGATGTGGTCTCCGGCCAACGTGGCGATGGCCAAGCCGCCCATCAGGATCCAGGCGTCCGGCTCGAACCCGTTGGGGTCCAGCCGCGCCGCGAACGCGCGCGCCAGGATCATCGCGGTCATCACCGCGTACACCGCGATCGCGACCACCCAGATCGCCACCCCGATGAGCAGCAGGGCATGGGACCCGTTGCGCTGCGCCAGCGCGACGGCGACGATCGCCAGCCCGGACGTCCCGACGCTGAAGAGTTCCCAACCGCCTCGTGCGCGCTCCTGCAACTCCTGCCACGTTCTCGCCGCGAGGTTGCGCACGGTCAGCGCGCTCAACAGCAGCCACGCCAGCGCCGCCGACACGCCCAGCGTCCACAGCACCGCTGAAATCGACGTCAGCCTGCTGTCGATCACCGCGCACGCCGCGACGAACGTGAACATGCCGATCGTGACGTCCGGATCCGAGATATCCGGCGGCCTACCGCTCCACGAAACCAATGCTGCGACAACCAGACCCAGCAACCCGCCGACGGCCAACACAGCCAGCCCGTCGCTGATGTAGGTGAACCCGTGGTCGGTCGCGGCGACGGACACGATCCCGGTCGCCATCACGAACGCGAACGCGTCCGGTCTCACCGCCTACCGTTCACCGCAGCTCCACCACCAGATGCCGCATTCCGGTGTGCCGATTGCTTCGCGTCCACTCGACGGGCTTGACCAGCCTGGCCGTCGAGAATCGCGTCAACAGCTCCTCGAACAGCACCCGAAGCTCGAGCCTGGCGAGATTGGCGCCGAGGCAGTAGTGCACACCTTGACCGAACCCCAGGTGCGGGTTGGGTTTACGGCTGATGTCGAACACGTCGGCGTCGGCGAAGACCGCCGCGTCCCGGTTCGCCGACCCTTCCCAGATCTGGACCTTCTGGCCGGCGGCAATCTCAGACCCGCCCAGCGACACATCACGGGTCGCGGTGCGCCGCTTCGACGGCGAGGGCGACGTCCAGCGCACCATCTCCTCGATGGCCGACGGCAGCAAGCCGAGATCCGAACGCAGCAGCGACATCTGCTCCGGAAAGTCGATCAGCGCCAGCAGCCCACCCGCGACGGCGTTTCGCGTCGTCTCGGCCCCGGCGCTGAACAGCAGGCTGAAGAACAGGTAAAGCTCGAGGTCGGACAGAACTCCGTCGTCCACCGACGCATTCGCGACGACCGACAACATGTCGTCGGTCGGCGCCGCGCGCTTGGCCGCGATCAGCTCCTGCCCGTAGGTGTACATCCGCGAGCCGGCGTCTTCTGCGGTCAGCTGTCCCACTGTGCCTATTTGGGCCCTCCGGGCCGAGCCGAAGTCGAACTGCGGCTCGATCGCCTCGAACAACCAATGCCGTTCGGACTCAGGCACTCCCAGCAGGATGCAAATCATCTGCATGGGCAGTTCGGCGGCGATGTCGATGAGAAAGTCCAGCGGCTCACCCGGCTCGACAGCGTCCAGCAGCCGCCGCGCCCGCGCACGCAGATCGTCTTCGACCCGCCGGATCATCCGCGGCGTCAGGCCTGAGCTGACCAGCCTGCGGATCTGTGAGTGCCGCGGATCGTCCATCATGTTGAGCACCTGGCCGGCGACCGCCAGGTCTTGCAGCAGCGTTCCGCCGAACGGCCGCGAACCCCCGGTCACCGACGAGAAGGTGACCGGATCACGAAACACCGCAAGCGTTTCGGGGTAGGTGGCGACGGACCAGAATCCCTCGCCGTCGGGTGTGTGCTCGGTCGGCTCGTGCCAGTACACCGGCGCCTCGCGCCGATGCACCGCGAACAGATCGTGCGGGAAGCCGTTCGCGAAGTTGTCCAGATCGGTGAAGTCGATCGCGGCCAGTGTCACAAGATGGCACCCGAAGTGTATTTCGCGGCTTCGGGATAGCGGCTGACCAACTCGTCGACCGCCTCGACGACCCGGTCCACCTGATCGCCGGCCGCACCGGTGAACGCCTGCTTGTCGGCCAGCGCCGCATCGAGCGCTGGACGGTCCAGAGGCAGCCGCGGATCGGCCGCCAACCGATCCAACAGGTCGGGTTCGGAACCCTTCTCCCGCATCGCCAGTGCCACCGCGACGGCGTGCTCCTTGATCACCTCGTGGGCGGTCTCACGGCCGACCCCCGCGCGGACGGCGGCGATCAGCATCCGCGTCGTCGCCAGGAACGGCAGGTAACGGTCCAGCTCGCGCTGGATCACAGCCGGGTAGGCGCCGAACTCGTCGAGTACCGTCAGGAACGTCTCGATCTGCCCGTCGACGGCGAAGAACGCATCGGGCAGCGCCACCCGGCGTACCACGGAGCAGAACACGTCGCCCTCGTTCCATTGCGCCCCAGCGAGTTCGGCCGCCATGGCGGCGTAACCGCGCACCACCACCTGCAACCCGTTCACCCGCTCACACGAGCGGGTGTTCATCTTGTGCGGCATCGCCGACGACCCGACCTGACCGGGCGCGAAGCCTTCGGTCACCAGTTCGTGGCCGGCCATCAGCCGGATGGTGTGCGCCAGCGACGACGGGCCCGCGCCCACCTGCACCAGCGCGGAGACGACGTCGTGGTCCAGCGACCGTGGATACACCTGCCCGACGCTGGTGAAAAGCTCTGTGAAGCCGAGGAATTCGGCGACGCGGCGCTCGAGCTCGGCGAGGCGTGCAGCGTCGCCGTCGAACAGGTCCAGCATGTCCTGTGCGGTGCCCATCGGCCCCTTCACTCCGCGCAGCGGGTACCGGTCGATCAACGAGCGCAACCGCTGCAGCGCGATCAGCATCTCCTCGGCCGCCGACGCGAACCGCTTGCCCAGCGTGGTGGCCTGCGCGGCGACGTTGTGGCTGCGCCCGGCCATCACGAGGTCGCGGTACAGCACGGCGCGCTCGGCCAATCGCGCCACCACCGCCACGCCGTGGGAGTGCACCAGCTCGAGCGAGCGGCGGATCTGCAGTTGCTCGACGTTCTCGGTGAGGTCGCGGCTCGTCATGCCCTTGTGCACGTGCTCGTGTCCGGCCAGCGCGTTGAACTCCTCGATGCGCGCCTTGACGTCGTGGCGCAGCACTCGCTCGCGCGCCGCGATCGACGCCAGGTCGACCTGCTCGAGCACCCGCTCGTAGTCCGCGATGACAGCGGACGGAAGCTCCAGGCCCAGTTCCGCCTGGGCGCGCAGCACCGCCAGCCACAGCCGACGCTCCGCGACGATCTTGGCCTCCGGCGACCAGATGGCCACCATGTCATCGCTGGCGTACCGACTGGCCAGCACGTTGGGGATCGACACAAACACTCAGCTTACGGCCCGGGCGGGACACTGTTCGCCTGCCTCAGTCCGGCGTCTCGGCCAATCGCGTGGGATCGGTGATGCCGGCCCCGGTGATGCCGAGCTGCTTGTTGATCGCCATGGTGACCAGGAACAGCACGACGCCGATGACCAACAGCCCACCGGCGAGCAGGTACTGCGTTACGGGGCGGCCCGACAAGGGCGTCACCAGATACAGCGATGTGACGAATCCGAGCACCGGCAGCGCCGTCGGTGTCTTGAAGTGCCCGCCGTCCTCGCGGACGTCGCGACGCAGCACCAGCACCGCGACATTGACCATCGCGAACACCGCCAGCAGCAGCAGCGACGTCGTGCCTCCGAGCACCGAGAGCGCCTTGCTGCTGGCGAACGCGGACACATAGAAGATCAACCCGAACGCGATGACCGTCGTGAACACGATTGCGACCCAGGGAGTGTGGCGCGACCGGTGCACCGTGCCCAGCACCGGCGGCAGCACATGCTGTCTGGCCATGCCGTAGATCAACCGGCTTGCCATCAACATGTTGATCAGCGCAGTGTTCGACACCGCGAACATCGTGATGAAGGGGAACAGTTCGTCGATCGGCAGTCCGGGTGCCGCTGCTTCGACCACGTCGACCAGCGGGGTCGCGCTCACCCGCAATTCGCCGATCGGGACCAGCGCGACGGCGATGATCGACACCAGGATGTAAACCACTCCCGCGATGCTCAAGCCCGTCAGTAGGACTTTGGGGAAGGTCCGAACCGGGTCCTTGGTCTCCTCGGCCATGTTGACCGAGTCCTCGAAGCCGACCATCGCGAAGAAGGCGAGCGATGTCGCGGCGGTGATCGCCACGAATGTGCTTCGCTCCTCACCGCTTTCGAACAGGACGACGCGCGAGAAGTCGTGATCGCCGCCCTGCGTGAACGCCCACAGGCCGACGAAGATCACCAGCAGCAGACCGCTGATCTCGATGACGGTCAGGCCGACGTTGAGCTTGACGCTCTCGCTGACCCCGCGCAGGTTGATCGCGGCGAGTCCGGCCATGAAGCACAGTGCGACCACAGTGACGCCCAGCTTGCCCCAGTCCAGGCCGAAACCCTTGATCATGTTGGCCGCGAACGCTTGTGACGCGGTCGATGCCGACGTGATACCGGAACACATCACGATGAACGCCACCACGAAAGTGACGAACTGAACGCCGAAAGCCTTGTGCGCGTAGAGCGCTGCGCCGGCCGCCTGCGGATATTTGGTCACCAGTTCCAGGTAGGAGAACGCCGTGATGGTCGCGATGGCGAACGCCAGCAGGAACGGCAGCCAGGCCGCGCCGCCGACCTCACCGGCGACCTGGCCGGTCAACGCATACACACCGGTGCCGAGGATGTCGCCGACCACGAACAGGAGCAACAAGCCCGGGCCCATGACCCGCCGGAGTTCTGGTTGGTTGTCCACCGGCGTGCTCATCGTCCTTTGCTCTTCGCGCAAGCGCTCATCGGTGGCCTCCTCGTGACGCTCTACACCTGCGCCACTCGCTCGTCGATTGGTGCCAACACGTCTATCACGTCGATCAACGTCGCGCGCGCTGTTGCGCGAGGACCGTCGCCGTCGGCCACCAGCGCGGCGACCACTGCACCGTCCACGGCGTTGACCAAGGCGGTCAGGTACTCCGCACGCACCGATCGCCCCGAACGCCCGATGACCTCGACGACCGCATCGGTGCGCTGGCGCAGAATCCGCCGCTGGATGTCGCGCAACAGCGGGTGTCGTGCGCACGCGATGTAGCGCTCGTAGCGCGAGATCAACTGCTCGCTGCGCTGCCCCACCACATCGTCGACCAACAGGTCGACGAGGATGTCGGCGGTCGACTCCGCGCCTCGACGCCGGCGCGACAGCATCGCCAACCGCGCGCGCAACTGCTCGGCCTCACGCTCGCCGATGTACTCGACCGCGTTGGCGATCAGGTCGTCCAGCGAAGAGAAGTAGTACGTCGTCGACGCCAGCGGCAGTCCGGCACGGCGGGCCACGGCGCGATGCCGCACAGCGTCGAAGCCGCCTTCGCACAGCAAATCGGCAGCGGCACTGACCAGCGCATACCGCCGACGTTCTCCCTTGGGAGTGACCGCTGCCGTCACGCCTTGCATGCTGCCAGCCGGGCCGCTCTCCCATCGCGCTTTCGGCCAAACGTCAGCCTTCGGTCAACACCTACGGGGCTGGTGTTTCTGGTGCGACGCCGCACCGGCTCGCGCCGGGTAAGCCGGCGCCGGTGGCATGATGGCCGCCATGTCCGAACTGTCCCGCCGTTCGCTTCTGCGCCTCGGGGTCGGTGCCGTGGCCGGCGCGGCGGCCCTGCGGATGACGCCGACGGCCGCGGCCGCCCCGGCGCCGACCTACGTCGACGGCTCGTTCGTTTCGGCGGCCCGCGGCGGGGTGCGGACCCACTGGGCCATCGCCCGTCCGCCCGGCCAGACCGCCCCGCTGCGTCCGGTCATCGCGCTGCACGGCAAGGGGCAGGACGCGGCCGGGGTGATGGCCGGAGGGGTCGAGCAGGGCCTGGCCGAAGCGGTGGCCGCGGGACTGCCTCCGTTCGCGGTGGTCGCCGTCGACGGCGGCGGTGGCTATTGGCACAAGCGGGCCTCCGGCGACGACGCCGGGGCGATGGTGCTCGACGAGTTGATACCGATGCTCGGCTCGCAGGGGCTGGACACGTCACGCGTCGGCTTCCTCGGCTGGTCCATGGGCGGCTACGGTGCACTACTGCTCGGCGGCCGACTCGGCCCCGCCCGCACCGCGGCGATCTGCGCGGTGAGCCCGGCATTGTGGACGTCCTCGGGAGCGGCCGCGCCCGGTGCATTCGACAGCGCCGACGACTATGCGGCCAACAGCGTGTGGGGGTTGCCCGCGCTCGGTTCGATCCCGATCCGGATCGATTGCGGCACCGACGATCCCTTCTATTCGGCGACGAAAGAGTTCATCGCACAGCTGCCGAACCCGCCTGCCGGCGGGTTCTCACCCGGCGGGCACGACGGTGGGTTCTGGAGCAGGCAACTGCCCGGCGAGCTGACTTGGATGGCACCGCTGCTCGTCGCCTGAGGTGACTAGAGCGTGACCCGGCCCTCGGCCGCGGCCAGCCCGATGTCGCTGCGAAAGTGGCTGCCGGGCAGTCGAATCGATTCGATCAGCCGGTAAGCGTCCGCCCGTGCCGCCGTCAGGTCCGCGCCGGTCCCGACAACCGAAAGCACCCGGCCGCCCGACGACACAATTGCCCCGTCTTCGCGCCGGGCGGTGCCCGCGTGCAGCACCGCGTCGGCCTCCGATCCGGTGATCGCGTCGCCGACCCTGGGGCGGCCCGGGTAATTCTCCGCGGCCAGCACCACCGTCACCGCGGCACCGTCGCGCCACTGCAGAGGCGGCTCCTGCGCAAGGTTGCCGGTCGCGGCGGAGTGCAGCAATCTGCCCAGGGGGCTTTCCAGCAGCGCCAGCACGGATTGGGTCTCGGGATCGCCGAAGCGACAGTTGAATTCGACCACGGCCGGTCCCTGCGAGGTGATCGCCAAGCCGGTGTAAAGCAGGCCGGAGAAGGAGCTGCCGCGCGAAACGAGTTCGGCAGCAACAGGTTTGACTACCTCATCGACGACCCGGGTGAGCACGTCTTCAGGCAGCCAGGGCAGTGGCGCGTAGGCCCCCATGCCTCCCGTGTTGGGCCCGGTGTCGTCGTCGCCGACGCGCTTGAAGTCCTGCGCCGGCAAGAGCGGCACCACGGTCTCGCCGTCGACGACGCAGAACAGTGAGACCTCCGGCCCGTCGAGAAACGATTCGAGCAGCACCGGGTGGCCCGCCTCGAGCAGGCTGGCGGCATGTGCGCGCGCCGCGGCACGGTCGGCGGTCACCACCACCCCTTTGCCCGCGGCGAGCCCGTCGTCCTTGACCACCCACGCCGATTCGCCGGCGGCAGGACCGAACCGGTCGAGCGCGGCATCGAGGCGTGCCGGATTGTCGACGACCTCGCTTCTGGCGGTGCGCACCCCGGCGGCGGTCATCACGTCCTTGGCGAACGACTTGGAACCCTCGATGCGCGCGGCATCCTTCGACGGCCCGAAGCATGCGATTCCCGCGCGGCGCACGGCGTCGGCGACACCGAGCACCAACGGCACTTCCGGACCGATGACGACGAGGTCCGCGCCGATGCGCTGGGCCAACTTCGCGACCGCCTCACCCGAGGTGATGTCGACGTCGTACTGGTCGGCGATCGCCGCGGTACCGGCGTTGCCGGGTGCGACCGCCAGGCCCTCGACCTCGGGGTCGCGCCGCAGCGCCAGCAGCAACGCGTGTTCACGGGCGCCGGATCCGATCACCAGGACTCGCACAACTGCTCACCCTAACGGCAGTACCCCAGAAAGCTCTGGCCATACACTTGACAGAGCAGTGTATGGTCAAGATATGACGCAGACCACATGCCCGTTCGGCCAGGGGTACGACTTCACCGACCCCGACGTCCTGCTTCGCGGTATCCCGGTCACCGAGTTCGCCGAGCTGCGCAGGACTGCGCCGGTCTGGTGGAACGAACAGCAGGAGTCGATCTTCGACGACGGTGGGTACTGGGTGATCAGCCGCCACGACGACATCAAGGCGATCTCCCGCAACGGTGACCTGTGGTCGACCAACCGCAAGGGGGCGGTGATGCGGCTGCCGGAGGGCGTGACCGCCGAGCAGCTCGATCTCACCAAGGCGCTGCTGATCAACCACGACGCCCCAGAACACACCCGCCTGCGCAAGCTGGTGTCGCGGTTGTTCACCCCGCGAGCGATCGCCACATTGGAGGAGAAACTGCATACTGCGGCGCGCGAGATCGTCGCCGCGGCAAAGGAAAAGGGCAGCGGCAACTTCGTCGACGACATCGCGATGAGCCTGCCGCTGCTGGCGATCGCCGACCTGATCGGAGTGCCCGAGGTCGATCGCGAGAAGTTGTTCCACTGGACCAACGCGATCATGAACACCGACGATCCGGACTTCGATTCGGACCCGACCACCGCCAACGCGGAGCTGATGGGTTATGCGTACTCGATGGCCGAGGAGCGCCGTCGCTGTCCGGCGGACGACATCGTCACGCGACTAGTACAGGCCGACCTAAAAGAAGGGGACGGTGAGTCGCTGGACGACGTCGAGTTCGCGTTCTTCGTGATCCTGCTCGCGGTCGCCGGCAACGAGACCACGCGCAACGCGATGACGCACGGGATGAACGCGTTCCTGGAGAACCCCGAGCAGTGGGAGCTGTTCAAGCGGGACAGGCCGGACACCGCCGCCGACGAGATCGTGCGCTGGGCCACCCCGGTGCACTGCTTCCAACGAACCGCGTTGGCCGACACCGAAATCGGTGGAGTCCGGATTCGCGAGGGTCAGCGCGTCGGCTTGTTCTACAGCTCGGCGAACTACGACGAAGAGGTCTTCGATGACCCGTTCCGCTTCAACATCCTGCGCGACCCCAACCCCCACCTCGGCTTCGGCGGCAACGGCGCGCACTACTGCATCGGCGCGAACCTGGCCCGCATGGAGATCAAGCTGATCTTCAACGAGATCGCCGACCAGATTCCCGACATCGCCAAACTCGCTGAGCCACAACGTCTTCGCTCGGGCTGGATCAACGGGGTCAAGGATTTGCAGGTCTCTTACCAGGGTTGATCGAGACAGCTGAGTAGGATTTCGCCGTGCGCACCCACGGCTGGTCCGGTTCGACGCCGGCGACGGACGAAGAGGCGGTCACCCGCATCCTCGATGCCGCGGGCAAGGCGATCGACGCGCGCGGCGCGGACTTCTCCATCACCGACGTCGCTCGCACGCTCGGTGTCACGCGGCAGACCGTCTACCGCTACTTCCCCAGCACCGACGCACTGCTGCACGCTTCCGCGCAACGCGCGGCGACCGGCTTCCTGGACCGGTTGGCCGACCATCTGCAGGGGGTGACCGACCCGCAGGAGGCGGTCGCCGAGGGTATCGCCACCGCGCTGGAGTGGCTGCCCGAGGACAAGCACATGGGCCTGCTGCTGATCTCCGGCAGGGCCAGTGCATTCAGCCAGACCGTCACCTCCGATGTGGCGCTGGAGTTCGCCAACTCGATGCTGCGGCGCTTCGACGTGGACTGGACCGCGCTCGGCTTCACCGACGACGACCTCGACGAGTTGGCCGAACATCTTCTGCGGATCATCCAGTCATTCATCATCGACCCGGGTCGCCCGCCTCGGCGGGGTCAACAACTGCGCGGCTACCTGCGCCGCTGGGTGGGTGCGACGCTGGCAGCAGAAATCCGTGTCGAGTCGACGACCTGAGCGGATTTAGACTCCGATCATGGGCGTGCTGGAGGCTTTCCTGTCGACGTGGCAGCGCGCGCGCACCACGTTCGGCGAAGGCACCCCGCAAGGCGGTGACGGGTTCGACCAGAGTGCGCGATTCCGTCAACTGCAAGGCGACGTCGACGCTGCCGCCCCGCGGGACTGGACCGGCGCGGGCTCGGACTCGTATGCGGACTCGAACCGGCGCCAGGGTCGTGCGCTGGGCGCGATGGCAGACCTGGATCAGCGGCTCAAGGCCGAAGTCGACCGGTCGGCGGCGGTGGTGTCTGCCGGCCGACGCGACCTGGAGGCAGTGCGGCAGTGGGTGGTTGACGCGGCCGCGACCGTCCCGAGAACCGCCCTCGGCGAGCAGATGCTGTGGCCGGTGGTCAGCAGGGGCGCCGCCGAAGTCGCCGAGATCATCGAGCGCTCGCACGGTGACCTCGCCGCCATCGCGAACCGGATGCGTGCACTCGGGGCCGAGTATGACGAGCTCGGCGGGTCCGCGGACGACGACGCGGGCGACGTGAGCCTGCTGAGCGACGGCAAGAAGGGCGATCTTCCGCAGACCACGTTCGACCTCAAGGACGTCGTGCAGCTGGCGCCGCACGACCCGGACGACCCGAGGACGTTCGGGCCGCGCGGCTACCGCGAACTGGTACCCGGGTCGGGGACCTGGATCCCGGACCCGAGCAGCCCGGACTACCGGCCCACTCCGGTCGAGGCGCCACTGGATCTCGACGACGTCGAGTATCGGCCGCCGTACGTGCCCGGTGACGAGAGCACCTACGGGCCCTTCGGTTATCAGGAGCTCGTACCGGGGTCCGGGACCTGGGTGCCGACTCCCGGCGGTCCGGCGTGGCCGTCCGACCCGCCGCACCGGCCGTTGGACATCAACGACATCGAATACCGGCCGCCCTACGTTTCGGGTGACGAAACGACCTACGGCCCTTACGGATACACCGAGCTGATCCCGGGCGGTGGTGTCTGGGTACCGGAGGCCGACGCGGACGGTCCGCGCTGACCGCTATTGCCGGATTGCGGCCACGGCTTTGGTCAGCAGGTCGGGAAGTACCGGCTCTGCCTGGAAGTCCGGACCGACTCGGCACCAGACTTCGACGTACGTGCGGCCGTCCAGTATCGCGGTGTAGAAGTACTCGACTCCACCGTCGAAGAGAACCTTGAGGCCGTTGGTCGTCGCGCCTTCGATATGCGGCGCGGCGAGTCGTTCGGCAGTGCCGTCGGGGACGGCGCCGGCCACGGTGAACGTCATCCGGTCGCAACCGCGGGTAGGAAGGGGATCAGGCACCGCGACGGGGCTGACCGCGCTGACCACCAGCGCCGGCGGCTGCGGCCCCCCGGCGCCGACGCCCATCTTCTCGGCGCCCGCTTGCGCTGCGACGGGTTTGAACAACGGTCGACATTCCGGCGGAGCAACGGTGAGTGGCTTGCCGTAAGACACAGCGTCACTGATCAGCTGAGCGTCTCGGGGTGTCACCGTCTTGGGCCCGGCCGGCGGCGTCGGTGTGAAACTGGGCGGGAAGTCGTCGCCCACTTCGGCGAGCCGAGACAGGTCCAGCGTTGGCGACGGCGAAGTCGACGGTGCGCTGCTCGCGGAATCGCTCCCTGAAGTCGAGCAGCCAGACGCAACAATCAAACCGAGCACCATCACCGATGAAGCACAACGCCGAAGCACCAGCATTGCTCAACCCTAAGCGACGAGCGTGCCCGCCCGACGCAGCAGTTTTAGAGCACCGTCAGCGGAAGTGACTTGCGGTCCTCGAATATCCACGACGCTCCACCGCTGACTTTGACCACACCCACTTCGGAGAACTCCTTGGCGGCGGTACCGGTTTCGACGACGCGTGCCGTCCAGTCCTCACGGTCACCGGACACGTCGACGTCGAAGCACGGGTCGATGGCCCGCACGGCGGCCTGCAGAGGGCGCAGCTCGTCAGGCGTCACCAACGAGATCCAGG
>NZ_LZKP01000153.1 GCF_001672895.1 Mycobacterium sp. E740
AGTCGATCGTCGGCGATCGCCTCCGCCTCGCCCTGGACGGTGAGCTCGCGATGGCCGTTACCGGGGCGACCGGCCCGCTGGCACACCCGGCGTTGGTGTGCGATGTGGCGATCGGCCAGACCACGCTGGCCACCCAGCGGGTGAAGGCCAACCTGTTCTACCGCGGGCTGGTTTTTCACCGCTTTCCCGTCATCGGCGACACCCTGTTCACGCGCACCGAAGTGGTGGGCTTGAAGCAGAACTCGACGAAGCCCGGGCGGGCGTCCACCGGCTTGGCGGCCTTGCGGATGACGACGATCGACGAGCTTGGTCGACTGGTGCTCGACTTCTACCGGTGCGCGATGTTGCCGCTGCGCGACGGGGCCGCCGAGACCGGCCATGCCGACGACCTTTCGACGATCGGCGCCGAAACCCTGCCCACACCCGACCCGACCGCGGACTGGGACGCCGCTGCCTACCGCGCCAAGGTCAAGGGCGTCGAATTCGACCCGGGGCTCGGCGGAGCGGTATTGCACAGCAGCGCCGACGTGGTGAGCAGCGCGCCTGAGCTTGCCCGGCTGTCACTCAACATCGCTGCGACACACCATGATCGGCGCGTCAGCGGCCAGCGGCTGGTCTATGGCGGCCACACGATCGGGCTGGCGCTGGCGCAGGCCACCCGGCTGCTGCCCGACCTCGTCACCGTGCTGGGCTGGCAGTCGTGTGACCACACCGGTCCGGTGCACGAAGGGGACACCCTCTACAGCGAACTGCACGTCGAGCGCGCTGAACCGCTGCCCGACGATCGCGGGGGCGTGCTGAGCTTGCGGTCCCTGGTGTACGCCGTCGGCGAACCAAACCGTCAGGTGCTGGACTGGCGGTTCACCGCGCTGCAGTACTGACGGCCGCCCGATTTCGGCGCTCGCGTCGTACGAAGCACAATGGGGACTGTGACGTCGACACCGTTGTCCGTCCCCACCGCCGTGCTCGACCGGGCGCGGCGCGTCGCCGACACCTATGCGACCTTCACCGGCGTCCGGCTCGATGCCGCCGAGCTGATCGGCGGACGGGCGGCGCTGCTGGGCCTCTCGCCGGACGGGCGGCTGTCGGCGGGTGGGGCGACACGGCTCATGCCGAGCCGCGACGGCTGGTGCGCGCTCACGTTGGCCCGGCCCGACGACCTCGACGCCGTACCCGCGCTGCTGGGTGCCGGCCGGGTGGACGATCCGTGGCCAGCCGTGCAGGACTGGGTCGCCGACAGCGAGAGCGCCGAGGTGACTGACCGCGCCCGACTGCTCGGCCTGCCGGTCGCCGCGCTCGCCGAGACACCTGCCGAGCCGCCGCGGGTCTACCCGTTCGGTGCCGCCACCGTCACCCGCAGCCCGGCGGACCTGTTGGTCGCCGATCTTTCCGCGATGTGGGCGGGCCCGCTGTGCGGACACCTGCTGTCGCTCGCGGGTGCGACGGTCGTCAAGGTGGAAAGCGCTGCCCGTCCCGACGGCGCGCGCAGTGGGCCGAAGCCGTTCTTCGACTGGGTCAACGCCGGAAAGCTCTCGTATGAGGCAGATTTCGACGAACCCGCCGAGCTACGAGCACTACTGGCCGCCGCCGACGTGGTGATCGAGTCGTCACGGCCGGCCGCGCTGGCCCGCCGCGGGCTGGCGCCGACGGACGTGCCGCCTCGCGACGGCCGGGTGTGGCTTCGGGTCACCGGCCACGGGACCGACGGTGACCGCGCGAACTGGGTCGCGTTCGGCGACGACGCGGCGGTGTCGGGCGGTCTGGTCTGTGGCGAGAGCGCCGATCCCGTCTTCTGCGGCGATGCGATCGCCGATCCGTTGACCGGTCTCGAGGCGGCGTTGGCCGTCGTGCAGTCGCTGCGCAGCGGCGGCGGCGAGTTGATCGAGACGTCCATGGCCGCGGTGGCCGCGACGTACGCGCAGCTGCCCCTCGAAGACCAATCACAATTCGATGCGACACCGCAACCCATCGCCTCGGCGCCGCCGCTCGGCGCGGACAACGAGGAAGTCGAACGACTGATCACGCAGCGACGGTTCGCGTCTTGCTGATCCAACGGGCCACGCTGCTCGACGGCTCCGTCATGGATATCCGTGTGGCCGACGAGATCACGGCCGTCGAGCAGACCTTGGCGCCCCTGCCGGGTGAGGACGTCTACGACGCCACCGGCCAGACCGTCATCCCGGGGCTGCACGATCACCACGTGCACCTGCGCTCGGCCGCCGCCGCGTTGAAGTCGGTGCGGGTCGGCCCCGCCGAGGTGCGCAACCGGGCGGACTTGGGCCGCGTCCTGGCGACTGCGGACGTCGGAGACGACGGCTGGATCAGGGCGGTGGGGTACCACGAAGCGGCCGCGGGACCGCTCGATCGCGAAGTGCTCGATGAGCTGTCGCCGCGCGTGCCGGTACGAATCCAACACCGCAGCGGTGTGCTGTGGACGTTGAATTCGATCGGCCTGGCTCGCGTCGGGATGGCCGATCATCCCGACGGCCGGGTGCACAGTGCCGATCACTCCTGGTCGGGTACGTTGCAGCGCAGCGTGATCCGGCTGGACGAGGTGAGCCGTCGGCTCAGCCGGTTCGGCGTCACCGGGGTGACCGACGCCACGCCCGACCTGGAGGTCGGCGACATCGTGAAGTTGTTGCGGTCGCATCGCCAGGGCGAGCTGCGGCAGCGGGTGCATTTCCTGGCGCCCGGCAAGCGGATCCTGCATGACACAGATCTCGACCTCGACGGTCTCGTCGAGTGGATCGCCGACCGGCATGAGCAAGGGGTACCGGTCGCCGTGCATTGCGTGACCGCCGCCCAGCTCGTCCTCACGCTGTCCGCCCTGCAGGTCACCGGAACGCACCCGAACGACCGCATCGAACACGCGGCTGTGGTGCCTGACGGCTGTTTGGCCTCGCTCGCCGAGAGTGGGGTGACGGTCGTGACGCAGCCGAACTTCGTCGCCGAGCGTGGCGACCAGTACCTCCAGGACGTACCGGCCGCCGAGCAGCACGAGCTGTGGCGGGTCGACTCACTGATAGGCGCCGGAGTGAAAGTCGCGCTGTCGACCGATATGCCGTTCGGCGCCGACGATCCGTGGGCGGCGATGCGCGCCGCGGTGCGACGCGTCACCGCCGGCGGCAACGTGCTGGGCGCGGGGGAGCGCATCGCGTCGCATACGGCGTTGAGCATGTTCCTCGGACATGCGGACCGGCCGACCGAGGTTCGCACCGTGGCGGCGGGTCAGCCCGGGGATCTCGTCGCCCTTGCCGCCGCGCCTGCGGAGATTCTCGCCGAACTCGATGCGGACATGGTCGCGGCCACCGTGACAGCCGGCGACACCGCGTTCGTTCGCTAGGCCGCGGCGGGCGCCAGCACCCGCTCCAGCATCGCGCACTGACTGTTGAAGAACCGTTGCGACACGGAGGCGTTCGGGACGATGCCGTCGAAACCGTGGAACGCGCCCTTGATGACTTCGACCTCGCAGGGCACCCCGGCGGCCCTGAGACGTTCGGCATAGGCGAGATCCTCGTCGTGGAAGAGATCCAGGTCGCCGACGCCCATCCACGCGGGGGGCAGGCCGGCCAGGTCCTCGCGCCGCCCGGGCACCGCCACCGCGGGGTCGGCGTCGCCGAGATACGCCGACCAGCCGAACTTGTTGCTCGACTGGTTCCACAGGCGATGGCCGGGCTTGTCGAGGCCACGGCGGCTGGAGGTCCGGTCGTCGAGCATCGGATACACCAGTAGCTGCGCGACAAGGGGAATCTCGCCACGGTCGCGAGCCAGCAGCGCCAGCGAGGCCGCCAATCCGCCGCCCGCACTCGCCCCACCGATCGCGACGCGCCCGGAGTCGACGGACGGCAACGTCGCCAGCCACTTCAATGCCGAGTAGCAGTCCTCCACCCCGGCGGGGTAGGGATGCTCGGGTGCCAACCGGTAGTCGACGGAGGCGACGGTGACCCCGAGTCGCCGTGCGTAGCGGCGGCACAGTTGGTGGTCCTGGCCGGGGTGGCCGATGAGGTAACCGCCGCCGTGAATCCATAGCAGGGCAGGGGTTTTCCCGGTCACGCCGGTCGGCCGGTACAGCCACACCCCGACACCCGACGGCAGGGTCAGCGCCTCGACGTGGCGGGGCACCCGCGACCACAGCCGCCGGGTCGCCATCCGGATGATCGGCAGCGTCACAGGCGTGATCACCTGTTTCGGTGCGAGGCGGGCGGCGACCCGCAAGTCAGGATGCAGAGGGTTGGGTGCCATTCGACCAGTATTACGCGACCAACCCGAGGAATGTGGCGACCGGTCCGGTTCCACCACGGCGCCGTTTGCTGGCTGTCATGATGTGGCCGTGGCGGTGGTGAGCCGGTCCGAGGAGATGCGGGTGATCGAGGGCTTGCTCGCGGACGCAGCGCGCCAGCCCGCCGGTCTTCTGCTGGAAGGCGATGCCGGCATCGGGAAGACCACCCTGTGGCTGGAAGCGCTGGACCGGGCCCGCGACGCCGGTTTCCGGGTGATGTCGGCGCGGGCATCCGAAGCCGAGACCAAACTCGCTTACGGCAGCGTGGCGGACCTGCTGTCGAGCGTGGACGCCGCCGCGTTCTCCGGACTGCCGAGTGTGCAACGTGTCGCGCTGGGTCGGGTCCTCATGCACGACGACGGCGGCGGACCGGAGACCGATCAACGGGTGGTGGCGGCCGCGGTGCTGTCGCTCATCGAGATACTCGCGAGGGAGGCACCGGTTCTCGTCGGCGTCGACGACGTCCAGTGGCTCGACAGTTGCAGCCGCGAGGTCCTCGCGTTCGTCGTCCGCCGCTTGCGCGGCGCCGTTGCCGTCATCGTCTCCGAGCGCACGGAGTCGAGCCGGGACGCCGCGGTGCCGTGGCTGCACCTGCCGAGGCCGGACGCGCTGGTTCGGCTTCGGGTCGGTGCGCTGAACCTCGGCGGACTGCACGAGTTGATCATCAGTCGCCTCGGATGTTCGCTTCCACGGCCGACCATCACCCGGATCGCCCAGGTGTCTGCGGGAAATCCGTTCTACGCGTTGGAGATGGCCCGCGCGATCGACAGCGGGCCCGACCTCCCGAGCACACTCGCCGAACTGGTCCGCCTGCGGCTCGCCGATCTGAACGCCGACACCTATGACGCCTTGCTGGCTGCCGCGAGCGTGCCGGATCCGACAGTGGAGCTGCTGGCCCAGGCCACTGAAACAACACCCAGTGCGATGGCCGCGACGCTCGAGGACGCCGAAAACCGCAGCATCGTCGAGATTTCCGGAAACCGCGTCCATTTCACCCATCCGCTTGTCGCCCACGGCGTTTACGTCGGTGCGGATGGACCGCGCCGCAGGCGGATGCACCGGAAACTGGCCGCCGTCGTCAGGGAGCCCGAGGTGAAGGCGCGCCATCTGGCGCTTGCCTCGACACGTAACGATCCCGAGATTTTGAAGGCGTTGGACGAAGCCGCGGACGCCGCACGAGCAAGGGGTGCGCCCAGTGCGGCAGCCGAGCTCGTGGACCTGGCGATCCGGTTGGGCGGCGACACCGCGTCGCGTCGGCTCCGCTCGGCGAGCCACCATTTCCGCGCCGGTGACCATGACACGGCCTACGAAGTGCTCATGCCCGCGATGGCGGATCTGCGGCCTGGCTTGCTGCGTGCTCTCGCCCTCAACCTGCTCGCCGGAATCTACATCTATCGGCGCAGCTTCGCCGAAGCCACCGAGGTGCTCGTCGAGGCCGTGAGCAATTGCGCTGACAACCCGCCGGTGCACGTCCAGACCCTGTTGATGCTGTCGTTCACACAGGCCAATCAGGGCCGATACGACGAGGCTCTGCACAGCGCAGAACAAGCTGCGAAAGACGCTGAGGCGCTTGGGATCAACGTGCTGACCAGTCAGGCGTTGGCCGACTTGCAGGTGGTGAAAGCGCTGAGCGGCGACGGTTTCGACGAAGACGGGCTGAACAGGGCGGTCGAGCTGGAGGACCCGAATTTCGACGCGCCGATCCCGTTCCGCGCCCACTCCGCCGCCGTGCAGGTCTTGGCCTGGGCCGGTCGGCTCGACGAGGCGCATGAGCACGTGTTGGCGTTGCGCCGATCGTGCATCGAGCGTGGTGCGGACAGCGACATGTTGTTCGTCGCGGTGTGGAGCACGTTGATCAACGTCTGGCTCGGCAATTTCCCCGCAGCGAGTGACTCCGCGGACGACGCGATCGAGCGCGCCCAGCAGATCGGCGGTGACCATGGATTGGTCATCGCGCTGACCGTGCGGGGCCTGGTTTCGGCCTATGCCGGTCGCGTCGAGCAGGCGCGGGCCGACGCGCGCGCGGCGATCGAGGCGGCTGAGCGGTTCAACGCACCATTGCTGAGTGATTGGCCGATCATCACGCTGGGTTTCGTCAGTGTTTCGGTTGGCGATGCGGAGCAGGCACTTCGCGATCTCGATCCGCTGCTGTCGGCAACCGACCGACTGCGTTGCACCGAGATCATCAAGGCGGCCTTCATTCCCGACGCCGTGGAAGCGATGGTGACACTGGGCCGTTCGGCGCAGGCCGAGCCGTTGGTCACGGCGCTGGAGCGCAACGGCAGCAAGCTGGACAGGCCATGGATGTTGGCGATCGCCGCGCGGTGTCGCGCGATGATATACGCCGCCGCAGGCGATCTCGCGGCCGCGGAGGACTCGCTGTCACGAGCGATGGCCGAGCATGAGCGGTTGGAGATGCCCTTCGAACGGGCCCGCACCCAGCTGCTGCTGGGGCAGGTGCAGCGGCGTAACCGCCAGAAGCGGTATGCCTCGGAAACTCTCACCGATGCACTACAGACCTTCGAGCGGTTGGGCGCTCCGCTGTGGGCCGACCGCGCCCGCGCGACACTGGATCGGACGAATGTTCCCCGTGGCCGAACGGTCGATCTCACGCCGTCGGAGCAGCGCGTCGCTGAACTGGTGGCCGCGGGAATGATGAATCGTGACATCGCCGCCAAGCTGTTCATCAGTGCGAAGACTGTGGAAGCCAACGTGACTCGGATCTATCGCAAGCTGGGGATCCACTCGCGAGCGGAGTTGGGCCGGTTGATGGGCCAGCGCCAGTAGCCAAGCTTGTTTATACATTCGAACTCGTATAAATTACGTCTATCTTGAGCGCGAGGACCGAGGAGGCATCGTGCGTGTGGTGGTGGACCGCGATCGATGTGAAGGCAATGCGCTGTGCGTCAAGTACGCGCCACAGGTGTTCGAACTCGACGATGACGACTATGCCGTGGTGACAGCCGATCCGGTGCCCGCCGAACTGCGCGAGCACGCCGAGAAGGCGATCGCCGAGTGCCCGCGTGCGGCGCTGTCCCGAGAACCCGGGCCGGACGACTGACGATGCCTGACGCAAGGCGTGACAAGGTGCTGTCGACGCTGCGGGCTGCTGGCATGCCCTTGAGCATCGTCGACGTCGCACAGCGCCTGTCGATCCACCCGAACACCGCGCGCTTCCATCTGGAAGCGCTGGCGAGGCAGGGCCGGGCGGAAGTGATCAAGCCCGAGTTCGCAAAACCGGGCCGTCCGCCCCGGATGTTCCGTGCCCCAACGGGTATGGACCCCCACGGTCCCCGCCACTACCGGATGCTGGCGGCGGTTCTCGCGGACGCGCTCGCCCGTCAGCGTGACCCGCAGGGCCGAGCGGTCGCGGCCGGGCGCGCCTGGGGGGAGAAGCAAGCCGTCGCCTCGGAGACACACGGCGCCCCAGAGCGCGACCCTCTCGACCGCCTCACCGATCTGCTTGCCGATCTCGACTTCGCGCCCGAAACGCGTTCGGAGCGAGGCGAACTCGGGCTGCGGAACTGTCCGTTCCTGGAGCTCGCGGACGGCCGTCGAGACGTGATATGTCCGGTGCACCTCGGTCTCATGCAGGGCGCGCTGGAGGCGTGGGACGCGCCGGTGACCGTGGACGCCTTGGTCCCGTTCGCCGAACCTGATCTCTGTATCGCAACTATCGCACCGAGAAAGAGGGCTTCATGACGGTTGCACACGCGATCGCGATCGCGCTCACCTTCGTCTGGCTGGGCATGGTCACCGCCATCTCGTTCATCGAGGCGCCGCTGAAGTTCCGGGCGCCCGGCGTCTCGATCCAGATCGGGCTCGGCATCGGCCGATTGGTGTTCCGTGCGCTGAACGCGATAGAGGGCGCGCTGGCCGTCATCCTGGTGATCGCCTTCGTGATCGACGGGTTCTCGACAGCGGCCGTCGTTGCGATCGGCATTGCCATCCTCGCGTTGGCGGCCCAACTGGTGGCGGTGCGCCCGGCACTCAACCGGCGTTCTGACGCCGTATTGTCCACGCCGCCTGGCGAAAACACCGCGGGCCACGGCCGGTCCCGCGCGCACTACGGGTATGTCGGCTTGGAGACGGTCAAAGTCGTTGCGCTGCTCGTCGGTGGCATCGCCCTGCTGAGTTGACCGGGGTTATTTCAGCAGCGGATCGCGTGGCAGTCCCAGGATTCGTTCGGCGATCGTGTTGCGCGTGATCTCCGAAGTGCCACCGGCGATCGTCATCGCGCGGTTGCCGAGGTAGGACTGCGTCAGCGTCGGGGTCTGCCCGACGACCGCTGCCGGGCCGGCCAATTCCATTGCCAGTTCCGTCATTCGCTGGCCGGACTCGGCCACCAGCAGCTTGGTGACATTGCCCTCCGGTCCCGGCTCCGAGCCCGCGATCGCGCGCGTCACCCGGCGCAGGTTCAGCAGCCGCAACGTGTGCGTCTCCGCGATGACCTCCCCCGCGCGCCGGACGAACTGTGCGGCGGTTTCGGCGGGTGCACCGTCGAGCAGTTCGACGAGATCTGCTGCGGTGAACCCCGTTGCGCCGCCGGAACCGCGGCCGATCGAGATGCGTTCGTTGCCCAGCGTCGCGCGGGCCACCAGCCAGCCCTTGTTGACGTCGCCGACCACGTCGGCGTCCGGCACGAACACGTCGTCGAAGAAGACCTCGTTGAAGTGCGAGTGCCCGGTCAGCCCGCGAAGCGGGTTCACCGTCACGCCAGGCGCATTCATGTCGATCGCCATCATCGTCACGCCTGCGTGCTTGGGTGCGTCGGGATCGGTGCGGACGGTGGCCAGCCCCCACTGGCACAGATGCGCCAGACTGGTCCACACTTTCTGGCCGGTCACCCGCCAACCGCCGTCGACCTTCTTCGCCGACGTGCGCACCGCCGCGGCGTCCGATCCGGCGCCGGGCTCGGAGAACAGCTGGCACCACATCACCTCGCCGCGCAGTACCGGCTCGACCCAGCGCTCCCTCTGGTCGTCGGTGCCGGCCTGGGCGATCGTCAGGGTGACCCAGCCGGTGATGCCCATGTCGGGCCGTTCGACGTCCCTGAACTCCTCCTCGATCACCAACTGTTCGAGCACTTCTGCGGCGCGGCCCCACGGCTTCGGCCAGTGCGGCACGAGATAGCCGGAGTCGACGAGGAAGTCGCGCTGCTGCTCGGTCGGCAGCGCGCGGAGGCTGGCGACGGCTTCACGAGCCTGTGCCCGGAAACGTTCGGCCTCAGGCGGCAGCGCGAACGAGGCGCCGTGCGCCTGCCCGTCACGCTGAGCGGCCACGATGTCGGCAAGGGGATCACCGGCCTCGGCCATCAACGCTGCGAGCGTGCGCGCGCGGCGCAGGTAAAGATGTGCGTCGTGCTCCCAGGTGAACCCGATGCCGCCGTGCAGCTGAATGTTGTTCTGCGCGTTGAAGATCACCGTGCGGATCGCATGTGATGCGGCGACCGCCGCGGCGAACCACGCGCTGTCCAGGTCGTCGGCACGGGCGGCGTCCCAGGTGGCGGCGGTCGTCTCTTCGGCGTTGACGAGCATGTTCGCCGCGTGGTGCTTGACCGCCTGGAAGGTGCCGATCGTGCGGCCGAACTGCTCTCGCACCTTGGCGTACTCGACCGCCATCTCCATACTCGCCCAACTGACACCGACCGCTTCAGCGGATGTCAGGATCCGAAACACCGTGCGTGCCTTGCGGGCAGCGCCGCGCAGCACCCTGTCTTCGGGTACCGCCACGCCGGTCAGAGTGACCTTGCCCAGGCTACGCGTCGTGTCCATCGACTCCAGTGCGGCGACGGTGACACTGCCCGTGTCGACCACCACGACGTCGTCGCCGGCGACGATGACGAGCAGTTCGGCATCCGGCGCACCGAGCACCGCTGAACACTCACCGTTGACCGTCAAGTCGGAGTCGACGCTCACATCGCCCGACACCGCGAGCGCGGCGACCGTACTGCCGTCCGCCAACCCCGGAAGCAGTTCGGCTCGAACCGAATCGGGCGCGCAACGGTCGATCACGACGGCCGCTGCCACGGTGGGCAGGAACGGGCCGGGGCACAGTTCGTGGCCTTGGGCCTCCAGCACCACCGCGAGTTCGGCGAGGCCGAAGCCGGACCCGCCGTGCTCCTCGGCAATCGCCAGCCCGGGCCAGCCCAGATCGGCCGCCGCCGACCAGATCTGCGGCGGATGTGCGGGTTCGCCCTCGAGGGTGGCGCGGGCCGCTGCGCGGCTCTTGACCCGGTTGAGCTGGCCGAACGTGGAATCGGCCAGGTCGATGTGCTCTTCGGTGATGGCCAGGGCTGACTTGCTCACGGTGGAAGTCCTCATTCGATGTCGACGGTCGTCGAGCCACGCTAGCCGGAATGCGCAGGTCACGGTATAGGTCGGAGCATCGGCCACGGCCGTCACAGATCGGCCGGCAAATGTCACGCGTAGACACTTGCCCGATGTTGTCCTCTCCCGCGGAGGCGCGGGGGTACTCTCGCGCAATGGCCCAACGACCGGAGCCCCGGTACCCCGGACCGACCTTGTTCACGCGTGCGCGGTGGTTCCTCAACGCCGGACCGTCGGACTACCTCCTGGCGATGAGTGTGGCTTCCGCATCGTTGCCGGTCATCGGTAAGCACCTCGAGCCGCTCGGCGCTGCGACAGCGGCCGGAGTGTGGGGCTCCCGCCATCTGCCCGACTTCCTCAGCGCGACGGCGAAGTCCCTGTTCAGCCCGCGCAACACCGAGCTCAAGCGTTCTGAGCGCAACTGCACCAACGCCGTCACCGAGGCTGCGCTGCGCGGCGTCGTCAACGCCAAGGACCTCGCGATCGACTGGCCCGCGCCGCAGTCGGCGCCCCCGCTGTGGAACTTCCGCGAGCATCGCCGCAGCGTGTACCGCAGCTCGGTGCGCTACGGCCCGCGGCCGTCCCAGCTGCTCGACGTCTGGCGGCTCGAAGAGCTGCCGGCCGAGCCCGCGCCGGTGCTGATTTTCCTGCCCGGTGGCGCCTGGGTACACGGCAGCCGGATGCTGCAGGGCTATGCCCTGATGAGCCACCTGGCCCAGAAGGGCTGGGTGTGCCTGTCCATCGACTACCGGGTCGCTCCGCACCACCCGTGGCCGGCGCACATCAGCGACGTCAAGACCGCGATCGCGTGGGCGCGCGCCAACGTCGACAAGTTCGGCGGCGACCGTAGTTTCGTCGCGGTGGCGGGCGCATCGGCCGGCGGTCACCTGGCGGCTCTCGCCGGCCTGACGCCCAATGATCCGGAGCTGCAGGCCGAGCTGCCGGAGGACTCGGACACCTCTGTCGACGCGGTCATCCCGATCTACGGCCGCTACGACTGGGAGGATCGCTCGACGGTCGAGCGGGTGCGCTTCGTCGACTTCCTCGAACGTGTGGTGGTCAGACGCAAGCTCGCCGATCACCCCGACGTGTTCCGCAAGGCGTCACCGATCGCGCGTGTGCACCGCGACGCGCCACCGTTCCTGGTCGTGCACGGCACGGGCGACAGCGTCATTCCGGTCGCACAGGCTCGCGCGTTCGTCGAGCGGTTGCGCGGGGTGTCCCGGTCGGCGGTCAGCTACGTCGAACTGCCCGGCGCGGGTCACGCGTTCGACATGACCGACGGGGCCAGGACCGGTTCGATCGCCACGGCAATCGGCCTGTTCCTCAACCAGATTCATCGAAACCGGTCGCTGATCGGCGCCAAAGAGGTTATATAGGCACCTCCGGACACGGGGGGTGGCGAAGAAGTGAAGAGGCTCAGCGGCTGGGATGCCGTGCTGCTGTACAGCGAGACGCCGGCTGTGCACATGCACACGCTCAAACTGGCGGTCATCGACCTGTCCGAACTGGGCGACCGGGAGTTCGGCATCGAACAGTTCCGCGAGGTCATCCACGGGCGGCTCTACAAGCTGGACCCCTTCCGCTACGAACTGATCGACATCCCGTTCAAGTTCCACCACCCGATGTGGCGGGAGAACTGCGAGGTCGACCTCGAGTACCACGTGCGTCCCTACCGGGTCGACAGTCCGGGCGGGCGTCGGCAACTCGACGAGGCCGTCGGCCGCATCGCCAGCACGCCGCTGGACCGGAGCAGGCCGCTGTGGGAGATGTACCTCATCGAGGGCCTGGCCAACGGCCGGATCGCGGTGTTGGGCAAGATTCACCACGCCCTCGCCGACGGCGTGGCCTCTGCCAACCTGCTCGCCCGCGGCATGGACCTCCAGACCGGTCCGCAGGCCGACCGCGACTCGTATGCCACCGACCCCGCGCCGGGCCGGGCGGAGTTGGTGCGGACGGCGTTCGCCGACCACATGCGCCAGATCGGGCGGTTGCCGGGGGTCATGCGCTACACGGCGCAGGGCGTCCAGCGGGTGCGCAAGAGCTCCAAGAAGTTCTCGTCCGAACTCACCAGGCCGTTCACGCCGCCGCCGTCGTTCATGAACCACCGCGTGGACGCGCAGCGCAAGTTCGCTACTGCCACGTTGGCGCTCGCCGACGTCAAGGAGACCGCGAAACACCTGGGCGTCACGATCAACGACATGGTGCTCGCGATCTCCGCCGGCGCGCTGCGGGAGCTGTCGCTGAAGTACGACGGGCATGCCGATCACCCGCTGTTGGCTTCCGTCCCAGTGAGTTTCGACTTCTCGCCGGACCGTATCTCGGGCAACTACTTCACCGGCGTCATGATGGTCGTGCCCATCCAGCTCGACGACCCCCTGGAGCGGGTGCGCGCCGTCCACGAGGCCGCGACCGACGCCAAGGACACCCACCACCTGATGGGGCCGGAACTCGTGAGCCGGTGGTCCTCGTATTTCCCTCCGGCGCCGGCAGAGCGGTTGTTCCACCGGCTCGCCGAAAAGGACGGCCAGAACAAGATTTTGAACCTGCCGATCTCCAACGTGCCCGGCCCGCGTCAGCCTGGCCGGGTCGGCGGCGCACTGGTGACGGAGATCTACTCCGTCGGGCCGCTCACCACGGGCAGCGGGTTGAACATCACGGTGTGGAGCTACGTCGACCAGCTCAACATCTCGGTGCTGTCCGACGGCGCCACACTGGAAGACCCACACGAACTGACCGACGCGATGATCGATGCGTTCGTCGAAATCCGCCGCGCCGCAGGGCTTTCCACTGAGCTGACGGTGATCGAGACCGCTATGGCCCAGTGACGGCCGGCTTCTGCTGCTTCACGTGCACCCACGACAGGAACTTCTCGACCGCCTGCGCGGTGTAGTGCGCCCGCGGTGATCCGTAGTAGAAGTCGAAGGCGTGCTGGGCATGCGGGATCTCGGCGTAGGCGACCGTCGACTTCGACACCTTGCGCAGCGCCTCGGCGAAGTCGCGTCCCTCCTGCACCGGGATGATCGAGTCGTCCTGACCGTGGAGCACGAAAAACGGTGGCGCGTCAGGGCGTAACCGCATGATCGACGACGCGTCGACGAAGGTCTGCCTGTGCTCGGCGATCCGCTTCTTCACCACGAACTTCTGCAGGAACCCGATGAACTCCTTGCGGCCCGATCCGGTCGCGGACACCCAGTCGTAGCGGCCGTAGATCGGCACCGCCGCGACCACCGAGGTGTCGGCGTCTTCGAAACCCGGTTGCCACTGCGGGTCGTTCGGTGTCAGCGCGGCCAACGACGACAGATGCCCACCCGCCGACCCACCGGAGATCGCGACGAAGTCCGGGTCACCGCCGTAGTCGGCGATGTTTTCCTTGATCCAGGCCAGCGCACGTTTCACGTCGACGATGTGCGCGGGCCAGGCATGCCGCGGGCTGACCCGATAGTCGATCGAGACACAGACCCATCCGCGGTCGGCCATGTGGGCCAGCAGCGGGTAAGCCTGGGGCCGGCGCATGCCGATGGCCCACGCGCCACCGGGCACTTGCAGCAGCACCGGGGCCTTGCCGTCGCGGGGCAGGTCGGCGCGACGCCAGATGTCGGCACGGTTCACCCAGCGGTGCGGCCCGTACTGCACGGTGCTGGTCTTGCCGACATACCGCCGACGGATCAACTCGTGGGGCCAGAGGCCGACCTTCGTGCGTCGCCGCCGGGCTGGCTGCGACTGGTTCGCGATGCCCTCGTAGTCCTCGCCGAGCGCCTCGCGCAGCGGCTCTTCGAAGTATGGCTGCGAGGCGACATTGCGCCGGTGGATCAGCCACAGCAGTCCCCACGCTATTGCCGTCAGCAGCAACGCTGTTCGGCCACGCGTGCCGCGGAAGTCCCCGCGCACCCCACGGCGCACGGCGTCGAGCATCGACACCGCCATGTACACCGGCGACATCTCGGTCGTGGCCCATCCGAAGGCGAACACCGGCAGCGTGATGTAACCCTCGCGGCCGAGCGGCTGCACGCCGTTGGCGGCGTTGACGAGTTCTGCGGTCGCGCGAATCAGCGGGTAGGGGCGTCTGATCTTCATCGCGCTCCGGCATAGCCGCAGCAGCGACGTCCGAAACACCGCTAGCCCAGCACCGGGAGCCGACGCTCGGTGGCCAGCTCGTCGAGCGCGCGCTGCATGACATGGCGCACGTGCGCGTCGACCTCGTCGACGTCGGGGTCTTCGCCGAACTGCGCCACGATGTCGATCGGCTCGAGCACCTGCATGACGATCTTCGACGGCAGCGGAATGTTGGGCGGAACAACCAGCGACAGGCCGAACGGGAAGCCGAAGGAGATCGGCACGATCTTCGCGCGGGCCATGCGGGCGATCGGGCCCAGGCGCTTGGCCAGCCACGTCCCCCGCGACAGGAAGATCTGGGTCTCCTGGCCGCCGATTCCCACGGTGGGCACGATCGGGACGCCGGCGTTCAGCGCGGCTTTCACATAACCGGTGCGCCCGCCGAAGTCGATCACGTTCTCCGAGAACGTCGGCCGGTACACGTCGTAGTCGCCACCCGGAAACACCACGACCAGGCCGCCGGACCGCAGCGCCTCGTCGGCGTTGCGGTGGTTGGCGCTGATGTAGCCGATCTTGCGGAAGAACTCGCCCGTCGGGCCCACCATCAGCATGTCGTGGCTGAGCGTGTACAGCGGACGGTCATACCCATGGTGTTCGTAGAAGTCCGCGGCGAGGATCGGCACGTCCATCGGCAGCATGCCGCCGGAATGGTTGGATACCACCAGTGCTCCGCCGGCCGGCAGGTGCTCCAGGCCGCGCACCTCGGAACGGAAGTAGCGTTTGAGGAAAGGCCTGGTGACGGCGAAGAAGCGCTCGGTCAGCCCGGGATCCCACTTGGCGAGCTGCGACGGTTCGGTGTCGGCAGTGGCCATCGGATCTCCTCCGGTTGAAAACTGAAACGTGTTCTAGTTTAGCCGACTGCCGCTGTGCTGGACAAATGGTGCAAGTTTGCCTGCGGACGGGTACGGCTACCTTATCGGCATGGACGGCCGCGATCTCCTTGCGGACCGCTACGAACTGCGAGGTCTGCTCGGTCGCGGCGGCATGGCCGAGGTCCACGACGGATGGGACACGCGCTTGGACCGTCCCGTGGCGGTCAAGGTGCTCTACGAGGCGTTCACCGCCGACGCCGACATGCGGCGCCGGTTCGAGGACGAGGCCCGCGCCGCCGCGGCGCTCAACCACCCCAACATCGTGTCGGTGCACGACTGCGGCGAGCACGACGGCGCGCCGTTCATCGTGATGGAGCGCCTTCCCGGGCGGACGCTGCACGACGACATCGCGATGGGGCCGATGCCGCCGGCACGGGTCCGCGCGATGCTTAACGACGTTCTCGGCGCGCTCGCGTGCGCGCATGCGGCGGGCATCGTGCACCGCGACATCAAACCCGGCAACGTGCTGATCGCCCCGGCCAGCGGCGCGATGAAGGTGGCCGACTTCGGGATCGCCAAGACCGCGGGCGCAGCGCTCACGGCGACCGGTCAGATCGTCGGCACCATGGCCTACATGAGCCCCGAGCGGGTCGCCGGCGCGCCGGCGTCGACTGCCGACGACCTCTACGCGGTGGGCGTGATGGGCTACGAGGCGCTGACCGGGCGGCGGCCGTTCCCCCAGGAGAACCCGGCGGCGCTGCTGCGCGCGATCCTCGACGTCCCGCCGCCGCCGATCGGCGTCGTGCGCCCGGACATCGACCCGGTACTGGCAGCGGTGATCGACCGCGCGATGGCTCGCGACCCGAATCAGCGCTTCGGCAGCGCAGCGCAGATGGGTGCGGCATTGGCCGGCGCGCCGGCCGTCACGCCGCCGCCACGGCCGGCGACGAAGGTGATGGCACCGCCGGTGCCTCCGTCCGCGCACTACTCCGCGCACCATGACGTTGCACCCGCCCCGCGGCAACGCCGCCCGATGTCCCGGGAACGCAAGCTGTTGCTGGCCGCTGCGGCGTTCGTCGGGCTGGTCGTCGCGATACTCGCGCTGGCGCTCGACCCGTCGTCGACCACTACGGCGCCCGAGCCGATCAGCACCAGCACCTCCGTGCCGCCGCCCCCGCCGCCTCCCCCGTCAGTCTCGCCGGCGCCGCCGGTGTCGACGGCGGTTCCGGTGGTCGAGGCACCCGACAATCCCAAGAAGGGCGGCCCTGGTAAAGGCAATGGCAACGGGAAGGGAAAGAAGGACTGACACCCGGCCCGGTTGTGCATCTGGCGACGAACCCGGCCGGAAATCGTCGTCATATTCACAAATGAAGACGAACGAACGCTGGTTTCCGACCTGGCAGCCGACCGTTACGATCACCCGCGTGAGTGACAACACCGAACCAGTCGTCCTGGTCGAGCAGCGCGACCGCATTCTCATCATCACCATCAACCGGCCGCAGGCCAAGAACGCGGTGAACGCCGACGTCAGCCACGGTCTCGCCGAGGCCATGGATCGGCTCGACGACGACGCCGGCCTGTCCGTGGGCATCCTGACCGGCGCCGGCGGCTCGTTCAGCGCGGGCATGGACCTCAAGGCGTTCGCGCGCGGCGAGAACGTCGCGATCAAGGGTCGCGGAATGGGCTTCACCGAGCGTCCGCCCGCCAAGCCGTTGATCGCGGCCGTCGAGGGCTACTGCCTGGCCGGCGGCTGCGAGTTGGCACTGGCCACTGATCTGATCGTGGCGTCGAAGGAGTCCGCGTTCGGTATCCCCGAGGTCAAGCGCGGCCTGGTGGCCGGTGGCGGCGGCCTGTTGCGGTTGCCGCAGCGGATCCCGTACGGCCTTGCGATGGAGCTCGCGCTGACCGGCGAGAGCCTGTCCGCTCAGCGCGCCCACGACCTCGGGCTGGTCAACGTGCTCGCCGAACCCGGTCAGGCGCTGGAGGCGGCGATCGCGTTCGCTGAGAAGATCACGGCGAACGGTCCGCTCGCGGTGGCCGCGACCAAGCGAATCATCGTCGAATCGCGCGACTGGAACTCGCAGGAGATGTGGAAGAAGCAGGTCGAGATCTTCGGGCCCGTCTTCATGTCGAACGATGCCAAGGAAGGCGCGATCGCGTTCGCCGAGAAGCGGGCGCCGAAGTGGACCGGCACCTGACGGGGTTTCGATAACCGCGTCCTGGGCAACCGTTAGGCGTGGAAACGTTGACCCGGTTGAGGCACGCGCAGAAGCGAATCTTTAAGGCGCAGCGACGATTGGTGGTGGCGCAGGCGCTGTTCTGGCCCACCGTCGTGCTGGCGTCGACGGGAGCGGTCGCGGCCGCGGTGATGCGGTATCGCGGTCGGGAGACCGAGAATCTGCCGACGCCGGTCGACGGCTTGCCTCATCTGTGACCCCTCGCGAAAAGAGACAGCGCATGGCGCATGACTTGCCGATAGCCGATTACGACCAGTTGCCCATCACCGAGTTGCGGCACCGGATTCGCGCGCTCGACGAACCGCAGTTGCGGGCGGTGTTCGAGCACGAGACCGAGCACGGCAACCGCATCCCGGTCCTCGAGGTGCTCAACGCGCGACTCCGAGAGCTCACGCATGGTGCCGAGCCGTCACCCGGTGACCCGAGCAAGACGCCGGAGGTGAGCGGAGCCTCGGGCGGTTCACCCGTTCAGGAGTCGACGGCCGCGCAGGGCACCACACCGTTGCGCCACGGCGTCGCCTACCAGACACCGGCACGCGGCAAGCCCTGAGGCGCGTGACGCGAGAACGTTGAGGGACAACAGGTTTGGCCACTGTCTACTACACCGCATCCAGCTTGGACGGCTACATCGTCGATGACAGCGGCAGCTTGGACTGGCTGATCTCCCGCGACATCGATCAGGGCGGACCGTTCAACTACAACGAGTTCATCGCGACGATCGGCGCCGTCGTGATGGGTTCGGCGACCTACGAATGGATCGCGCGAAACCATCCGGGCGAGTGGATGTACGAGCAGCCCTCGTGGGTCATGACGCGCCGGCCGCACATTGTCGTACAGCGACATCCGGTGCAGCCCTTCGCCGGCGACGCCGCCGAGCTACACCCACAGATGGTTTCAGCCGCAGCGGGAAAGGACGTCTGGGTGGTCGGCGGAGGTGATGTCGCCGGCCAGTTCGTGTCGGCGGGACTGATCGACGAGATGATCGTCAGTTACGCCCCCTGTTCACTCGGCGCAGGCTCGCCGGTCTTGCCGGTCCGTTCGGAATGGTCGCTGGTCGACGCGGCGGTCAACCGGGAGTTCGTCTGCGCGCGCTGGCGGGCAGCTGCTACTTCCGGTCCGGAACCCCGTACCGGTTGATGAAATCCCTTGACCTGACCAGGAACTCGACCTGCTGAGCCACCTCGCGCAGCGGATCGACGGTGCGGGTGGAACGGCACAGCACGACCGCGCCCTCCAGCGCGGCGATGCACGTGATCGCCAGGGAGGCCGCGTCGGATTCGTCGAAGCCGTCGGAGACGAACGCGCGGGTCAGCGCATCGCGCCAGTGGCCGAAAATGCTGCCGGCCACAGTCGTCAACCGGGGTTCATCCTCGGCCGACCCGATCGCGGCCGCCACGACCGGACAGCCCGCGGTGAAATCGCTTTCGACGAGCAGCTCTTCCCAGAAGGCCACGAATTCGCGGACCAGGTACATGCCGCCCCTGGCGGCCGCGTCGTCGATGACCTCGGTGATCTTCTCGCCCGCGTATTGCAGCGCCTCGGTCAGGATCTGGTTGCGTCCCGCGGGGAAGTGGTAGTAGACCGACCCGCGCGGTGCGCCGCTGCGCGCCAGCACCTCGTCGATGGTGACGCCCGCGGCACCGCGTTCGCGCATCACTTCCGCCGCGCTGACGAGCATCTTGGTGCGCGTCGAACCTCGTCTGTTGGGGGTCTTGGCCGCTGAAGACAGGGCAACCTCCGAAAGCGGTCAGGCCGCTCGGGCGCGGCGCGTCAGCGCCGACCGCCAAGCAAAGGCACGTGGGTTGAGCCGGAGGACGGGCCGGCGACGGTCATGGGCGCTGTGCGTGAAGCGGTGTCCCGCGAAGTTGAGCTCAATGTCCCACATCGGACACCTCCCTGCTTATGACGATCAGCATAGAACCGGCAACACACACGAACAACATTTGTATTCCACATCACAGCCAAGGCTCGATAAGCCGAGGTCGATGAGGACAATGGCGTCGGCCCGCGCACCAGATTATGTTCATGACAATAATTCGGAAGCCGGTCGGTCTCTCGGCGTGAAGTGCAGGTCGCGGCCTCGCCCGACGGCTACGCTCGGGCTCGACGCCGACCAGGAGGGCGCTCAGCATGAGCCATTACAGAAGCAACGTCCGCGATCTGGAATTCAACCTCTTCGAGATGCTGAACCTCGACAAGGCGCTGGCGACGGGTGCGTTCGGCGAGCTCGACGGCGAGTCGGTGCGCCAGATGCTCGACGAGGCGGCCCGCCAAGCCGAGGGGCCGGTGGCGGAGTCGTTCGCCGAATCCGACCGACACCCGCCGACGTTCGACCCGGCCACCCACGCGGTGACCCTGCCGGAGCCGTTCAAGAAGGCGTTCCGGGCCTACCACCAGGGCGAGTGGTTCCGTGTCGGGATCGCCGAGGACATCGGCGGAGTGCCTGCCCCCGCGATGGTGGAGTGGGCGATCAACGAATTCGTGCTGGGTGCACAGCCGGCGGCGTTCATCTACCACGCCGGATCGACGATGGCCGACATCATCAACAGCATCGGCAACGAAGAGCAGCGCCGTTGGGCCGCGCTGATGATGGAGCGCAACTGGGCCGCGACGATGGTGCTCACCGAACCCGACGCGGGATCCGACGTCGGTGCCGGGCGCACCAAAGCCGTCCAGCAGCCCGACGGGACATGGCATCTCGACGGGGTCAAGCGGTTCATCACCAACGGCGACACCGACGACCTGTTCGAGAACATCATGCACCTGGTGCTCGCCCGGCCCGAAGGCGCCGGACCGGGCACCAAGGGGCTGAGCCTGTTCATCGTGCCGAAGTACCACTTCGACCCCGAGACAGGCGAACCCGGTGAACGCAACGGAGTTTTCGTCACCGGCCTCGAGCACAAGATGGGGTTGAAGGTGTCGGCGACGTGCGAGCTGACGTTCGGTCAGCACGGGGTGCCGGCGGTCGGATGGCTGGTCAACGACACCCACAACGGCATCGCCCAGATGTTCAAGGTCATCGAGTATGCCCGAATGATGGTGGGCACCAAGGCGATTGCCACGCTGTCGACCGGCTATCTCAACGCGCTGGACTACGCCAAGACGCGCGTGCAGGGCGCTGACATGACCCAGATGACCGACAAGAACGCGCCGCGGGTGACGATCCTGCACCACCCCGATGTGCGCCGGGCGCTGCTTACGCAGAAGTCCTATGCCGAAGGGTTGCGGGCGCTCTACCTGTACACCGCGGCCCACCAGGACGCGGTCGTCGCGCAGCTGGTTTCGGGCGCCGACGCCGAGATGGCCGGCCGGGTCAACGACCTGCTGCTGCCGATCGTCAAAGGCGTCGGTTCAGAGCGGGCATACCAGTGTCTGACGGAATCACTGCAGACGCTGGGCGGTTCGGGTTTCCTGCAGGACTACCCGATCGAGCAGTACATCCGCGACGCCAAGATCGACTCCCTCTACGAGGGCACCACCGCGATCCAGGCGCAGGACTTCTTCTTCCGCAAGATCGCCCGCGACCAGGGCGCGGCGCTGACGCACGTCGCCGGCCAGATCCAGCAGTTCCTCGCCAGCGACACCCCGCGTCCAGAGCTCGCCGACAGCCGAGCGCTGCTGGCCACCGCGTTGCAGGACGTGCAGGCCATGG
This sequence comes from Mycobacterium sp. E740, assembly GCF_001672895.1. GTDB lineage: Bacteria > Actinomycetota > Actinomycetes > Mycobacteriales > Mycobacteriaceae > Mycobacterium. The sequence goes on from NZ_LZKP01000153.1 coordinate 21,426, forward strand.
TGGCCACGCTGACCGGGTACCTGCTTGCCGCGCAGGAGAATCCGCGCGAGTTGTACCGCATCGGCCTGGAGTCGGTGCCGTTCCTGCTCGCGGTCGGCGACCTGTTCATCGGCTGGCTGTTGGTGCACCAAGCCGAGACCGCGCTGGCCGCGCTCGACGGCGACGCACCGGAGAGCGACCGCGCGTTCTACACCGGCAAGGTCGCCGCCGCGGACTTCTTCGCCAAGAACATGCTGCCGCGGTTGACCGCTCAGCGCGGGATCGTCGAGAGCGTCGGCCTCGAGGTGATGGAAGTCCCCGAAGCCGCCTTCTGACTTTCGGGTTCAGTCCTCCGGGGTGTAGCCGAACGGCAGCAGCACGCTCTTGTGCTCGACGTACGCCTCGATACCTTCGGGACCGTTCTCGCGACCGATTCCGGAGTTCTTGTAGCCGCCGAACGGCGCACCGGGATCGAACGCGTACATGTTCACCGCGTACGTCCCAGTGCGGATCTTGGATGCGACCTCGAGCGCCTTGGCGTTGTCGGTCGTCCAGACGCTGCCCGCCAGCCCGTACACCGAGTCGTTGGCGATGCGGATCGCGTCCTCTTCGGTCTCGTAGGGGATCACCGCCAGCACCGGACCGAAGATCTCCTCCTGGGCGATCGTCATCGAGTTGTCGACGTCGGCGAAGACGGTCGGCTGCACGAACCAGCCGCTGTCGAGCCCCTCGGGACGACCCCCGCCGGTGACCAGTCGGGCGCCTTCCTCGACGCCCTTCTTGATGTAGCCCTCCACACGGTCGCGCTGCTTCTCCGAGATCAACGGACCGATCGCGGCATTCGGGTCGTCGGGCAGGCCGACCGGCATGGCCGAGATGAAGTTGGCGATCTTCTCGACGACCTCGTCGTAGCGGGAGCGCGGCGCGAGGATTCGAGTCTGCGCGACGCACGCCTGTCCGCTGTTCATCACGCCGGAGAACCCGAGCATCGGCAACGTCGAGTCGAGATCGGCGTCTTCGAGGATGATCGCCGCGGACTTGCCGCCGAGTTCCAGCGTGCACGGCTTGAGCTTCTCGGCGGCGATCTTGGCGATCTCCTTGCCGACCGCCGAGCTGCCGGTGAACGTGTACTTGTCGATCAGCGGATTCGCGGTCAGCGCGCGACCGGTCTCCGGGCCGCCGGGCACGATCGAGAGCACGCCTTCGGGCAGGCCGGCCTCGGCGAACATCTCGGCCATCGCGAACACCGAGAGCGGCGTCTCGGCGGCGGGCTTGAGCACGACGGTGCAGCCGGCCAGCAGCGCGGGGCCGAGTTTGTTGGCGGCCAGGAAGAACGGCACGTTCCAGGCGGTGACGGCGCCGACCACACCGATCGGCTCACGCAGCACCAGGGTCTGGCCGTAGATGCCGTCGCGGATTTCCTTCCACGCGAACTTGTCCGCGGCACCGGCGAAGTACTGGAACGACGACAGCGCGGCGCCGTACTGCATCATGTCGACGATCGTCTGCGGCTGGCCCGTCTCGGCGGCCAGCAGGAACTTCAGCTCCTCGCCGCGCTCTTCCATCAGCTTGACCGCGGCGGCGAGCACGGCGGCGCGCTCCTGCGGGGACTTGTGCGGCCACGGTCCTTCGTCGAACGCCTTACGGGCGGCGGCGCAGGCGGCGTCGACGTCGGCGGCCGACGCGAGCGGCACCTTGCCGACGAGCTCGCCAGTCGCGGGGGAGTGCACCTCGATCACGTCCGACGTGGCGGGCTCGACCCACTTACCGCCGATGAACAGCTTGTCCCATTCGGTCCTGAACGCGGTGCTCTGTGTCATGGCCGTCACACTACCCATCCGGACGCAAAACGAGAACCTGTTGCAGTCGGCCGATCACGGTGCCCGTAGAACGAGCACCAGATTGCTCACCAAGAACTCCCGCAGCACCGGCACCTTCGTCAGCCACCAGGCCCATCGCGGGTGGTAGCGGGGAAATGCGGCGAGCAGTGCGCCGGTGCCGGCCGCCCATGCGAGGCCGTCGGCCGCCGAGACCGCGAACAACGACGAGCCGTAGTTGTTCTTCGGCGGATGACCGTTTCTGCGGGTGTACCTGCGCGCCGCCCGAGCGCCGCCGAGGTAGTGCCACAGCCCGGTCTCGTGCCCACCGAACGGTCCCAGCCACACCGTGTACGAGAGCACCACCAGCCCGCCGGGCCGGGTCACCCGCAGCATCTCCCGGCCCATCTGCCACGGCCGCGGTACATGCTCTGCGACGTTGGACGAGAGGCAGACGTCGACGCTGGCGTCGGCGAACGGCAACGCCATCCCGGACGCCCGCACATAGGTGGCTTCGGCCGACGCCGCGGGACCCGCGTGCATCTCCGAGGGATCGGGTTCCACACCGATGTACTGAAACCCTCTGGCGGAGAAGGCCTCTGAGAAGTAGCCGGGGCCGCCCCCGACGTCGAGCACGGTGCGCCCGCCCGGCGACGAGCCGTCGGCGTCGCGCCAGAGATCGGCGACCATCGCAGCGGTGTCGTCGGCGAGTGCGCCGTAGAAGCGGGCCGGGTCGCTCTGCTCGAAGCGGAACTCGGCCAGCAGGCGAAGCGACCTGGACAGCGTCGCCGCTGCGGCGAACTCGTCCGTCACTGGCATGAGACCGAACCCTACGCAGCGACGCGACTAGTCTGGTCGGAATGTCTGACCGTCCGCTCCGCTCAGTGCTGTTGTTGTGCTGGCGCGATACCGGTCACCCGCAGGGCGGTGGCAGCGAGGCCTATCTGCAGCGCATCGGCGCGCAGCTGGTCGAGGACGGTTTCGAGGTCGCGCTGCGCACGGCGCGCTACCCGGGGGCGCGGCGTCGCGACGTGGTCGATGGTGTGCGCATCAGCAGGGGCGGCCGCCGTCACACGGTCTACATCTGGGCAGGCTTGGCCATGGTGCTGGCCCGTTTCGGGCTCGGGCCGCTGCGGCGCGCGAAGCCCGACGTGGTGATCGACACGCAGAACGGCATCCCGTTCATGGCGCGTCTGGCCTACGGGCGTCGCGTCGCTCTGCTCGTGCACCATTGCCATCGCGAGCAGTGGCCGGTGGCCGGTCCGGTGATGGGCAGGGTCGGCTGGTTCGTCGAATCCAAGCTCTCGCCGCGGGCGCACCGGCACAACCAGTACGTCACCGTGTCGCTGCCGTCGGCGCGGGACCTGGGGGCGCTGGGAGTGCGACCCGGCCAGATCGCTGTGGTGCGCAACGGGCTCGACGAGGCGCCGGCGCATGTGCTCGAGCCGGCTCGCTCCGCCACTCCGCGAGTCGTTGTGCTGTCAAGGTTGGTGCCGCACAAGCAGATTGAAGATGCGCTCGAGGCCGTCGCGGCGCTGCGCCAGCGAATTCCAGAGCTGACGCTCGACATCGTCGGCGGCGGTTGGTGGGAACCACGACTGGTCGAGCACGCCGCGCTGCTGGGCATTTCCGATGCGGTGACCTTCCATGGTCATGTCGATGACGAGACGAAACACCATGTGCTGCAACAGTCCTGGGTGCATGTATTGCCGTCGCGCAAAGAGGGCTGGGCGCTTGCGGTCATCGAGGCAGGTCAGCATTCCGTGCCCACGATCGGCTACCGGTCGTCCGGTGGGTTGACGGATTCCATCGTCGACGGCGTGACAGGGCTGCTCGTCGACGAGCACGACGAGCTGGTCGATGGCATGGAGCGATTGCTGACCGATCAGGTGTTGCGCGAACAGCTAGGAGCCAAGGCGCAGATCCGCAGCACCGAGTTCTCGTGGCGGCAAAGCGCCGAAGCGATGCGCACCGTGCTGGAGTCGGTGCATCGCGGGCAGTACATCAGCGGCGTCGTGTAGGCGCCGGGGCGAAAGCTCACCGCTTGTCGGCATCCTTGCCGGCGAGGATGGTCGCCGCGTCGAGCCGGCTTCCGGTTGCTGCGACGCGCGCTCGTGCGCGGGCGAGAACGTCCGCTACCGTCGGTTTCGCTACCGTGTCGACGAGCATTCCGCGCAGGTACTCCTGGAGTGCCTTCCGGACCGAGCCGCCCGAGCGGCCAGCTCATCGCGCACATTTTTCGGGGACGTCCCGGATGGTGATGGCGACCATGCCTTCAGTCTGGCTGCAATGCAGCTGTTATGGAGGCACTGAGCACCGTCAGGTCAGGAGCAACTCGAAAACGTTGAGTTGTGGACAGGTCATCGCCCATGTTCTGGTGATCAGCTCTGGTTCGGGGGTGCCAGCCCTAAGCGCGGCGAGCATCGCGTCGGGATCGAATGAGGGGCCGATGGGGTCGCGGCTGTAGTCGTCTCCGTGCATATACGCCGTGGCGTCGTCGGGAGCCATGTTGTCGATCTGTAGCTCCACCATGTTGCCGTCGGGATCGCGGTAGTAAAGGGAAGTCGTAAGGCCGTGCTGCACCGGAACGTGTGGCTGGATGCCTGCTTTCTTCAGGGCTTCAAATTTCGTTAGGAGACCGTCCAGTGTTGCGAATGTGTAAGCCGAATGTGCGAGCCCGACGGTCGTCGAGGTGCGGGGAGCCGCATCGGGCAACTGCACCAGGGCCAGGCGGTGATGCTCCTCGTCGAAGGTCATGAATGTCAGCATGTCGTTCTCGAATACGACGTGAGCGTCGAGGACGCTCAGATACCAGTCCCTGAGCACGGGCAACTGGTCTGTCTGCAGAACTAGGTGAGCCAGCCTTTTGTTCGCGTGCTGGCCGGCCCAGCCGCCACGGGATGCTGTCGAGCCCATCGGTTTATCGTGACACTTTTCCACTTCTCTTGTTAGAGAAAGGACGCAGCGCTCCACGAGCCTCGTCCTAGGTGGCCGCAATGCGGATTTCAAAGAAGGCTCGCAGTGATCGGTTTCTCTATCAACCCATGTCGATCCAGGTAGTCAGGGCGAGAGCTCCAACAGCGGTCACAGCTAGCAGGATCACGTCGAAAAGGCGAAGGCGCGGCGGCTCTGCCGCGCCGATGCGAATCTCGCGAGCGAGAAGGAAGAGCGGAAACGTCACACTGATGGCGACCAAGGCTCCGCCGACAATGTAGAGCCAGACGAACCTCACCCCATGCTTCCTGGCTTCGACAACCATCAGGATGACGACGGACAAGCTCACCATCAGCGCGTCGGCGGAGATGTTGCGCGAGGCGGCATTCACTCTGGTGTCTTGCCAGAATCTGCCGAAGAAGTCGGCGAGGTCGCCTGTGTAGGTGATGGTTTGGCTCCACGTCGCAACAAGCGCAAGGAGCGCGATCAGCGCGTACACGACGCACAACACTTTGCGAGCGAGCGGCATCGATGCGGGTTGAACCGTCTCGGTGGTTGTCATGGAGACACGCTACGACTTTCACCGCTGTTGTCGCCGCCTGATCGACGCGACGACCGCGGCGCCCCCGCCCGCCAAAAGCATCGCCAGCCACACCAGGTGCGCGGCCAGCACGACACCCCGACCGTCGGCCCCCGGCGACGTACCGCCCACCCGATACAGCGCGATGTCCTCATCGGCGTAGGCGACGGGTAGGGGTAAGGCGGTTGTCGCACCACCGGATTCGACGACAACCCACCCCACTCCGGCGTCGGCCAACTTCTCGCGCGTGACGTCCCCCAACAACATCTCCTGCACCTCGCGCGCTCGCTGCCCTTCACCGGGAACCGTCCGGTCACCGATCTCGAGATCCCCGGTGCTCAGCACGTCGGCCCGCACCCAGCGCGGCAACGGGTCCAGCACCGGTGCCTCGCCGGCCCAATCGAAACGGCGCATGCTGTCGACGGGCAGCACGGCCACCGGCTGCGGGTCGGCGTTGATCATCGACGCCACCGTCCCCCATCCCGGCGGGTACTGCACCGCCGCGACCTTGCCGCCGACTCCCCACGCCAAGTCGGGCAATGTCGCGATCAGCGCCGCGCAGCACACCGCCGCGGTCGCCGCCGCGGGCAGCCACCGTCGCGCCGTCACGACCGCCGCCGCCGCGGCGACCGCATAACCGGGCATCGCCAACGCCACCCACTTCTGTGCGTCGCGCACCACTCCGAGACCGGGTAGCGCCCGCACCAACGCCTCGACGACGGCGAGCCCGGGTCCTGTCGCCATCAGCGCGGGCACCACCACCGCGACCGCGGCCAGCCCGAGCAGTGGCACGGCCGCGGGCCGCCGCAGCACCACCGGCATGCCCAACGCGACCACTGCGAGCAACACCGCAGTGGCGGCGAGAGCGAATAACGTTGTGCGAGAAGCGGGTACCGCCTCACCGTTCCAGATGCCGCCGAGCCCGGCCAGGCTCGCAAGAGTTCCCAGCCCCGGCTCGGCCCGCGCGGCAAAAGCGCCGACACCTTCGGCCTGCGACGGTTCCAGCGTGTGGGCCGTCGTCGCCGCGACCAACCAGGGCAGCGCCGCGATCACCGCCAGGCCCAAAGCCAAGCCTGCGCACCGCCACCGCGAGAAACCATCGCCGGGTGCGAAGACGCACACCAACCCGACGCTCGCCGCCAGCATCAGACCGGTCGGCGTCAACCCGGCCAGCGCGATCCAGAAGACCAGCGCCCACACCGAACCCCACGACTGCGAACCGCGCAGCCTCAGCATGGCGACGGCCACCCACGGCAGACACCCGTAACCGACGATCAGACTCCAGTGACCCTGCAACAGGCGTTCGGCGACATAGGGATTCCACACCGCGACCGTCGCCGCCACGCACTCGCCGGCCATCCCCGACTCGGGTACCACCGCGGCGGCCAGGCGGGCCGCACCCCAGCCCGCCAGCCACAGCCCGATGATCAGCAGCGACTTGACCACCACTCCGCCGTCGAGAACCGATGACACCACGGCCACTAGGAAGTCCTGAGGTAGCGCCCGCGGTGCGGCCTCCGACAGCCCGAGCGCCGCGTCGGACAGATAGGAGCGCGGAGTCGAGACCGCGTCACGCAGCAGCAGATATCCGGGTGCGATCAGCGGGGCGGTGATCGCAAGGGCGAGCACCAGCGCATAGAGCGGAGGGAACGCCCGAAGCGGCAGGCGCGTGATCAGACCGGTCTGTCCGGAGGCACGTCGGTCGGTCTGGATGTCGGTATCTTCTCGGTCTTGGCTTCCGCCCCCGGAACCTTGATCCCCTGGGTGTCGAAGAACCCGTGGTCGGCCTCGTCGAGGCCCGGGTCGATCAGCGCGGACTCCGCGCGCAGGCTGAACGAGCCGAGCACGGCGCCGCCGACGAGCAGCACCAGTCCCATCGCGGTGAACGTGATCGGCAGGATGCGCCCCCACACCGCGACCCGGTCGCGCTCGTCACTGGCGGCGGCGATCTGCGACTCGACGGTCTCCTCGTTGAACGTGACCTTGTAGTCGACGAACGTCACCTCGGGCTTGAGCGGCTCGCGCGCGTAGTAGTGATAGCCGTGCTCGTCCTCTTTGACGACGGTGCCCGACACCGGGTCGACCCAGAACGTGCGCTGAGCGGCATAGAAGCGCGACATCGTGATCGGCGCGTCCGGCTCGCCGGGCACCCCCCACATCGCTGCGCGCGCAGTGACTGCGCTGTCGGCATCGTCGTCGTAGAGCGATGCGTACTTCACCGGCTCGACCAGCTTGCCGTCGGCGTCATAGCCGACGTTCTGAGTGAACCGGTAGGTCGTCATCCCGTTGACGTCCTCTTCGCCTTCGTAGTTGGCGTCGAACGCCTTCTGCGCGATCGGGTCGAAAACGGGATACGTCTTCTTCTCCGTGTCGAAGGGGAAGCGGTAGGCCAGGCCCTCGTGCGGCAGGGCGATGTTGGTCGGCGGCCTGTCGTCGTCGATGGCGCGCGGCTTCTGCACCGCACCGCCGGGATTGCTCTCGCTGGACACCGCTTCGGCGGTGCTGCGGTTGACGGTCACGGTGTCGACCAGCGCCAACAACAGGCCCGACTCCTGCTGCTTGTCGGTCCGGCGCAGCGAGCTGCCGACCTGCAGCGTCACCACGTCGGCGTTCGACGGCGACTCCACCGAGATCTGCTCCTGCATCGCCACCGGCACGTCGCGGTCCACGACGAACCTTTCCGAGTTGAGCGACGCCGGATCGAACGCCGTCGCCGTGCCGTCGCTGATCAGCGTGGTGTCGAGGTCGAGCGGAATCTTGGAGATCTTGCTCTGGGTGTAGGTGGTCAGCAACAGCGCGGCGACCAACAGGGCGGCACCCAGCCCCAAGACGCCACAAGCCGCAATACGGAGCGCCACTGCGCGGTTCAAACCGTGCCTCCCATATCTCGCTCCTCACGTCCGCGACTTCACCCGCGGTACGCCCGCAAGAACCCGTCTGACCCTAACAGCACAAGCTAAGGCGGATACTTAGTTGCCTTGGCACGGGTCCCCGGCGGGACACCCCTGTTCAGGGGCTTTCACTCCTCCCGGCACACTGGTCGGCGTGGCTCAGGACCAGATCGGCGGCACCAGGAACTTCCTGCCCGCCGTGGAAGGCATGCGAGCCTGCGCCGCGATCGGTGTCGTCGTCACCCACGTCGCCTTCCAAACCGGCCACACCGGCGGGATCACCGGGCGGCTGCTGGGCCGGTTCGACCTGGCGGTAGCGGTGTTCTTCGCGCTCTCGGGTTTCCTGCTGTGGCGCGGGCATGCCGCCGCGGCACGCGGGCTGCGGCCGGTCCCTCCGACGGGTCACTATCTGCGCTCGCGCATCGTCCGCATCATGCCCGGCTATCTGGTCGCGGTCGTGGTGATCCTGTCACTGCTGCCCGAGGCGAAGGCCGACCTGACGGTGTGGCTGGCCAACCTCACCCTGACCCAGATCTACGTGCCGCTCACGCTCACCGCGGGCCTGACACAGATGTGGAGCCTTTCGGTCGAGGTGGCGTTCTACCTCGCGCTGCCGCTGCTCGCGTTATCGGTGCGACGGGTCCCGGTGCGCGCGCGCATCCCCGTCATCGCGGTCGCCGCGGTGGCCAGCCTGGCCTGGGCGGTGCTGCCGATCGCCACGCCCGCCGGCGTCAACCACCTGAACTGGCCACCCGCCTTCTTCTCCTGGTTCGCCTCGGGCATGCTGCTGGCCGAGCTGACCGTGTCACCGGTGGGGTGGCCCCACCGGCTGGCCCGGCGCCGGGTGCTGATGGCCGTCATCGCGGTGGCCGCGTTCCTGATCGCGGCCTCGCCGATCGCCGGCCCGGAAGGTCTCACCCCCGGCACGGTCAGCCAGTTCATCGTCAAGACAGCGATGGGCGCGGTCGTCGCCGGAGCGCTGCTGGCGCCGCTCGTGCTCGACCGCCCCGACACCTCGCACCGGCTCCTGGGAAATACGACGATGGTCACCTTGGGCCGATGGTCCTACGGGCTGTTCGTCTGGCATCTCGCGGCGCTGGCGATGGTGTTCCCCGTCATCGGTGAGTTCCCGTTCAACGGGCATATGCCCATCGTGCTGGTGCTGACGGTGGTGTTCGGGTTCGCGATCGCCGCGGTGAGCTACGCACTGGTGGAGTCACCGTGTCGGAATGCGTTGCGGCGCTGGGAGTTTCGCCACGACCGTCCGGTGCCGCCGCTGGACTCGGCGGTCACCGGCGTGGCTGAGCCCGCCGCGCGCTAGCTGAATTGCGCGGCCCGCCGCGCGCTAGCTGGATTGCGCGGCCCGCCGCGCGATGACCTCGTCGCGAACCGCCGAGCGGCGCGCCTTGCCCGCATCGTCCCGCAACGGTACGTCGGTGAACTCGACCGAACGCGGCACCTTGTAGCGCTCGAGACGCTCCGAGAGGAACGCGATGATCCCCGACTCGTCAAGACCACCGCCGGCCTGCACGAGCGCGTGCGGCACCTGGCCCAGATCCTCGTCGGGAAGGCCGACGACCAGGCACGAAAGCACCTCCGGGTGCTCGGCGAGCGCCGACTCGATCTCGGCGGGGTACACATTGCGACCGCCGACGGTGAACATGTCGACGCGACGATCGTTGAGGTACAGGAAGCCGTCGTCGTCGAAATAGCCCAGGTCGCCGAGGGAGTCCCAGCCGTCGCGTGACTTCGCGGTCGCACCGACGTAGCGGTAGGTCGGCGCGCTGCCCGGCGACGGCCGCATGTAGATCTCGCCGACCACGCCGGGCGGACACTCTTTGCCGTCGTCGTCGAGCACCTTCATCTGCCCGGCGACGACGACGCCCACCGAGCCCGGATGTGCCAGCCACTGCTCACCGGAGATAAAGGTCAGTGCCTGTAACTCGGTACCGCCGTACAGTTCCCAGACCACTGACGGGCCCAGGATGTCGATCCACGCCTGCTTGACGGCGGGCGGGCAGACCGCGGCCACATGCCAGAACCGCCGGATCGACGACAGGTCGTAAGCGCCGGGGTCGGCCCGGTACACGGGCAGCAGCCGCTGCATGATCGTCGGGACCGTCGACAGGAACGTCACGCCGTGTCGGGTCACCAGCCGAAGGAACTCGTGCGGTTCGAACCGTGGCATCAGGACAAGGTGATGGCCCTGCACGAGGCCGATCGCGAATGTGGTGAAGCCGGTGTTGTGGCTGAGCGGCACCGAGAGCAGGTTGACGTCGCCTTCCTGCGCGCCGAGCGGATAACCGGCCAGGGCCGGGAACCGGCTGTCGCCACCGGCTTCGATCAGCTTGGGCCGCCCGGTGCTGCCGCCGGAGGCCATCGCCTTGAACACCGGCGACACCGCTTCGGGTAGCGGCGCGTGGGACAACTCCGGATCGGGCGTGAAACCGGTTGGCACGCTTGGTGTCCGGCCGCTGGGGTCGTCGCGACCCACAATCAGCGCGCGCGGGCGCAGCTCGAGCAGTCCGGCGAGTTCGGCGTCCGGCAGCCGTGGCGACAGCGGCTGCGGGATCGCGCCGAGCTTCCACGTCGCGACCACCGCCTGCACCCACTCGATCGAGTTCGGCAGCACGACCGTGACGTAATCGCCCTGTCGCACACCGAGTTCGGCGTACGCACGAGCCAGCCTGTTGGTCGACTTGTCGAGCTCGCCGCGGGTGATCGTGACACCGTCGCACGTGGCTGCCGGAGCGCCGGGGTCTGCCTGCGCGAGACGCGACACCTGGGCGCCGATGGGCGGGGTCGGTTCGGGCATGGTCAGTAGCCGCCTCGGGCTTCGAAGATGCGGCGCGGGTTGTCGACGAGCATCGTGGTCAGCTGTTCGTCGGTCACTCCGCGGTCCTTGAGTGCGGGGATGACGTCGTTGTGGATGTGCAGGTAGTGCCAGTTCGGCATGGTCTGCGGCACAAGGGCTTCCGGCAACCAGTCGATGAAGCAGGACGCGTCGTGTGACAGCACCATCTGATCGGCGTGGCCGCGTTCGCACATTCGGGCCACGGTGTCGACCCGGTCTTCGAACCCGAGGAACACGTCGACTCCGAACCGGTCCATGCCGATGAAGGAACCGTTGCCGATGAGCTCCTCCAGGTAGTCGAGGTCGGTGGTGTCGCCCGAGTGCCCGATGACGACGCGGGTGAGGTCGACGCCTTCCTCGGCGAAGATCCGCTGCTGATCGAGACCACGCTTCGTCGCGGCATGGGTGTGCGTCGAGATCGGCACGCCCGTCTCCCGGTGCGCTTGGGCCACCGCCCGCAGCACCCGCTCGACGCCCGGCGTCACCCCGGGTTCGTCGGTCGCGCATTTGAGGACCGCAGCCTTGACACCGGTGCCGGCGATGCCGGTGGTGATGTCGCGGACGAACATCTCGATCATGGGCTCGCCCATTGGTGTGTCCGGGCCGCTGAAGTGGAAGAACATCGGCACGTCGTTGTAGGTGTAGACACCGGTCGCCACGACGATGTTGATATCGGTCTGCGCCGCGATGCGCTCGATGCGCGGAATGTAGCGGCCCATTCCGATCACGGTGAGATCGACGATGCTGTCGACGCCGCGCGACTTCAGCTCGTTGAGGCGCACGACGGCGTCGGCCTCCCGCTCGGCCTCGTCACCCCAGACCTCCGGATAGTTCGCCGTGATGTCGGTGGACTGGATGAAAACGTGCTCGTGCATGAGCGTGACGCCGAGATCTGTGGCATCGATCGCTCCGCGGGCGGTGTTGATCTGCGGCACGCGGCCGATGCTACGAGATAACGGTCGGCCAAGCGGGTACCTGAAGACAGTTCCACAGCGAAAGGACAAACCGAATGTCGGCACCGTCCACCGTCCGTGCCGCGCCGTCGGCGTGGGCGCCGCTGTCATCGCCGATATACCGCGCGCTGTGGATCGCGCAGTTCGTGTCGAATCTCGGCACCTGGATGCAGACCGTCGGCGCGCAGTGGATGCTGGTCGCCGATCCCGGCGCGGCCGTGCTGGTGCCGTTGGTGCAGACCGCGACGGCACTGCCGGTGATGCTGTTCGCGCTGCCGTCGGGCGTGGTGGCCGACCTCGTCGACCGCCGCCGGCTGCTGATCACCACCCAGTCTGCGATGGCGGCCGGCGTCTCGACATTGGCGGTGCTGACCGGAGTCGGACAGACCACCCCGGCGGTGCTGCTGATCCTGCTGTTCCTGATCGGTTGCGGGCAGGCCCTGACCGCACCGGCGTGGCAGGCGATCCAGCCCGAACTCGTTCCACGCGAGCAGATTCCGGCCGCCGCAGCGTTGACCAGCCTGTCGATGAACGGGGCGCGGGCGATCGGGCCAGCTATCGCGGGGGCGCTTGTCTCGCTGTCGGGTCCCACGCTGGTCTTCGCGCTCAACGCGGTGTCGTTCGTCGGCATCGTCGGGGCCTTGATCGCCTGGCGCCGTCCGACTGCCGAACGGCTGTTGCCGACGGAGCGACCGCTGTCGGCGCTGAGCGCGGGCGGACGGTTCATCCGCAGCTCACCGGTGGTACGACGGATTCTGTTGCGGGCGTTGCTGTTCATCGCGCCCGGCAGCGCTCTGTGGGGGTTGCTCGCGGTGATCGCGAGCCGGCAGTTGCACCTGTCGTCCGCGGGATACGGCGTGCTGCTGGGCGCGCTGGGGATCGGGGCGGTGTTCGGGGCGACGTTGCTCTCCCGGCTGCAGACCGCGTTCGGGCGCAACGTGCTGCTGGCGGTGGGCGCCGGCGGTTTCATGCTCGCCACGGCGGTGCTGGCGCTTGTGCCGGTGTTGACCGTGGTCATCGCCGCGATGGTGCTCGGAGGACTGTCGTGGTTGTTGACCTTGTCGACGCTGAACGCCTCGATGCAGCTGAGCCTTCCGGCCTGGGTGCGCGCCCGGGGCCTGTCGGTCTACCAGCTTGTCTTCATGGGTGGGCAGGCGATCGGCTCGCTGGTGTGGGGGTTGGTGGCAGGCGCCACCAGCAGTGTGACAGCGCTGCTCATCAGCGCCGGACTGCTCGCCCTGTGCGCGGTGTCGCTGCTGTGGTGGCCGCTGCACCCGGGCACCGGGGACCTCGACGTCGAACCGTCGGCGCACTGGCCAGAGCCGGCGTTGGTGTTCGAGCCGGCGCCGCCGGACGGGCCGGTCGTGGTGCTGAAGACCTACCGCGTCGCACCGGAGGACCAGGAGGCGTTCGTCGCGGCGATGGCCCGGGTGAGGCGTTCGCGGCAGCGCACGGGGGCCGTCCAGTGGCGATTGTTCCGCAGCGGCGAGTCGGCCGACACCTTCGTCGAGGGTTTCGTCGTGCGGTCGTGGGAGGAGCACCTGCACCAGCACGTCACCCGGCAGACCGGGCAGGACCTGCTCATCGAGCAGGCAGTCGACAAGTACGTCGTGGGAGAGCCGAAGCTCGAGCACTTGATCGCTGTCAACTGATCTGCTCACTGGTGTTCACGGACACCGTCGACGCCGCGATGGCCGCCACCGAGATCAGCGCCAGCAGCTGCACGCCCCACGAGTGGCCGACATAGCCGTCGACCGACCGCCACGGGTGCTGGCTCAGCACCGCACCGGCCAGAATCAACCCGCCCGCTGCGGCGCCGACAGTGATTGCCTCGCAGAGGCTTTCGCGATTTCGAAGGAGACGGCGTAGCGCCAGCGCGGCCGCCACGACCACGACACCAGTGACCCCGGAGATCGCCGCACCCACCGCGAGTGTGCCAATCGCCACTGCGACGGGATGGGGCCGCCACACGGGGGCCGGGTCGACGTCCGGCCGGCGCCTGCGCAGGGGAACGAAGGCCAGCAGAGCGAGCACCGGCAGCAGCGCCAGCCCGCCGATCAGCCCGGCGCGGTAGATCCCGTTCGACGGGAAAGCCAACGTGATCGGTCCAGCTGTTCCCGGGGGCAGCACCCAGCCCTGCTGCCAGCCGTTCACCGTGATCGGGGTCAGTTGTGACCCGTCCGCGCCGTGCGCAACCCAACCCGGGTTGACGCTTTCGGGCACGACGAGCACCCGCGAGGTCGACGACGGTGCGACGCTGAGCTCGCGTCGGTCGGAGGACCAGGTGTGGATCTGAGCGGGTTTCGTTGGCGCCGAGCGGATTTCACTTGACTCGGGACCGAACAGCTGGGCGCCGTCGACGACGAAAGTGTTTCCCGGGCTGATCACCAGCTCCTGCTGTCCCGCCGGCAGCAGGATCGGTGCGCTGCGGCACGGATGCGCCGCGATCGGAGCATCGTCGAGCAGAGCGCCGACAGTGGTGGAAAGCGACGTCTGGACGAACTCGCCGGCTATGCCGATGACCGGCCCACGCCCGCAGGGCAATTCGATACTGCGGTCCCGATTACGCACCGCATCCGCGGCGGCGATCGGAGCACCGCTGCCGTCGAGCGCTGTCACTTCAGCCAGCCCCGGCGGCTTGAGCTGGTCGAAGCCGAGCGCTGTGCGATCGATGACGTCGTCCCACTCGAGAATCGACACCTTGACGGTGTCGGTGACGTTCGGCTCCAGTTGCACGTTCTGTGCGCCGATGTCCCCGGCCAACCGTCGGACCTGCGGCCCGTCGCCGAGGTCGACGGCGATCAGCGTCGGATGTGCCGGTAGCTCAGACGAACTCGGCGTCACCCGCAGGCCGGCGACTTCGCTTCGCCGGGGAAGTTTCAGAGTCAACGTCGGTGGCGTCTTGTGCTGCACCACGCGTTGAGGCGCTGTCCACGCGGTGCCGGGGTCGCCGTCGGCGGCCGCATAAGCCGAGCCGAGCACGTCGATCGGATCCGCGTCGCCCAGCGCGTGGGCGGCTCCGGGTGCGGCGACCAGCTCGGCCAGTTTGGGTCCCTGCCGGGCCCGCACCCACACCGTCGGCGTCACCGCGATCGGCGTCGGCACCGTTAGGGTCCGGCTGAAGTTCACCGGCTCCTCCGGCGACAGCGCCATCGCGGCCGCGCACCGTATTCCCGTCGGGCTGTGCGCGCAGCCCGACCGGCCCAACAAATCGGAGCCCAGATCCCATTGCGCCACGGTCGAATTCGGTGGCGGCCCGGGCACCGCGACGGTGTGGCGCAGGCTGACCGGATGCGCGAAGCCGTTCGCGTCGTACTGGGTGACGGCGACGTCGGTGAGCCCGAACTGCACGCCCGGCGAGCCATCGTCGGTGGCGACCGCGGTGATCCGCACCCACGGCGACTCGCCGTACGGCAGGGCGGTCGTCAACGGCTTGCCCGCTTCGTCGAAACGCAGCGTGCTGGTCCCGTTGACCGTTGAGATCTCGATACGGCGGATCTGGGCGCCGACCGCGGTGGCACTGGGCGTGACGGTGATCGTCGCGTTCGTGACCGGATGGTCGAAATCGACCTGCAGCCACTGCCCGATCGCCGACTGCAACGAGTTCGAGACCCAGCTCGTCGAAGCGTCGGCGTCGATCGCGGCGGCGGGTCCGGCGCCGGGCGCGACGTTGGGCAGCGCGGTGGAATCGGCCGCCGAACTCGACACCGACACCCGGCCGCCGTTCCACTGCCCATAGACGAGATCGGCTCCGGGCGAGGGATAGTCGATGACCCGGTTCTGGGTGTGCCGGGCGTCATCGGGGGTGCGGACGGCCGACGAGTGGTCGTCGACGCGGCCGTAGTCGGTCTCCCGGGCGAGCGGGGTGTCGGTCACGGTGATCCCCGTTCCTGGGGGGGTGGGCACACCCGCGCGTTCGGCGTCGGCCGTCAACAGCATGGGGCCCAGCGGGGGCTCACCGAGCAGCCGGCGGCGCTCGTCGAGCCGCAGCAACGCCTCCGGGGCGCCGTCGACGCGCGCCATCCGGTCGGTGTCGACTAGGTAGGGCGTAACCGGCGTTTCGGCGCGCACGCGGTAGATCTCGACGGCTGGATACCGCGGGCGCAGGCCGCTGTCGGTGACGAATCCGGCCAGGGTGCCCGCGCCCACCGGTTCGCCGAACTGGGCGACCTTCTCCAGGCCGGGCGACCCCTCGACGGCCTGGTGCACCAGCAGCGGCCGCGCCGACCGCGACGACTCCGGGTCCAGGTCGTTGCGCACCACCACATACGAAATACCCTGGCGGGCAAGGGTATCAGCCAGTCCCGCGGAGGGCCGGCCCGCGGCGAACAGTCGCTGTACGGAGTCCAGCGCGCGGATGGTCTGCGGCGGGGTCAGGGGGATCGAGTCGCGCACGCCCCATGGGCTGTGGCCGAGCACCTGCAGCGGTTCGTCGTGACTGTTGCCCCACACCTGGGTGGCGAATGGCGCGCCCGGCGCGACGAGGACGCGACCGTCGGTGTTGTGTGCGTCGAGCCAGTCCGCGGCCTCGTGCCAGTACTGCGGGATGGCGTCGAAAGTGCCTGGCGGAGTGAGCCTTCCGGTCCACGCGAGCGACGTTCCGGCGGCCAGCGCGACCAGTATCACGATCCCGACGGCGACCCTTCTGTCGCGTTCGGGGTGCATCAGCGCGGTCGTCCACTGCTGGCGCGGCGCGTTGCCCGGCAGCGGAATGCGCCCGAGCACGTGAGCCAACCCGAGCGTGAGCGGCAGCCGAAGCAGCGGCTCGAGCTTGTGCAGATTGCGCAGCGGCGTTCCGGACGCGTCGAGGAACGCCTGAACCTGCAGGGCGATCGGGGATCCCAGCCCGCCGGAGTAACCGACGGCCAGCAGCGTGACACCGACCAACAGGATCGTGATCAGTCGGCCGCGGGCCGGCATCGTTCGCATGGCGAGCCCGGCCAGGCCGGCGGCGGCGACCAGGGTGGTGGCCAGCACCGCGACCGAGCCGGTGACCAGCGACGCGCCGGCCGTCGCGTTCGGGGCGACGAACGGCGTCCAGGCTTCCGTGCCCCGCAACATCTCGGTCAGCGACATCCACCGGGTGGTGACGCCGGACGACTCGATGAAGTCGAGGAACGGCGGGCTGATCCGGCCGAGCATCACCAGCGCGACGACCCACCACAGCACCGCCAGCGCGATGCCCACCGCCCACCACCCGGTGAATCGCCACCACAGCCTGGTGGGACGGTGGCACGCCAGCCAGAGCAGCGCGCACAGGCAACCGGTCAGCGTGGCCACCGCGTTGACCGCACCCATCAGCGCGATCGCCAGCGCCGACCGGGCAGCCAGCAGCCGGACCCGTGCATCACCCTGCATCGCCAGGATCACCGGCAGCAACACCCACGGCGCCAGCATCATCGGCAGCGTCTCCGACGAGATCGCGCCGAGCGTGGTCAATACCCGCGGCGACAGGGCGTATGCGACAGCGGCGATGACCCGTGACGTCGGGCTGCCGATGCCCCTGCCGTCGTTCAAGACCTCGGCCACCCGGATGACCCCCCAGAACCCGACCACCAGCAGCAGCGCCCACCACAGCCGCTGGGTCACCCAGCCGGGCAACCCGATGACGTCACCGAGCAGGAAGAAGGCGCCGTGCGGGAACAGGTAGCCGTAGGCCTGGTTCTGCGCCTGGCCGAACGGCAGCTCGCTGTTCCAGAGGTTGAACGCACGGGCGAGGAACCGCAGCGGATTGGCGGTCAGGTCGAGCTTGGTATCGGGTGAGATCTGTCCGGGTGACTGGGCGAAAGTCAGGAGCAGCGCCGCGGCAGCGGCCACCCACAGCCAACGGCGGGAGAGCGGGGCGATCTCAGCTTCGGTTGCCGTACTCAACCCTGTTGAGCACCGAGGACGCTGGATCGCCCGCTTGCAGAGGAGGCTTGTTGTCCTGCTGCACCATCAGCGTCACACCGAATACGGCAGCCGCGCCCAGCAGCAGGCCCACCACGATGCTGGCGGCCGCGGGCACGAGGAACCGATCCATGCGGCAAAACTAGCATGTGGCCCGACTCGGGCAGGTGAGCCGATGTTCTGGTCGCCAACAGCCGCGTCGGGATGGAATGAGGCGTCCGGTCTCAGTTACTGTCGGGGCCCATGGCTTCGACATCGAGGACTCGGGCGCTTTGTGCGCTGGCGGCGCTGCCCGCACTTGTGCTGGCCTGCTCGCCGGCACCTGACACATCTTCCGCCCCCACCGCGATCTCCGAGGCTCCGGTGACCAAGGCGGCCACCGTCGTACCGCAAGCTCCGGCGCCCTCGGTTCCGGCCGCCCCGGCGTGCGGCGCTCCGCAGGCGATGCTGGCCGCGATGTCGACCCGCGACAAGCTCGCTCAACTGCTGATGGTCGGCGTCACCGGCGCAGCCGACGGGCGCGCGGTCGTCGAGAGCCAGCATGTCGGCGGCATCATGATCGGCAGCTGGACGGACCTGTCGATCATGGGTGATCAGCTGCGCGACATCGCGGGCGCGGCGAGCCCGCTGCCGCTGGCGGTCAGCGTCGACGAGGAGGGCGGCCGGGTCTCCCGGCTCGCGTCGATCATCGGCCCCCAGCCGTCGCCGCGGGTGCTCGCGCAGACCAACACACCCGAGCAGGTGCGCGACATCGCGTTCCGGCGCGGCCAGCAGATGCGGGCATTGGGTGTCACCATCGACTTCGCTCCGGTCGTCGACGTCACCGCTGCGCACGACGGCGTCATCGGAGACCGGTCCTTCGGTCCGGATCCGAACGTCGTCACCGACTATGCGGGCGCGTACGCGCGCGGTTTGCGCGACGCCGGGGTGCTCCCCGTGCTCAAGCACTTCCCGGGCCACGGCTCGGGGTCGGGCGACACGCACACCGGCAGCGCGACCACCCCTGCGATCGCCGAGCTGCAGAAGACCGATCTGGTGCCGTACCGGACACTGACCACCCAAGCGCCCGTCGGCGTGATGGTGGGCCACATCGAGGTGCCCGG
Organism: Mycobacterium sp. E740; assembly: GCF_001672895.1. Taxonomy (GTDB): domain Bacteria; phylum Actinomycetota; class Actinomycetes; order Mycobacteriales; family Mycobacteriaceae; genus Mycobacterium. Next base: position 40,426 of record NZ_LZKP01000153.1, read on the forward strand.
CCTGACCGGTAGCGACCCCGCCAGTCTCAGCCCGGCGGCCTACGGGCTGCTGCGGTCCGGCAACTACGGCGGCCCGCCGTTCAACGGCCCGGTCTTCACCGACGACCTGTCGTCCATGGCGGCCATCTCCGACCGGTTCGGCGTCGCCGAGGCTGCGTTGCGCGCGCTGCAGGCCGGCGCCGATGTTGCCTTGTGGGTGACGACCGGGGAGGTGCCCGCGGTGCTCGACCGGCTGGAGAAGGCGGTGTCGGCCGGTGAGCTGTCGATGTCCAACGTCGACGCCTCGGTGCTGAGGCTGTCGGGGATGAAGGGTCCGAACCCGCGCTGCTGACGTCCGCTCAGCGAAGCATTGCTTACCCTGGAGTGATGGCCGGAGGGACGAAGCGGTTGCCGCGCGCCGTGCGCGAGCAGCAGATGCTCGACGCCGCGGTGCAGATCTTCTCGGTCAACGGCTATCACGAGACGTCGATGGATGCGATTGCCGCGCAGGCGCAGATCTCCAAGCCGATGCTGTACCTGTACTACGGCTCCAAAGAGGAGTTGTTCGCGGCGTGCCTGGACCGGGAGCTGGCCCGGTTCGTCGACGACGTGCGCAGCCGGATCGACTTCAAGCAGAGCCCGAAAGACCTTCTGCGGACGGCGGTTCTGGCGTTCCTCAACTACATCGACGCCAACCGGGCGTCATGGATGGTGCTCTACAGCCAGGCCACCAGTTCGCAGGCGTTCGCCCACACCGTGCGCGAGGGCCGCGAGCGCATCATCGAACTCGTCAGCAGGCTGCTGCGATCGGGCACCCGAAACCCCGAGCCCGACACCGACTTCGACATGATGGCCGTTGCCCTGGTCGGCGCGGGCGAGGCGGTGGCGAGCCGGGTCAGCACAGGAGACGCCGACGTGGACGAGGCGGCCGAGCTGATGATCAACCTGTTCTGGCGAGGCCTGAAGGGCGCCCCGTCCGACTCCCACGTCGAAACTGCTGCCAGATCGCAGAATTGAGCCGAATTGCGATCTGTGCGCAGTTTCGGCGCAAGCGCTACAGCGAACGCACCGAGCCGAACAGGTGCGGGTCGCCCTTCTTCAGATGCCGCAGTGTCAGATCCCATCCGTCGGTGACGCGGTCGACGTAGAGGGCGGCGCTGGCGGGCAGCACCACCGGCTTGGCAAACTTCACCGAGTACTTCACCGCGCCCGGTAGCTGGCCCTCGATGTTCGCCAGAACCGCCGCCGCACTGAACATTCCGTGCGCGATCACCGTCGGGAAGCCGAACAGCTTGGCCGCGATCGAATTGGTGTGGATCGGGTTGTGGTCTCCGCCCACGGCCGCGTACTGCCGGATCTGGCCGGGCGTGATGCGCAGCACCGCGTTCGGCGGGCCCAGCTTCGGCTGCTTCTGCGGCGGCGGCTTCGGCTCGTCGGACAGGCTGGTGCGCTGCTGGTGAAGAAACGTCGTCACCTGGTGCCACGCCTGCTCGTTGCCGACTTTGACGTCGGTGAGGATGTCGACCAGCAGACCGCGCCGGTGCTCGCGCAGGTTCTCCGCGTGCACCTTCACCGACACGGTGTCGGTGACGGCGATCGGCCGGTACTGCGTGATGTGGTTCTCGATGTGCACCGAACCCATTGCCGCGAACGGAAAGTCGAAGCCCGTCACCAACGACATCAGCGTCGGGAATGTCAGCGCGAACGGGTACGTCAGCGGGACGGTGTCGCCGAACTGCAGACCCGTGACCGCCGCGTAGGCCGCCACGTTCGCCGGGTCGATGCTCAACTCGTCGACGGTCAGCGTGCGGTCGGGAAGCGACTCTGAACGCGGCACGAAGGGCAACGCGCCCGCGGCGGCGCGCACCATGTTCATCAGTCCCGAGGGTTGACTCACGTCACGCCCCCAGCCACGCCTGGCCGCACACCCGCACCGTGTTGCCCGAGACGGCGTTGGACGCGGGGCTCGCGAAGTAGGCGATGGTCTCGGCGACGTCGACCGGCTGGCCGCCCTGGTACAGCGAGTTCAGCCGCCGTCCCACCTCGCGCGTGGCCAACGGGATCGCCTCGGTCATCTTCGTCTCGATGAACCCGGGCGCCACCGCGTTGACCGTGATGCCCTTGTCGGCGTATGCCTCCGACAGGCTGTCGGTGAGCCCGATCATCCCGGCCTTGGTGGCCGCGTAGTTGGTCTGCCCGCGGTTGCCCGCGATGCCTGCCATCGACGACAGCCCGACGATCCGGCCGCCCTCGCCGAGTGTGCCGTTGTTCACCAGGCCCTCGGAAAGTGCAAGCGGCGCTACGAGGTTGACCGCGACCACGGAGTCCCAGCGCGCCTCGTCCATGTTCGCCAGCAGCTTGTCGCGGGTGATGCCGGCGTTGTTGACCAGGATGTCGGCGCGCCCGCCGTGGTTCTCCCGCAGGTGCTCGGTGAGCTTGTCGACGGCATCGTCGGCGGTCACGTCGAGCGCGAGCGCGGTGCCGCCGACCTTCGTCGCCGTCACGCCGAGCGCTTCCTTGGCGCCGTCGACGTCGATGCACACCACCTTGGCGCCGTCACGGGCGAACACCTCGGCGATCGTCGCGCCGATTCCGCGGGCGGCACCGGTCACGATCGCGACCTTGCCGTCCAACGGCCGGTCCCAGTCCGCGGGCGGCGCCGAATCGTCGTCGCCGACCCGGAACACCTGACCGTCGACGTAGGCCGACTTGCCCGACAGTAGGAACCGCATCGTCGACTCGAGGCCCGTCGCGGCGGGCTTGGCGTCAGGGGACAGGTACACCAGGTTCACCGTCGCACCGCGGCGCATCTCCTTGCCCAGCGACCGCGTGAAGCCCTCGAGCGCGCGTTGTGCGATCCGCTCGTGCTCGCCGTCCACCGCCTCGGGAGTGGTGCCGACGACCACGACGCGGCCCGACGGGCCGAGGTTGCGCAGCAGCGGGGTGAAGAACTTGTACAGGCCCTTGAGCCCGGCCGGGTCGGTGATCCCGGTGGCGTCGTACACCAGGCCGCCGAACGAATCGGCCCAGCGGCCACCGAGGTTGTTCGAGACGAGCTCGTAGTCCTCGGCCAGCGCCGCGCGCAACGGTTCGACGACGCGGCCCTCCCCGCCGATGAGCAGTGTGCCCCCCAGTGGCGGTTCCCCGGGCCGGTAGCGGCGCAGCGTCTCGGGCTGCGGGATGCCGAGTTGTTTGGCGAGGAATGATCCGGGCGCCGAATGGACGATTTGCGAGTACAGATCCGAAGCCATGGGGACGAACTTACTCCTGAGTAAGAAGGGTGGGTACTATGGGGTCATGGCTAGTGATACCCGCCGACGCGTCGCCATCCTCGGTGGCAACAGAATTCCGTTCGCCCGTTCCGACGGCGCCTACGCCAGCGCGTCGAACCAAGACATGTTCACCGCCGCGCTGGGCGGCCTCGTCGACCGCTTCGACTTGTCCGGGGAGACCCTCGGCGCGGTGATCGGTGGGGCGGTGCTCAAGCACAGCCGCGACTTCAACCTGATCCGCGAGTGCGTGCTCGGCAGCGCGCTGTCGTCGTACACCCCGGCGTTCGACATCCAGCAGGCGTGCGGCACCGGCCTGCAGGCGACGGTCTGCGCGGCCGACGGCATCGCCGCAGGGCGTTACGAGGTCGCGGCGGCCGGGGGAGTCGACACCGCCTCCGACGCGCCGATCGCCCTCGGTGACGAGCTTCGTCGCACGCTGCTGGGGTTGCGCCGCGCGAAGTCGAACGTCGACCGGCTCAAGCTGGTCGGCAAGCTGCCGGCGTCGCTGGGCGTCCAGATCCCGGTCAACAGTGAACCGCGCACCGGCATGTCGATGGGTGAGCACGCCGCCGTCACCACCAAGGAGATGGGCATCAAGCGCACCGACCAGGACGAGTTGGCCGCCGCGAGCCACCTGAACATGACTGCCGCCTACGACCGCGGCTTCTTCGACGACCTGGTGACCCCGTTCCTCGGCGTCTACCGCGACAACAACCTGCGGGCCGACTCGTCAGCGGAGAAGCTCGCCAAGCTCAAGCCGGTCTTCGGCGTGCGCAACGGCGACGCGACGATGACCGCGGGCAACTCGACGCCGCTCACCGACGGCGCCTCGGTGTCGCTGCTGGCGACCGACGAGTGGGCTTCGGCTCACGGCATCGAGCCGCTGGCGTACTTCGTCGACGCGGAGACCGCGGCCGTCGACTACGTCAACGGCAAAGACGGCCTGCTGATGGCGCCGACGTATGCGGTGCCGCGGCTGCTGGCGCGCAACGGCCTGAGCCTGCAGGACTTCGACTTCTACGAGATTCACGAGGCGTTCGCGTCGGTGGTGCTCGCTCACCTGCAGGCGTGGGAGTCCGAGGAGTACTGCAAGGAGCGGCTCGGCTTGGACAAGGCGCTGGGCAGCATCGACCGGTCCAAGCTCAACGTCAACGGCTCGTCGCTGGCGGCCGGGCATCCGTTCGCCGCCACCGGCGGGCGCATCGTCGCGCAGCTGGCCAAGCAACTGGCGGAGAAGAAGAAGGAGACCGGGCAGCCGGTGCGCGGGCTGATCTCGATCTGCGCGGCCGGCGGACAGGGCGTCGCCGCGATCCTCGAGGCCTGATTTCCGCGTGTCCCGGCCGGGTGTAACGCCCGCCAGAACCGCGTCGATACACCGGATAGCTCCGTACTGCCGTCTGACCCCCCGACCCGGCGGCAGTGCGGGGCTCTTACTTTTCGCCGCTGGATGCTTCGATGGAACGCATGCAGATCAGCATCTCCCTCGTGGGACTCCTCACCGACGGCGACGGCACCTCACCGCTTGATGCGACCCTGAACAAACTCGCGTCGTTGCGCGACGAGGGGTTCCGTCGCGTGTGGATGGCGCAGCTGCCCTACGACCCCGACCTCCTGACGATCCTTGCCGTCGCGTTCCGCGAGATCGACACCATCGAGGTCGGATCGGGCGTCGTGCCGATCCAGGTGCAGCACCCCACGCAGCTGGCGCAGCGGGCGCTGACGCTGAACGCGATCGCCGGTGGCCGCTTCACGCTGGGGATCGGGCTGAGTCACCGCATGGTCACCGAAGGCGTGTGGGGCATCTCGTACGACCGGCCGGTGCGACAGATGCGCGAGTACCTTGACGGACTGCTTCCGCTGCTGGCCGGCGAGCCCGCGAACGCCTCCGGCGAGTCCTGGACGACGCGCGGCTCGTTGAAAGTGCCCGGGGCACCGCAGCCGGACGTCTACCTCGCGGCTCTCGGCCCGCAGATGCTGCGCCTGGCGGGGCGCCGCAGCGCCGGGACGATGACGTGGATGACCGGACCCAAGACGCTGGCCGGTCACGTCGTCCCGACGCTGCGCGCGGCCGCTGCCGAGGCGGGCCGCGAAGAGGGCGCGGTGCGGGTGGTGGCGTCGCTGCCCATCAGCGTCACCGACGACGTCGACGGCGCGCGGGCCAGGGCCGCCGAAGAGTTCGCCGTCTACGGTCAGCTGCCCTCGTACCGCGCCATGCTCGACCGCGAGGGCTTCGCGGGCCCTGAGGACGCGGCGATCATCGGGGATGCGGCGACGGTGGCTCAGCGCCTCGACGAACTGAGCGCCGCCGGGGTCGACGAGTTCGTCGCGAGCGTCTTCGATCCCGACCCGGAGGCTCGGGAACGCACCCGGGCGCTGCTGCGGTCCAAGCACTCGTTAACAGCTGGAATTGACTCTGGTGTGACCTGAGTCACCGGCGTACGATCGATCGCACGACGGGTTCGGGAGGGCACCAGGTGCGTCACATCAGTCTCGCGCGGTCGGCTCTCAACCCTTTGCCGACTCTTCGGATAAGCCACTCCCGAACCCGCCCTCATACCTGATGACGAAAACCGCCCCCGGGAAGAGACCGGGGGCGGTTTCGTGTGAAGCGGTCGAACCTCTCAGAAGGCCGCCTCGTCGAGTTCCATCACCTCGTTGTCGAGGTTCTCGATGATCTGGCGCGTGCTGGTGAGCAACGGCAGGAAGTTCTTGGCGAAGAACGACGCCACCGCGACCTTGCCTTCGTAGAAGGCGCGGTCGTCACCGCTTGCACCCGCGTCGAGCTTCTCGATCGCGACCACGGCGTGCTGCTGCAGCAGCCAACCGATGACCAGGTCGCCGACGCTCATCAGGAAGCGCACCGAACCGAGGCCGACCTTGTAGAGCTCGGCCGGGTTCTCCTGCGCCGCCATCAGATAGCCGGTGAGCGACGCGGCCATGGCCTGGACGTCCTCCAGCGCGGTGGCCAGCAGTGCGCGCTCGCCCTTGAGCCGGCCGTTGCCCGACTCGTTCTTGACGAACTGCTCGATCTGGCCGGCCACGTACGCCAGCGCCTGACCCTTGTCCCGCACGATCTTGCGGAAGAAGAAGTCCTGCGCCTGGATCGCGGTGGTGCCCTCGTAGAGCGAGTCGATCTTGGCGTCGCGGATGTACTGCTCGATCGGGTAGTCCTGCAGGAAGCCCGAACCACCGAAGGTCTGCAGGCTCTCGGTCAGCTTCGCGTAGGCCTGCTCGGAGCCGACACCCTTGACGATCGGCAGCATCAGGTCGTTGACCTTGGCCGCCAGCCCGGCATCAACGTCGTGCAGCGCCTTGGCGACCGCGGAGTCCTGGAACGTCGCGGTGTAGAGGTACAGCGCGCGCAGACCCTCGGCGTACGCCTTCTGAGTCATCAGCGAACGACGCACGTCTGGGTGGTGCGTGATGGTCACCCGCGGCGCGGTCTTGTCGGTCATCTGCGTCATGTCGGCGCCCTGGACGCGCTCCTTGGCGTACTCGAGCGCGTTGAGGTAACCGGTCGACAGAGTCGCAATCGCCTTGGTGCCGACCATCATTCGAGCCTGCTCGATGACGTCGAACATCTGCGCGATGCCGTCGTGCACCTCACCGACCAACCAGCCGACGGCCGGGGTGCCGTGCTGGCCCAGCGAGAGCTCACACGTGGCCGACACCTTCAGGCCCATCTTGTGCTCGACGTTGGTGACGAACACGCCGTTGCGCTCGCCGGGCTCACCGGTCTCCGGGTCGAAGAAGAACTTCGGTACGAAGAACAGCGACAGGCCCTTGGTGCCCGGGCCGGCGCCCTCGGGGCGGGCCAGCACCAGGTGCATGATGTTCTCGAACAGATCATCGGAGTCGCCCGACGTGATGAAGCGCTTGACGCCGTCGATGTGCCAGGTGCCGTCGGCCTGCTGCACGGCCTTCGTGCGGCCGGCGCCGACGTCGGAGCCCGCGTCCGGCTCGGTCAGCACCATGGTGGCGCCCCAGTTGCGCTCGGCGGCCAGCACGGCCCACTTCTTCTGCTCGTCGGTGCCGTTGTTGTAGAAGATCTCGCACATGCCCGCGCCCATCGCGTACATGTAGGCGGCGGGGTTGGCGCCGAGGACGTGCTCGATCAGGGCCCACTGCAGCGCCCGCGGCATCGGCATGCCACCGAGCTCCTCGGACAGGCCGACCTTGTCCCAGCCGCCTTCGAGCAGCGCGCGCATCGACTTCTTGAACGAGTCGGGCAGCGTCACCGTGTGGGCGTTGGGGTCGAACACGGGCGGGTTGCGGTCAGCGTCGGCGAACGACTCGGCGATCGGGCCCTCAGCCAGCCGGGCCATCTCACCGAGCATCTCGCGGGCGGTGTCGATGTCCAGGTCGGCGAAGTCACCTTCGCCGAGCGCCTTGTCAACGCCGAAAACCTCGAACAGGTTGAACACCTGGTCGCGAACGTTGCTCTTGTAGTGGCTCACAGTTCCTCCTCGATGAGATAGCCACTGTCGGTTGGGTACTTTCGGTTAAGTTACCCACCAGTAACTGCCCGAACTATACCCATCAGTAACTTCAACTCAAACCTCCGAGAAACAATTTCCGGTGCCTAACTAACCGCCCGGTTGGTCGGGCCGCCAAATCCGCAGTTGACGGGCCGCTGACCGGCCGTTTCAGCGTGTTGTGAGAATCGTCACGCCGCCACTTGGCGGGTCATTCGGACGGCGAGACCGGGTGCTCTTCCGGCGCTTCCGCGGTCTGTGCATCGGGCAGTTGGCCCACCAGGTATTCGGCGAGGCCCCCGATGGTCGGGTAGTCGAACACCGCGGTCGCGTTGATCGTGAACGCGCCACCGAACTGGCTGTGCAGCCGGTTGCGCAGTTCGATCGCCATCAGCGAATCCGTGCCCAAGTCGAGGAACCGGCTCGTGGCGGCGGGCGGTTGAGCCAGCCGCAGGAAGTTCTGCACCTCACGCTGCAGGAACTCGGTCACGAAACCGGCGCGCTGCGGCACCGGGATCTCCTGCAACTGCTTGAGCAGCTCGCTGTCCCCGGTCATTTCACCTTCGGGGCGAGGCAACACCAGATCGAGAATCGGGGGACGCACAGCGCCCAACACCTTGGCCGCCCGCTGCCAATTGGCCTTGACGACGGTGGCCTGGCCGGTGCCGTTCGCGACGACCTCGGTGAGCGCGCTCAGCGCGGCCGACGGCTCCAGCGGAATCAGGCCCTGCGCACCGATGTTGGCGCTCGCAGCCTCCGAGGACGCCATACCGCCCTGGGCCCACGGCCCGAAGTTGACGCCCGTCGCCGGCAGGCCCTGTGCCCGACGCCGGGCCACCAGCCCGTCGAGCAGCGCGTTGGCGGTTGCGTAGTTGGCCTGGCCGGGTGAACCGAACACGCTCGACACCGAGGAGGACACGATGAAGAAGTCCAAGTCGTCGTCCTTGGTCAGCCGATCCAGATGGCAGGCTCCGAAGGCCTTGGGCGCCAACGTAGTACGGAATCGCTCGAGGCTCTGCTGCGACAGCAGCGCGTCGTCGAGAACCCCGGCCAGGTGCGCCACCCCGGCGAGTGGCGGCAGCTCCGCGCGGATCCGTTGCAGCAACTGCGCGACGTCGGACTCGTCGCCCACGTCCGCTGTGAAGACGTGAATGCGGCACTTGTAGCGCTCGGTGATGTCGTCGATGGCTTGCTGCGTCGTGGCGTCCGGCGCCCGCCGGCTGGTCAACACGATGTCGCCGGCACCGAGCTGGGCGAAGTACGACGCCGTGTGCAGACCGATCGCCCCGAGGCCACCGGTGATCAGATAGCTGCGCTCGGGCCGCGGCTGGAGCGGAACCGGTATCTGGCACACGATCTTTCCGATGTGCCGCGCCTGCTGCATGCGGCGGAACGCCGCCCGCGCCTCGGTGATCGGGTAGATCTCGGCGGGCAGCGGCGTCCACTCCTGACTGGCCATCCCGTCGGACACTTCGGTCAGCAGTCGCTTGACGTGGTCGGGATTCTGCAGAGCGGTGAGATCCAGCGCGACGATCTCGTAGGCGATGTCGGGCCGGGCCGACGCCATCTGCTCCAGCGTCCAGATGTCGCGCTTGGCGATCTCGGCGAACCGACCGTTCTGTGCCGTCGCGCGCACGGTGGCCTCGACGAAACCCTCATTCGTCAGGCTGTTGAGCACGACGTCGACACCGGCACCGTCGGTGTCCGCCAATATCTGGTCGGCGAAATCCGTCGTGCGCGAATCGTAGACATACTGCACGCCCATCTCACGCAGCGTCGCCCGCTTGTACTTGCTGGCGGTCGCGAACACGACCGCACCGTGCTGCTGCGCCATCTGCACCGCATATAGTCCGACACCGCCGCTGGCGGCGTGGATGAGCACGCGGTCGCCAGGCTTGAGCTGCGCCCAGTCGAACGCGAGCCGAACTGTCAGCGCCGCGGCCGGGATGGTTGCCGCCGCCACCGCGCTCAGCCCCTCCGGCAACGGCGCCACCAATTGGAGCGGAACGTTGAACCGGCTGCAGAACGCGCCCTGCATGAAGCCGTAGACGCGCTGGCCGACCTCGACGCCGGTGACCCCGTCACCCAGTTGCGTGACTATGCCGGCGAAGTCCCCACCGATCGGTCCGGGGTCACCCGGGTAGAGGCCGAGCACGTTGAGCACGTCCCGGAAGTTGAGGCCCGCGGCCTCCACCCGCACCTGCACGTAACCCTCACCCGGGGGTGTCACCTCGGTTTCGACCAACCGCAGGTTGTCGATCGCGCCGCGTTCGGTCGGCGCCAGGACGTAGTCGGCCGAGCGTGGCACCGTCAGATGCCCGCTGCGCGCCCACGGCAACAACCGCGAGGCGAGCAGTTTGCCTTGTCGCAGCGCGAGTTCCGGTTCGTCGATCGGCTCGGCCAGCAGGCCGGCGAGCACCCGTGCCGCCTCCGGTGACCCGTCGCTGTCGACCAGCTTGCAGCGCAGCGCCGGCTCCTCGTTGATAGTCGTGCGCCCGAATCCCCACAGCGCGGCCTGCACCGGGTCCACCGGTTCACCGGACTCGGTCGCCACGGCCCGGTCGGTGCTGATCCACAGTCCGCCCGGAAGCTTCACCGAGCCGCTCTGCACGGTGTGGACGACCGACAGCAGCTGGGCGATCTCGGCCTCGATCCGCTCGGCCGTCTCGGCGCTCGACTCGTCGGTCCCGGGCGCGCTCGCCCGCCACACCACGCCCGAGAAGCCGACACCGCGCTCGTGCGCGTTCACCAGCAGCGGTCCCAACGGCTCGGCGTCGACGGTCTGATGGAACGGGATGCACCCGGGCACCTGGGCTGCCAGTTCGTCGAAACCGGCGATCAGCCAGGTTCCGTTCACCGGGGCGACGTCGTCGTCCGACGGCGGTAGCGGCACTTCGTGCCAGCCGAGCGTGTAGAGCAGCCTGGTCGCATCCCCGCCGAGGCCGCGCAGCAGCGCCTCGCGCGGTGCCCGCTTGACCGTGAACTCGCGAATCCCGCCGAGCAGGCGGCCATCTCGATCGACGAAATCGAGATCGAAGACCTGGGTTTCGTTGTCGACGCCGCTGGCGTGCCACTTCGCCCGGCAGTAGAACCGCCGCGGAATCTTCTCGAGCAGCCACACCTGCCCGTACCGCAACGGCAGGAACATGTCGTTCACGCCACGCTCGAGCGCAAGATGCGACGGGAACGCCGGGAAGGTGACACCGGTGCACAGATCCATCAGCACCGGGTGCATCGGCTCGGTGCCGAGGTGCTCGGCGAGCTTCTCGCCGACGATGATGTCGCCGATCGCCTCGCCCTCGGCAACCCACAGCGCCTTGAGTGACTCGGACCAGGTTGGCCCCCAGTTCAATTCCGCGTCGGCGAAGGTTTCGAACAAGTCCTGCGGGCGCATACGGCCCAGCCGCTCGACCACCTCGTCGATGGGTTCTTCGCTGCCCGATATCGGTTCGTCGGTGAAATCGGTGTCACTCAGGACGGTTCCGTCAGCGTTCAGCGACCACTCGGCGTCGCGAACGCCGTACGGACGGCTGTGCAGCTTGAAGCTGACTTCACCGCTGTCCTCCAACGGATGAAGCGTCAGCTGCACTTCACGGGAACTCTTCTCCGGCAGGATGATCGGCTCGTAGAAGAAGATGTCTTTCGCCCGGGCCGGCGCGCCGACAGCGGCCAGCGCCATCGTCACATATGTGGCCCCGGGGACGACGACGGTTCCGTAGATGACGTGATCGGACAGCCACGGCTGCGACTTGACGGACAACCTGGTGGTGTAGACGGAGTCGCCGGACGCGAGATCCTTTGCGCTTCCCAGCAATCCGGAGACCGCCGGACCGTCGACGGTGATACCCGATGTCTTCGGCCAGAAACGACGGCGCTGGAACGGATAAGTGGGCAACTCGAGGCGACGGCGGCGCTGACCATGCAGCGCGGCGAAGTCGAGTCGGTGCCCGCCGACGTAGGCCGCTGCCAGCGCGTCGGTGATCTGGCGCCGGTCACCGACGCCTTTACGCAGCGAGACCACCGCCCGCGGCGCCGGCATGTGTTCCGGCCAGACCTGTACCGCAGCCCCGGTCAGCACCGGCTGCGGGCCGATCTCCATCAACACCGAACAGCCCAGCGCGGCCACGGTCCGCACGCTTTCGGCGAATTGCACCGGCTGGCGGGAATGCCGCCGCCAGTACTGGGCGTCGAGCGGTGTCTGGGTCGTCAGCACGGCGCCGGTGCGGTTACACACCAGCGGCAGAGTCGGGGCCGCGAACTGCATCCGCGCCGCGTACGCCTCGAATTCGTCGAGCACGGGATCCAACAGCTCGGAGTGGAACGCGTGGCTGGTCTCCAGCCAGGTGCACCGGATGCCTTCGTCACCGAACCGAGCGACTATCTGCTCGAGATCCTCACCGGGACCGGAAAGCACGGTGTTGGGGCCGTTGTACGCGCCCACCGACACCCGGGGGAACTCCGCGGCGGTGTCCTCGACCTGTTTCGCGTCGGTGAACACGGCCACCATTCGCCCACCTTCGGGCAGGCTGCCGAACAGCCGCCCGCGCTCGGCCATCAGCCGCGCTCCGTCCTCGAGGCTGAACACCCCGGCCACACATGCCGCCGCGTACTGGCCGACGCTGTGCCCGAGAACCACATCGGGTTCGACCCCCCACGACTGCCACAGCCGGGCCAGCCCCATCTCGACCGCGTAGAGTGCCGGCTGGGCAAAAGAAGTGTGCCGCAACGCTTCCGCGTCCTCACGGGTGGTGGCGAACAACACATCGAGCAGCGGACGCGGCAGCATACCGTCGACGGCTTCCGCGCAGCGTTTCACCGTCTCGGCGAAAACCGGTTCAGCGGTGAACAACTCACGCGCCATCCCTGGATACTGACTACCTTGCCCGGTGAACAACCACGCTGTCGTCGGGCGCTCGGTGCACTCACCGCGTACCACGCCCGGGCGCTGCCGGTTCGCGGCCAGGTCGACCAAGCCCTCACGCGCGCTCTCGACCGAATCCACGACCAGCGCGGCCCGATGCTCGAAATGCGAACGGCCCGTTCCCGCCGTGAGGCAGACTTCGGCCAAGTCGGCGTCCGGATACTTCTCGAACCAGGCGCCGTACCGCTGGGCCAACGCCAGCAGCGCCTCGGGTGTCCGCGCGGACAACGCCAGCACGTTGACAGGCTGTTCGGCCGACTCCGCGGCTGCTGAACCATCCTCGGCGGCGACGGGCGCCGGCGGCGCTTCCTCGATCAGCACGTGCGCATTGGTGCCGGTGAATCCGAACGAGCTCACACCGGCGCGGCGGGGTTTGCCGTTGGTCTGCCACGGAGTCGCTTCCTCGACGACCCGCACCGGCAACGAGTCCCAGGGGATGTGCGGCGACGGATTGTCGAAGTGCAGGCTCTGGGGCAGCAGTTGATGCTGCAGCGACAGGACTACCTTGATCAGACCCGCTGCCCCTGAGGCTGATTCGAGATGCCCGACGTTGGTCTTCACCGAACCCATCAACAGTGGCCGGTCCGCGTCGCGCGCGGCGCCGTAGGCGGCTGCGGCCGCTTGCACCTCGATCGGATCACCCAGCGGCGTCCCGGTGCCGTGCGCTTCGAGATAGTCGACGTCGCCGCCCGTAACGCCGGCACGCGCCAGAACCGTCTTGATAAGCCGTTGCTGTGCACCGCCGTTCGGTACGGTCAGGCCACTGGAAGCGCCGTCCTGGTTGACTCCGCTGCCCGCGATCACCGCCTGCACGCGGTCGCCGTCACGGACCGCGTCACTCAGCCGCTTGAGCACCAGGATGCCGCAGCCTTCACTGCGCACGTAGCCGTCGGCAGAGGCGTCGAACGTCTTGCACCGCCCGACGGGAGAAAGCATCCGGGCGCGCGAAGCCGCGATCACCGTCACCGGGCTCAGCAAGACGTTCACCCCGCCGGCCAGCGCCATGTCGCAGTCACCGGCGTGCAATGCCTGGCAGGCCTGGTGGACGGCCACCAACGCCGAACTGCATGCGGTGTCGACCGCGACGGCAGGCCCTTCGAGGCCCAGGGCGAAGGCGACGCGGCCGGAAACCGCGTTGAGGGCATTGCCGGTGATGAAGTACGGCTCGATCTTGTCGACCGACTCGGAGGACAGCAGGTGTGCGTACTCGTTGGCGGCGACACCCATGAAGATGCCGGTTCGGCTGCCGCGCAACGAGGCCGGCGAATACCCCGCCCGTTCCAGACCTTCCCAGGCCGTCTCGAGCGTCAGCCGCTGTTGCGGCTCGATCCAGACGGCTTCGCGCGGAGAGATGCCGAAGAACTCGGGATCGAATCCGTCGATCTCGTCGAGGAATCCACCGAAGCGCGTGTAGATCTTGCCAGGAGTCTCGGGATCCGGGTCGTAGAACTCCTCGATGTCGTACCGATCCTCCGGGACCTCCCGGATCGCATCGACACCACCGGACAGCACCTCCCAGAAAGCTTCCGGATCCGGCGCACCGGGGAACCGGCACGACACTGCGACGACCGCGATCGGTTCGTCGGTACGCGTCACCGCGGCGGTGAGTTCCGGCGCCGGAGCCGGCTGGTCGCTGAGTTTGAGGATGTCGCCGAGCAGGTAGTCGGCGACGTCGGACAGCCGGGGATGGTCCATCACCAACGTGACCGGAATCTCGTGCCCCACACCCTGTTCGAGGCGGCGCCGCAGTTCGACGGCCATCAACGAGTCCATGCCGAGGTCGAAGAAACCCGCGTCCTCGCGGATCTGCGCGGCGTCGACGCGTGTCACGTCGGCCACCGCGTCGCGCAGGTAGTCGGTCAGAAGTTTGCGGCGCTGCTGCACCGGAGCGTGGGTGAGTCGCTCGACCAGCTTGGTGTTCCCTGAGGGCAGCACAGCCGGTGCCGTCGAGTCGGCAGGCAACTCACGCTCCAACTGCGCCAGAAACCCGCGCCGGCCGGCCTGCTGGTAGATCGGCAGGAACCGGGCCCAGTTGATCCGGGCCACCACTCCTTGTGCAGATGAAGCGGAGACCACATCGGCAAGACCGGCCAGCGCGTCGGCCGGTGACAGCGTCTTCACTCCGCGTTGCTCCAGTCGCGCGCGCGAGTCGGCGTCGGCCATGCCGGCAGACCATGGGCCGAAGTTGACGCTGACCCCGGCGACGCCCTGCTCGCGCTGACGCCAAGCCAGGCCGTCGAGGAACGCGTTGGCCGCACCATAGGCGGTCTGACCGTATCCGCCCCACACCGACGCGATCGACGAGGTGCTGATGAAGAAGTCGAGCGGAAGGTCAGCCGTCGCTGCACTCAGATGCCAAGCGCCCCAGACCTTTCCCGCGAAGACGCGATCCATCTCGGCTTGCTGCGAGTCGAAGTCCGCACCGTTGAGCGGGGTGGTGCCGTTCTCTCCAGCTGCGTGGACGATGCCGGCGAGCGTCGGCATGTCGGCCCGCACCGTGGTCAGCACACGTGCGACCTCCTGCGCATCGGCGACGTCGGCCGTCATGATGCGGAATTCGCAGCCGTGCCGTTCGCTCAGCGTGTCGATGCGACGCTGAACGTCTTCGCTGGGCTCCCGCCGACTGGTCAGCACCAGGTGCTTCGCGCCGTGCGCGGCCAGATGTCCGGCGATCTCCAGCCCGATCGCCCCGAGGCCGCCGGTCACCAGATATGTTGCTTCGTCACGCAGTTGCAGCGGCACACCGCTCGGCTGGCCGCTTCGCCGGACCAGCCTGGGCACATAGGTCGCGTGGTCGCGCAGCGCGAACTGGTCTTCCCGAACGGCCGAGTCGTGGGACGCCGCAATCCGGTTGACGACCGCAGACCACTCGTCGACGCCGGCTTCTTCACCGGGCGGCAAGTCGACCAGCCCACCCCACAGTTGTGGCAGCTCCAACGCCGCGGCCCGGCCGAACCCCCACAGGCAGCTCTGATCCGGTGCCACGCAGTCACCGTCGACGACGCGCTGCGCGCCCTTTGTCACCAGCCAGACGGGCGCGCGCAGTTCGGCGGTGACCGCGGCGCGGAAGAGCCGCCGTGTTCCGCCCAGGATGCGGTGTTGCATCTCCAGCAGTGACTGCATCGACGGTGTGGTGTCGAGGTCGATGGACGCGACATGCACCACCCGCAGCGCCGGATCCGCTGCTGCCGCAGCGCGTAGTTCTTCTGCGAGCGCTGCTTCGTCGGCGTCGGACGTCGGTAACCCGGCGGTCCGGTGCTGGTGGCCGGCTGCGGTGAGCACGTCGGCCAGGGGTCGGATGGTGTCGGGTTGGTCGCCGACGATGATCCACGTCGCGGTCGCGCCCGAGTGTGCAGCGGGCGACTCCTCCCAGCGGAACTCGTAGCGGTCGTCGGCGATCGACCGGCTTGTCCGTTGCCGGTTGTGTTGTGCGGCAAGCTTGGTCAGCACGTCGATGGCCTGAGGGTCCTCGCCCGCCCCGTCGAGTAGCGCCGCGAGTTCCTCGATCCGGCCGTCCTCGAGCAGACGCAGGGTGTCTGTGCGGGGCCCGTCGAGGTTCTGCTGTTGGTTGGGGCGCTCCCGGGTGTCTCGGTACCAGTATTCGCGGTGCTCGAACGGATAGCGGGGGAGGTCGATCTTGCGCGCGTGCGCCTGTCGCATTGCACCGAAGTCGGGCACGTGGCCCAAGACGTAAGCGCCGGCGACTGCTTCGGTGATCTGCCGGTGGTCGGCAATGGTCGGGCGCAGCGACGCGATGACCCGCGGCGCGGTGGCCGGATCCGGCCAAGCCCCCAGCGCCGCGGCGGTGAGTACCGGTCGCGGCCCGATCTCCAGTAGCACCTTGCAGTTCTGCTCGGCGAGCGTGCGCACGCTCTTGGCGAACTCCACCGGTTGACGCGCGTGACGGCGCCAGTAGGCGGCATCGAGTTTGACGCTCCTGCCGAGCGCGGCGCCGGTGCGGTTGTCGATCAGAATCCGTTGCGGCGCCCTGAATTCGAACTGCGCAGCGAAAGCTTCGAAGTCGCCGAGGATCGGTTCCAGCAGCGCCGAGTGGAACGCGTGGCTCGTCTCGAGCCAGTCGCATCGCACCCCCTCGGCGGACAGCGGAGCGATCGCCTTCTCCAAATCCTCTGCCGGACCGGACAACACGATGTTGGTGCCGTTGTAAGCGGCGACCGACAGGCTCGGGAACTCGTCGGCCCGGCTCTCCACACGATCGGCGGAGGTGAATACCGCGACCATCCGGCCGCCGGCGGGCAGACTGCCGAACAGACGGCCGCGTTCGGCCATGAGTCGCGCGCCGTCCTCGAGAGAGAACACCCCCGCGACGCACGCCGCCGAGTACTGGCCGACGCTGTGGCCGAGCACGACATCGGGTTGCAAACCCCACGACTGCCAGAGCGCGGCCAACCCCATCTCCACCGCGAACAGCGCCGGCTGCGCGTAGGACGTCTGTCGTAACGTCTCCTCACGGTCCGGGCCGTCCAGCTCGAAAATCACGTCCAGCAAGGGCTTTTCGAGGACATCGGCGACCGCTGCCGCGCACCGCTGCACCGTCTCGGCGAACACCGGCTCGGTGTGGAACAGTTCGGACGCCATGCCGGCGTACTGGCTGCCCTGTCCGGTGAACAGCCACGCCGTCTTCGGCGCCTCATACGACTCCCCGCGAAAGAGGCCTGGCGCAGGGCGGTCCTCAGCGAGCGCGCTCAACAGCTCGATCGCGGACTCTCTCGAATCGGCGACCACCGCGGCGCGGTGCTCGAGGTGCGCTCGGCCCACGCCGGCGGTGAAGCACGCGTCGGCCAAGGTGGCCTCGGGGTGTGCGCTCAGCCAGTGGCGGTACTGATCGGCGAGCTGCACCAGAGCCGACGGCGTCCGCGCCGACAGCGGCAGAAGACTGAACTGCCCGTCGCCGTCCCGCGTGGCGCCGGCGCCGTCCGGATGCGCCGGCTGGGCGGGCGCTTCCTCGACGATGACGTGCGCGTTGGTCCCGGCGAACCCGAACGAGCTGATCCCGGCGATACGGGGCACCCCGTCGCGTTTCCAGGCGGTGGCGTCCTTGACGACCTCCACCGGCAGCCGCTCCCAGGGGATGTGCGGCGACGGATTCTGGAAGTGCAGGTGCGGCGGCAGCAACTCGTTCTCGAGCGACAGGACGACCTTGATGATACCCGCTATCCCCGCGGCCGCCTCGAGGTGACCGATGTTGGTCTTCGCCGACCCGATCAACAGCGGCCGGTCGGCGTCGCGTCCGGCACCGAGCACCGCACCGGCGGCCTGCGCTTCGATGGGGTCACCCAGCGACGTGCCGGTGCCGTGCGCCTCCAGGTACCCCACTTCGCTGGGCTCGACGCCGGCGCGGCTCAGCGCGTCGGTGATGACCCGTTGCTGCGCAACGCCGTTCGGCACCGTCAACCCGCCCGATGCGCCGTCCTGGTTGATGGCGCTGCCGCGGATCACGGCCCGGATCCGGTCCCCGTCGCGGATCGCGTCGTCGAGCCGCTTGATGACGATGACACCGCAACCTTCGCCCCGCACGTAGCCGTCCGCGGCCGCGTCGAACGTCTTGCAGCGGCCGTCGGGCGCGAGCATGTGGGCGTGCGAGAACGTGATCATGGTCGCCGGGGTGAGCAGGAGGTTCACGCCGCCGGCGAGGGCGAGGTCGCATTCGCCTAACCGCAGCGCCTGGCACGCCTGATGGATGGCCACCAACGACGAGCTGCATGCCGTGTCGACGGCGACCGCGGGCCCCTGCAGCCCCAGGCGGTAGCTGATCCGGCCGGCCGCCGCCGCGTGCGACGTCCCGATGGCCATGTAGGCCTCGATCTCCGGGTAGGTCAGCTCGTCGGAAGCCATCCCGAGGTAGTCGTGGGTGGACATCCCGACGAACACGCCGGTGTTGCTGTCGGCCAGGCTGCTCGGCGCGGTGCCGGAATGCTCGACCGCGTGCCACGCCGTCTCCAGCAGCAGCCGATGTTGCGGGTCCATCAACCTGACCTCGCGCGTCGACACACCGAAGAACGGCGCGTCGAAGCCCGTCGCGTCGTCGACGAAACCGGCACGGCGCGTCACGACCTTGCCGGGCGCGTCTGGATCGTCGTCGAAGAACTCGTCGACGTCCCAGCGGTCCTCCGGCACCTCCGACACGGCGTCGCGGCCGTCGCGCAGCACCTCCCAGAACCCGTCGGCGTCTCGGGCGCCAGGAAAACGCGCTGCGTAGCCGATGATGGCGAGACGCGGGGCCGGCTCGATCGGATGTACGGCGGATCCCATGCCGTTTTCCTCCCTTGCGTCGGCGGTCAGAAGATGGCCGGACGGGCACCTGTCGCCGCCTGAAGTGGAACTCCTTTCGGAGACTATGGCATCGGCGGATGGGATTCTGGGCTTTCCAGGTTCGCCCAAAGGCTGGGCGACCGCTGTCTTAACGGGGGTATGTTGATCCCGCACGGCTGATGTCGCATCCGGCGGCCGAGCGGGAGGACGGCGTATTGCGCATCGGCAAGATCACTGTTGGCGCACTCGACGAATGGTCGCTGAAGCCGGGCACCGTCATCTCCTGGCACCCGACAGCGTCCGCGCAGGAGAAGGCGCGACAAGCGCCGGTCAGCACGGTGCCCATCAGCTACATGCAGCGTCAACATCTGCAGAACTTCTGTGAACGGACAGCGGCGGGACTGAACTTCTCCCGGCAGATCATCGCCAGCTGCGACGTGTCCGGCCAGTGCGACATCGAGGCGATGGATCACGCCGTCAACGCGTACCTGCGCCGGCACGACACGTTCCGCAGCTGGTTCGAGCAGACCGGCGACGGGGAGTTCGTGCGGCACGCGCTCGAGGATCCGGCCGACATCGAGTTCATGCCTGTCAATCACGGCAGCCTGACCATCGACGAGATCCACGCCCACGTCGTGGGCATCCCGAGCCCATTAGAGTGGGCCTGCTTCACATTCGGGATCATCCAGAACGAGGACTTCTTCACTTTCTTCGCCGCCGCCGATCATGTGCACGGGGATGCGACGTTGATCGGCACCACGATGCTGGAAGCCAATGGGATGTATTCGGCGCTGAGCACAAGCGGTATCGCGCTCACTCTTCCCGAGGCCGGCAGCTTCGATGAATTCTGTGTCCGCGAACGCGAGCGCACTTCGGCGCTGACGGTGGATTCGCCCGAGGTTCGGGCCTGGATCGACTTCGCCGAAGCCAACGACGGCGGCTTTCCCGAATTCCCGCTTCCGCTGGGTAATCCGCGCGAATCGACGAGCAGTGACATGACGTCGGAAATCCTAATGGACCCTGCCCAGACCGAACGTTTCGAATCGGCGTGCACGGCGGCCGGCGCCCGGTTCATCGGCGGCCTCTTCGCCTGCCTCGCGCAGGTCGAGCACGAACTGACCGGCGCTCTCACCTACTACGGGCTCACGCCGCGCGATTCCCGCAGCGCCACAGACAATTTCATGACGCAGGGCTGGTTCACCGGCTTGATCCCGATCACCGTGCCGATAGGCGCCGCTTCGTTCGGTGACGCCGCATGGGCGGCCCAGGCTTCTTTCGACTCGAACCTGAATATGGCGAAGGTGCCGTATTACCGCGTGCTGGAATTGGCGCCGTGGCTGCGATGGCCACAACCGAATTTCCCCGTGTCGAATTTCTTCCACGGTGGCGCCGCTCCGCTCAATGCTGTGCTGGCAGCCGCCGACATGGGTTTGGCGAACAATATCGGGATCTATCCGGACGGCCGGTTCTCGTACCAGCTCACCATTTACATATTCCGCTACGGCGAGGGCACGGCGATGGCGGTCATGCATCCCGACAATGCTGTGGCCAGAAAGTCCGTCGCCCGCTATATGGACACGATGAGGTCGGTGGCCGCGCTGGTCGCCGACAGCGGGCACTGGGGCCGTGTCGCATAGCGCGGAGCAGGAGGGGATGAGGGGAACATGCGGCGGCTAGCCGATGTCGTGGTGCGGTGGCCCTGGGCGGTGATCGGGCTCTGGCTCGCCATGGCCGTGGCGCTGCCGCTGACGCTGCCGTCCCTCGGCGAGATGGCCCAGAGGCATCCGCTCGTCATCCTGCCCAGCGACGCACCGTCGAGCGTCACCGCCAAGAAGATGGCCGAGGCCTTCCAGGAGTCGAATTCGGACAACCTGATGGTCGTCGCGTTCATCAACGAGAAGGGGTTGGTCCCCGCCGACGAGGCCACCTACCGCAAGGTGGTTGATGCGCTGCACGACGACGTCACCGACGTCGTGTCGGTGCAGGACTTCCTCGGCACCCCGCAGCTGCGACCGTTCCTGACGAGCAAGGACAAGACGACGTGGGTGCTGCCGGTCAGTCTCGAGGGTGAGCTGGGCACCCCGCGGGGCTTCGACTCGTTCAACCGGGTGGCCGACGTCGTCGAACACAACGTGCCCGACGGGCAGCTGAAGGTCTACGTCACCGGTCCGGCGGCCACCGTCGCCGACCTCACCGTCGCCGGCGAGCACGATCGCCTGCCCATCGAGATCGCGATCGCCGTCCTCGTCCTCGCCGTGCTACTGCTGGTGTACCGCAGCGCCGTCACCATGCTGCTGCCGTTGGTGACGATCGGCTCGTCCCTGGTCATCGCGCAGGCGGTGGTAGCAGGCTTCTCCCACCTGACGGGTGCGGGCGTCTCGAACCAGTCCATCGTCTTCCTCAGCGCGATCATGGCCGGCGCGGGGACGGACTACGCGGTCTTCCTCATCAGCAGGTTCCACGACTACGTGCGGGACGGTGCCGACACCGACCGGGCCGTGAAGGGTGCGTTGATCTCGATCGGGAAGGTCATCACCGCATCAGCCGCGACGGTGGGCCTCACCTTCCTGCTGATGAACTTCACCCAGATGGGCGTGTTCAGAACGGTCGGAGTGTCGGCGGCGATCGGGATCGGCGTCGCGTTCCTGGCCGCGGTGACGCTGCTGCCGGCGATCCTGGTGCTCGCGGGCCCGCGCGGCTGGGTCAAACCGCGGCGCGAGCTGACCGCGCGGTTCTGGCGGCGCTCCGGAATACGGATCGTGCGGCGGCCCGTGCCGCACCTGGTGGCGAGCCTGCTCGTGTTGGCGCTGCTGGCCGGCTTCGCGGTGTTCGCGCGGTTCAACTACGACGACCGCAAGGCCGTCGCTCCGTCGGCGTCGAGCTCCATCGGGTACGCCGCACTGGAACACCACTTCCCCGTCAGCCAGTCCATCCCCCAGTACATCCTGGTGCAGTCTCCGCATGACCTCCGCACACCGCGGGCGCTGGCTGACCTGGAGCAGATGGCGTCGCGCATAGCCCAGCTGCCGAACGTGGGTCTCGTCAGCGGGGTCACCAGACCGCTGGGCGAGGTGCCGAGGGAGTTCCGGGCCACGTTCCAGGCGGGCCTCGTCGGCGACCGGTTGGCCGAGGGCTCCGCACAGATCACCCAGCGCAACGACGACCTCGACGAACTGGCAAGCGGCGCGGACACTCTCGCGAAAACCCTCAGCGACATGCGCGCACAGGTCAACGCGATCGTGCCGCGTCTCCAAGATGTGCTGGCGACGGTCTCGACGATGAAGACGCAGTACAGCGGTGACAAGCTGGTGCGCTACGTCGACGTCGCCGCCCAGCTCATCGACAGCCTCAACAAGCTCGGCACCGCCTCGGGCCTGCGATTCGGCGCCGTCGAGGATCTCTTCGCCTGGATGGGCCCCGTCCTGATCGCGCTGAACGGCAATGCGGTGTGCGACGCCAACCCCTCCTGCAGCGCTACCCGCGCGCAGTTCCAGCGGGTGGTCGACTCACGAAACGACACCAACCGCAACCAGATCAACGAGCTGGCCGGCGAGCTGCAGAGCGTCGAGAACAGACGAGCCCTCAACACCACGATGAACAAACTGAACGGCGCGCTCACCGCCGTCGGTGAGACCGTCAGCGAGATGGGGCTGGACAAGCCCGGCGGACTGGAGGCCGGACTGACCGACCTGCAGCAGGGTGCCGACCGGCTCGCAGGCGGAAGCCAACGGGTGGCCGACGGAGTCGACGAACTGGTTCAGCAGGTCAAGGTAATGGCGTCCGGGCTCAACCAGGCGTCGGACTTCCTGTTGACGATGCGGCAGGACGCTTCCGATCCCTCTATGGCGGGCTTCAACATTCCGGCCCAGGTGCTGAACACGGTGGAATTCCAGAAAGTCGCCAAGGCGTTCGTCTCGCCGGACGGCCATTCGGTGCGGTATCTGGTGCAGACGAAGCTCAACCCGTTCAGTTCCGAGGCGATGGACCAGGTCAACGCGATCAACGACGTGGCCCGCGGCGCTCAGCCCAACACCGCGCTCGCCGACGCCACGATTTCGATGGGCGGCTACCCGGCAGCCCTGCGAGACACCCGCGACCACTATGAGCGCGACATCCGGTTCATCATCCTCACCGCGCTCATCGTGGTGTTGACGATTCTGGTCGTGCTGTTGCGTTCGCTCGTCGCGCCGCTCTATCTCGTCGGTTCGGTGGTGATCTCCTACTTCGCGGCAATCGGCGTCGGAGTCCTGACGTTCCAAGTGCTGCTCGGTCAGGAACTGCACTGGAGCGTGCCCGGGCTGGCGTTCGTGGTGCTCGTGGCGGTGGGCGCCGACTACAACATGCTGTTCGTGTCGAGGCTGCGCGACGAATCCCCGCACAGCGTGCGCTACGGCGTCATCCGCACGTTGAGTTCGACGGGCGGCGTGATCACCGCGGCGGGGCTGATCTTCGCCGCTTCGATGGCCGGCCTGCTGTTCTCCAGCATCGGCACGGTGGTCCAGGGCGGCTTCGTCATCGGCGTCGGAATCCTGCTGGACACCTTCGTGGTTCGCACCATCACGGTGCCGGCCGTCGCAGCCTTGGTCGGGCGTGCGAATTGGTGGCCGTCACGAATAGCGCCGTCGTCGTCGCGGACGCGGGTGCCGGCCGAGTGACTTCCACGTCCCAGTCGTCGATCCTGTCGATGCTGCACGGGCGCGCGAGCCTGCGCCCCGACGACATCGCGTTCACGTTCACCGAGTACGTCGGAGACTCCGCGATCGCCGAGACGCTCACGTGGGCACAGCTGGCACGCCGAACGATGAACGCGGCGCACGAGATCGGTCGCCACGGGGCGCCCGGTGACAGGGCGGTGATCCTGGCCGCGCAGGGTCTGGAGTACGTCCTGGCGTTCCTGGGTTCGATGCAGGCCGGTCTTGTCGCGGTGCCGCTTCCGTTGCCGCATCCCGGCTCAGGTCACGACCGGGTCAGTGCGGTACTCGCCGACACCGAACCCGCCGTCGTCCTCACGACGTCGGTATCCGCGGCCGACGTCCGAGACTTCGTAGCTCGGTCACCGGCGGAGACGATCCCGCAGATCGTCGAGGTCGACTCCCTCGACTTGGACGCCGGGAGCGGCACGAGCCTCGCGCCGGCCGAGTGGCCCGACATCGCGTACCTGCAGTACAGCTCCGGCTCGACGCGGCTGCCTGCCGGCGTGATGCTCTCGCACCGCAACCTCACCATGAATTTCGACCAGTTGATGAAGAGCTTCTTCGCCGACGCCCCACTGCCGCCGGACGCCACGCTCGTGTCGTGGCTGCCCTTCTACCACGACATGGGTCTGGTGCTGGGTGTCTGCGCGCCGATTCTGTGCGGCCGGCGCGCCGAGCTGATGAGCCCCGTGGCGTTCCTGGAACGGCCGGCCCGGTGGATGCGGGCGCTGGCCGAGAACCCGCACGCATGGTCGTCGGCGCCGAATTTCGCGTTCGACCTGGCGGCCCGCAAGACGTCCGACGCCGACCTGGACGGGCTCGACCTCGGCGGCGTGGTGGGCATCATCAGCGGAGCGGAGCGGGTGGAGCCGGCGACGTTGCATCGGTTCGTGGACCGGTTCGCGCACTTCAACTTCCGCGACCACATGATGCGCCCCGCCTACGGCCTGGCGGAGGCGACGGTCTTCGTGGCTACGGGCACGTGGAGTGAGACCACGCCGGCGGCTCACTTCGATTCCGCGGCACTGGGCGAGGGCCGGGTTCAACCGTGCGCAGCCGGCAGAGGTACCGCGTTGGTCAAGTACCGGCTGCCCCGATCCCCTTCGGTGCGGATCGTCGACAGCCAGACACACCGTGAATGCGCGGCGGACGTGGTCGGCGAGATCTGGGTGCACGGCGAAAACGTCGCCGAGGGCTACTGGCGCAAACCTCCCGCGGAGCAGGGCTGCTTCGGCGCGACGCTTGTCGACCCGTCATCCGGCACACCGGACGGGCCATGGCTGCGCACCGGCGACCTGGGCTTCGTCTACGAGGGCGAGCTGTTCATCGTCGGCCGCATCAAGGACCTGCTGATCATCCGGGGCCGCAACCACTATCCCGAAGACATCGAGGCGACCGTCCAAGAGATCACGCGCGGTCGGGCCGCCGCCATCTCGGTTCCGCTGCACAGCACCGAGAAGTTGGTCACCGTCATCGAACTCAAAGCCCCGGCCGAGCTCGACTCCGCTGCGAGCTGGCTGAGCACGGTCAAGAGCGACGTCACCGCCGCGATCTCCAACGCGCACGGAATCAATGTCTCCGACCTTGTGCTGGTGGCTCCCGGCGCGATACCCACGACGACGAGCGGCAAGATCCGGCGCGCTGCGTGTGTCGAGCAGTATCGGCGCGACGAGTTCGTTCGATTGGACGCCTGAGGCAGGCCATGGACTGGAGTAAGGTGCGGTGCACTGCAGCGGTAGGGCGGAGGCGATTCGGACGGCCATGAAACGACTTCTCGCATTCGGCATCGCGATGACGACGATCGGCGCGACAGGATGTCTCGGGCTCGGCATCGCGGTGGCCGATGAACCACCACCGCCGCCCCCCGGCGCCCCGAGTGGAACCCCAATGCCCCAGGGCACCCCGGGTAAGGGTTACTCGCTGGGCGGCGCTCGCGTCATGGGCATCCCCTACGACGAATACATCAGGCGTACCGGCGCGGACTGGTTCCCCGGACTGGAGCGGGAGATCGTCGACTACCCGTCCGGGCAGGTGCAGGGGCACACCCTGGAACGGCTGTTCCCCGGCATCGGCAAGCTCGACGACGACATCATGCCCGGAGCGGGTCTCGACGGCCCCAGCGTGGGCGAGTCGGTCGACGTCGGAGCGCCGAACGTCATCAACGCGATCAAGAAGGGCGGCCCCGGCACCGTGCTCGGGTTGTCCGAGGGCGCGTTGGTGCTCAACGAGGTGCAGTCGCGGCTCGCCTACGACCCAGCGGCGCCGCCCCCCGATCAGTTGACCTTCGCGATGTACGGCGACCCGGTGGCGCGGCACGCGTTCGGCGAGAGTTTCCTGACCCGGTCGTTCCCGGTCGGAACACTGACGCCCTTCCTTGACTTCCGCGTCCCGCCGCCGGTCGAAAGTCAATACGACACTTACCAATTCGTCTCCGCCTACGACAGCATCGCGGACTGGCCGGACCGGCCGGACAACTGGATGTCCATCCTCAATGCGCTCGCGGGCCTGGCGACCGGTCACACCTCCGTCGCGTTCACCAAACCGAGCATGGTGCCGCCGCAGAACATCCGCACGACCGTCAACTCGCGAGGCGCCAAGACGACGACGTATTTCATTCCCGAGGAACACCTTCCGCTCGTCCTGCCCTTCAAGTACATCGGGGTGCCCGAGGAGACGCTGGTCAAGCTCGACCATGTGCTGCAGCCCTATGTGGATGCCGGATACTCGCGCGCCGACAACCCGCTGACGGCGCCGATCACGGTGGCTCCCGGCAACGGCTACGACCCCGCCGCAGTCACCGCGCCGGCGACCCAGGCCGCCTTCGGCGGCGCCGCTGATCCGCTGTCGCAGATGCTCGCCGGCTTCCAGTACGTGATGAAGAACTCGCCGCAGTCCTGACCGCGCTACAGTCCGGCGACACCCACCCCGAGCAGGACGCAGCCGACCACGGCCAGCAGCAGTGAGACGCCGCGGCGTCCACCCAGTTCGGCGCCCTGGTCATGTTCAACGTGGTGGCGTTCGCGTTCGTTGAGATCCCACTGCTGAGTTACCTGGCGGCGCCGGACCGCACCCGGGCGTCGCTGTCGGCCTTGTACGACTGGCTGCGGTCGCAGGGCCGCCGCGGCGTCTCACTGCTGCTGGCCGTGGTCGGCTGCGTCCTGCTCGGGGTGGGTGTCGCCGGACTGTAGCGCGG
>NZ_LZKP01000154.1 GCF_001672895.1 Mycobacterium sp. E740
CGCCGCGGGCGTGACGGGTGCCGACGTCGGTGTCGTCGTGGTGGGTGCCGACGTCGGCGTCGTCGGGGGTGGCGGGGGAGGCGGCGCTGGACGCACCGGGGTCGTCGTGGACGTGGTCGGGGGAGAGGTCGTCGCGGTGGCGGCCGGGCGGTCGTCGTCGCGGCCGAACTCGAAGGCCGCCACCGCGATGGCCACCACCAGAGCGATGGCGAGGATCACCGGCACGACGACTCGGGCGCGCGACCGCTTGGGTTTCTGCACAATCGGCGCGAACCGCGTTGCGTCGTCGTCGGACGCGCCGAGCTGGTGGGTCAACGCGCGGGCGAAGTCGGCGCAGCGCTCAAAGCGGTCTTTGGGGTCCTTGGCCAGCGCCTTGGTCAGGACCGGGTCCAGGCCGGCCAGCTCGGGTCGGTGTACGCCGATGGTCGGCGGGGCGGCCGACAGGTGCTGGCTGATGACGACGGCCGGGTTGGAGTGGTGAAACGGCGGCGAGCCGGTCAGCAGGTGGTAGGCGGTGGCCGCCAACGCGTACTGGTCGGCGCGGCCGTCCAGCCGCTCGCCCATCAGTTGCTCGGGTGCGGCGTAGGAGACGGTGCCGACCGTCATGTTCGTCGCGGTCAGCCCGCTGATGTCATTCGCCCACCGCGCGATCCCGAAGTCCGCCAACAGGATTCGAGTGTCGTCGGACTCCGGGCGGGCGAGCAGGATGTTGGCGGGCTTGACGTCGCGGTGCAGCAGGCCCTGCTGGTGGGCGTAGTCGAGCGCGTCGGCCACGGCGGTCACGATCGCGGCGACGTCCTGCTTGGGCATCCCATGCTGGTGGCGCTCGCGCAGCAGCTTGGCCGCGTCGGTGCCCTCGACGTAGTCCATCGAGATCCAGATCTGGCCGTCGGATTCGCCGCGGTCGTGCACGCCGACGATGTGCGGATGCCACAGGGTCGCCGCGATGTCGGCCTCACGCTGGAAACGCCGGCGGTATTCGTCGTCGGCCGAGACCGAGGCCGGCAGCACCTTGAGCGCATCGCGCCGCGGCAGGCGAGGATGCTGAGCCAGATAGACCTCGCCCATGCCCCCGGAGCCGAGCAGCCGCACGATGGTGTATCCGGCGAACTGCGCGCCCTCGGCCAACGGCATGGGCGAATAGTACGAGACGCGCCTACAGGTCGAGCGTCAGATCAGAACCGTTCGCGGCGCGCGAGACGCAGATCAGCATCACCCCGCTGTCCCGCTCGGGATCGGTGAGCAGGACATCGCGGTGGTCGACGCTGCCCGCCAGCACGCGGCTGCGGCAGGTGCCACAGAAACCTTGTTGGCACGAGTACGGGGCGCGGACCCCGGCGCGGTTCAGCGCGGCGAGCAGAGTCTCCTCGGCGCCGACATCGACGGTCTGCCCGGTCGAGGCGACGGTCACGGAGAAAGCCTGCCCGTCGACGACCGGTGGGGCAGCGAACCGCTCGAAGTGCAGCTCGACGTCGGCGCGGCCGACCAGCCGCTCGCGGATCGCGGTCAGCATCGGCGCCGGACCGCACGCGTAGACCGCGGTGCCGGGCGGGCAGTCGCCGAGCAGCTCGTCGGCGGTGGGCAGGCCGGCCTCGTCGTCGGTGCGGATGTCTACGGGGCCGAATCGCCCGACCTCGTCGGTGAACGGCAGGCTGTCGCGGCTGCGGCCGGTGTAGACCATCGACCAGTCGACGCCCAGACGCTGCGCCAGGCCCAGCATCGGCAGGATCGGGGTGATGCCGATGCCACCGGCGATGAACCGCAGGCTTCGGGTCGGCGATCCGTACCCGGGCACGGTCAGCGGAAACGCGTTGCGCGGCCCGTGCGAGGTCACCGTCGCCCCGGGATGCAGCGTGTCGTGCACTTCGATCGAACCTCCGCCGCCGTCGGGGATACGCCGCACCGCGATGCGGTACGAGTCGGGATCGGCGGGGTCGCCGCACAGTGAGTACTGGCGCACCAGTCCGCTCGGCAGCGTGATGTCGATGTGCGAGCCCGGGCGCCATCGGGGCAGCGGTCCTGCGTCGACCGCGGTCAGCGTCAACGTCACCGCGTTCTGGTCGTGGGCCACCACGCGCCGGTCGGCCACCTGCAGCAGCAGTGTCCGGTCCAGCTCGAGCGGGGGCTCGACTCGTCTGGTGGCCGCCGCCAGCGCGTCCATCCCGGAGATCACCGCTTCGGCAAGGCCCATCGTGAGGTACCGGCGCCCCGGCCGCAGCGGGTTGGCCGGCAGCCGCCGATAGCGTTGGCGCAGACCCATCTAGAGGTGTGCGGCGCGCGCGGCGGGGGACGTGGCCAGGTACGCGACGGCCTGGGCAGTCGACCCCATTTCCTTGGGGGAGTAGCCGGGGCGGAAATAGGCCAGAGTGTTCACTCCGAACAGCGTCCGGAACTTGGGCAGCAGTCCGAGTTTGGAGTCTCGGGCCCGCATCCGCTGCATCTTCCACCACCCGATGTCGATGTTCGGATCGGACTTGAGCAGATACCAGGTGCCGCGCTGGAAGAACACGAACATCGCCGTGGCGGCGACCGTCATGGCGCGGATCCGGTCCGGGTAGCTGTCGTGGAAGTAGACGGCGACGTCGTGCGCAACACAGCGGTGTTCGACCTCCTCGCTCCCGTGCCAGCGGAACAGGTCGACCAATGTGGGGTGGGCCCCGTGCCGGTCCCACGACGAGTTGAGCGCGAAGTCCCCGAGCACCGCGGTGTAGTGCTCGATCGCCGCGATCAGCCACAGCCGCTCACACAAATTGTTCAGCCGTCGGGCCGGATCATCGGATTGCGTTGGCGCCAGGACCTTTCCGAACAGGTAGTCGACTAGGTCGAGCATCGGCGCCGGGTCCACCCCGTTGCCGACGAGGAACTCGCGGATCACGTCGTCGTGGGCGGCGGCGTGGGTCGCCTCCTGGCCGATGAAGCCGCGGATGTCCTCGGCCAGCCTGTGATCCTTCACCAGCGGCAGCGCCTCGTTGTAGGTACGCACGAACCAGTGCTCGGCGGCGGGTAGCACCACGTTGAACAGGTTGATCATCGTGGCAGCCACCGGGTGACCGGGAATCCACTCCAGCGGAATGCCGGACAGGTCGAAATGCACCTTGCGGGCCTGGATCTGCACCGGCCCGGGGTCGATCTCGCGGTCGAATCGACGTGGCTGTAGGCCGGTCGGCCCGGCCGGTCCCGCCGCCGAGTGTGGCATCGTCGCTTCCCTCCGAACGTGGGTGTGGCCAAGTCTACGGCCGGTAGATGACACCGCTGGTTTGCGCTTCCCCCGTGCGGTCAATATGAAGACAATGGCGGCGATCGACGGCGTTTTCGAGTGGGCCAAGCAGCAGGTCGCGGGCCGGGTGCCGAAGGCCGACCTCGACCAGCGCGACCCGGACTACATCCGCGAACAGTTGCCGGGCCTGTGGCTGTTGGCGTCGCTGT
>NZ_LZKP01000155.1 GCF_001672895.1 Mycobacterium sp. E740
GGTGATGGTCAGCGGATGTATCGCACCGGGGATTTGGTGCGCTGGGGTGCTGATGGGCAGTTGCAGTATCTGGGGCGCGCTGATGAGCAGGTCAAGATCCGCGGGTATCGCATCGAGCTCGGGGAGATCCAGGCCGCCCTGGCCGCCTGTGGAGGGGTGGGGCAGGCGGTGGTGATCGCCCGTGAGGACCGCCCCGGGGATAAGCGGCTGGTCGGCTACGTCACCGGCCAGGTCGACCCGGCCCAGACGCGCGCCGCGCTGGGGCAGCGGTTGCCGGGCTACATGGTGCCCGCCGCCGTGGTGACGCTGGAGGTGTTGCCGTTGACGGTCAACGGCAAGATCGACACCCGCGCGCTACCGGCACCGGAATACAGCGACGCCGAACGCTACCGCGCCCCAGTGACCGCGATCGAAGAGATCCTGGCCGGCATCTACGCCCAAGTCCTGGGCGTCGACCGCGTCAGCGTCGACGACTCCTTCTTCGAACTCGGCGGCGACTCCCTGTCGGCGATGCGCCTGGTGGCCGTGATCAACAAGACGCTGGACACCCACCTCGCGGTGCGCACGCTGTTCCACGCGCCGTCCGTGCGTGGCCTCAGCGAGCAACTGGGCAAAGCCGACAGCGCCTTGGAACTCATTCCTCTCGAGGTTTTCCGAGAGGGCACCGGAATTCCGCTGTGCTGTATTCACGAAGGCAACGGACAAAGCTATGCGTACCGGAATCTTCGCGATTACCTGGACTGCCCGATAATCGGGATCAACCAGATTCCGCAGGACGGAGAAACTGAACCTCACTCGATTCGTGACATGGCAAGAAACTACGCCGATCGAATCCAGGCCGCTTATCCGGAAGGGCCCTACAACCTGCTCGGGTGGTCATTCGGCGGCCCGGTTGCCCATGAAATCGCCGTCGAGCTTCGCCGGCGGGGTGCCGTGGTGCACCGTCTCGTCATGCTGGACCCGGTCCTCGACGCCGACGGTGACGCAGCAGACCAGACCGCCGTCGACGAGAGCCCGGCCGAGAATCGCCTGCTCAACCTCTTCCTGCGGTCCAGCGGCATCGAAATCCCCGAGCAGTCCGAGCCGCTCACCTACCAACAGGCAGAAGAGCTGATCCGCGAACAGGGGCAGGCGGTGGAATTCGTTCTGCCGCCCAAACCGATATTCGAGTTCGCGGTTTACAACCACAATACGAATCTGTCCTATCTGCGCGAACACACGCCCGAGGTGTTTGACGGCGATATGATCGTTTTCTCCGCTGCACGAGGTGAAAATGAGAACAATCCAGAAGACTGGCGGCAGTATGTAGCCGGTGACATCGCCGTGTACCCGGTCGATTGCGGACACGACGAGATGACCTCGACAGAAGTGCTGAATTCATATATCGAACAACTCAAACTGTCTTTAGGAGTTTGAGGCTGTAGTGGAGTGTAGAAGGCAATCTGCTCGGTGAGAGCGAGGGCGCAAGCCTGATGGGGGCGGGGGTGACCGGGGGGTGTTGACCCAGGCTGCGGCTACTGCCGGCTCACACGTGGGCGTTGGCGACCTGATGGACGCCGAGCACGGCCCGGCCGGACGGATCGGCGTTGTCGGCGAAGCTGGTGTCCCACGCGATGGCCGCCGGGGTGCTGCAGGCGATGCTCGGGCCGCCGGGCACACAAGACGCCGCGGCACGGCCCGGGAAGTGCGACTCGAAGATCTCCCGGTACATGTACGCCTCCTTGGTGGCCGGCGGATTGTCGGGAAAGCGGTACCGCGCGCTCTGCATCTGGCTGTCGGAGACCTGCGCCTCGGCGACCGCCTTGAGCGAATCGATCCACCGGTACCCGACGCCGTCGGAGAACTGTTCCTTCTGCCGCCACAGGATCTCGCTGGGCAGGAATCCCCGAAACGCTTCTCGCAGCGGCCATTTCTCCATCCGGTCCTGGCCGACCATCTTCTCGCAGGGATCGAAAGCCATTGCGATGTCGAGGAATTCGCGATCGAGGAACGGCACCCGGATCTCGACGCCCCACGCCGCGGCGGTCTTGTTGGCGCGCAGGCAGTCGTACTTGTGCAGCAGGTCGAGCTTGCGGATGGTCTCCTCGTGAAACTCCTGGGCGCCGGGCGCCTTGTGGAAGTAGAGGTAGCCGCCGAAGACCTCGTCGGCGCCTTCTCCCGACAGGACCATCTTGATCCCCATCGCCTTGATCCGGCGCATCATCAGATACATCGGTGTCGAGGCGCGGATGCTCGTCACGTCGTAGGTCTCGATGTGGTAAATCACGTCCCAGAGCGCGTCGAGGCCCTCCTGCACGGTGAACTGGAACTCGTGGTGCACGGTGCCGATCGCCGCGGCGACCTTGCGGGCCGCGGCGAGGTCGGGGGAACCTTCGAGCCCGATGCAGAACGAGTGCAGCCGCGGCCACCAGGCCTGCGTCCGGTCGCCGTCCTCGATCCGGTTCTCGGCGAATTTCGCGGTGACCGCCGAGATCACCGAAGAATCGAGTCCGCCGGAGATCAGCACGCCGTAGGGCACGTCGGACATCAATTGCTGATGGACGGCGGCTTCGAGGCCCTCGCGCAGGCCGGCGATGTCGAGGGGTCGGCCGGTGACGGCGGAGAAGTCGCGCCAGTGCGGGTCGTAATAGCGTCGCGGCTTGTCCAGCCCGCGCGTCAGGTAATGGCCCGGCGGGAAGTCTTCGATGTGCCGGCAGTACCGGATCAGCGCTTTCATCTCCGAGGCGACGTACAGGTTCCCGTTCTCGTCACGCCCGGTGTACAGGGGGATGACGCCGATCGGGTCCCGCGCGACGAGGAAGTCGTTGGTCCGCTTGTCGTAGAGGACGAACGCGAAGATTCCGCTGAGCCGATTGAGGAAATCGGCGCCGTAGCGCTCGTAGAGCGGGATGATCGCTTCGCAGTCCGACGCAGTCTTGAACGGATAGTCCCTGAACTCAGAGCGGAGCGCCTGGTGGTTGTAGATCTCGCCGTTGACCGCCAGGACGAGCTCGACACTTCGATCGGTCAGCGGCTGAGCTCCGTGTTCGACGTCGACGATCGAGAGCCGCTCGTGCGCGAGCACCGCATTCTCGTCGGCGAAGATGCCGCTCCAGTCCGGCCCGCGGTGACGCAGCAGTCGCGCCATCGTCACGGCCCGCTCGCGGAGCTCCCGGTGATCACCGCGCACATCGAGGATCGAAGCAATCCCACACATCACGCCCCCCATCTGAACCGACCGCAAACGCGATCAGCGCGAGCGTACTGCGGGGGGCGGTTCGCGGAGCTGTCGATTCGCGAAATGAAGCCCATTCGAAGCAAAGAAAAACGGCGGCTCGCCTGCCGCCCTCGCACAGGTGTCTCTGCTCAACGAGGAGGGAGATGACACGCAGCGCTGTTCATGGGTTGGTGTCGGTCGAACTGGTTTCGGCCGACCCGGAAAAGCTCGCGGAGTTCTATCGCCGTGTTTTCGACATCGAGTTCGAGCGTGAGGTCTACGGATACTCGTACCCGTACTTCGTCAGCACCGGCTCGTCGGCCCGCGGACTGGTGATCCACGACATCCGGAATTTCCCGCCGGGCAGAGCGCATTGCGGTACCGCGCGCTTCCTGCTGCAGATCGAGGATCTGGAGACTCTCAAGCAACGGCTGACGCAGCACGGCATCGAACTCGAGGAACCGCCCAGGAACCTGGGCTTCGAGAGGCTCCCGTGGTTCAGTTACTGGGGGCGGTGGGTCATCTCGATACGGGACCCAGACGGCAACGTCGTCCTGTTCCGCCAGTTCGAAAACGAGTTGCCGCGCAACCGGTTCGAGATGTTCAAGCTGACGCTGGCGTCCACCTACACCGACCTGAAGACGGTTCTCCAGTTCAAGGTCGTCGATCGCCTCCAGTATCGACTGGGCCGAATCCCGATCCGCACCAGAGATCTGACCGGTTACACGCATCTGGTGGCGTCGCGGGAAGGGCTCTACGCGGTCAACGGCCGGCAGTGGACGAAGATCATCAGCGGCGTCTTCTTCGGTGTGACGGTCAAGGACGGTTGCATCTACTGCTATCAGGCGCACGACATATACGACACCGGAATCCTGCTGAGCCGCATACAACTACGGGGCAAACCCCTGCGGGTGCGCGGCAAGCTGTTGGGCCGCGTCATCAAGCTGGAGCTGGACGGCAACCGCATCCGGCGCGAATCGGTGGTCGTCACCGGTTTGCACACCAACTGTCACCAGATGGATTTCATCGGCGACAAACTCCACATCATCGACACCTTCTGCCAGAAGATCCAGCGCTTCGACAGCTCATTCGAGCTGGAGGAGGAATTCTTTCCCCTGGGTTCTGAATTCGCGTCGCACAAATCGGGTCCCGATCGGTACATAGTTCCGGGACGCAATTACGTCCACATCAACTCCATCGTCGCGGAGCAGGGGTCCGTTTACCTTCTCCTGCACAACGGTCTGTCCAGTGGCAAACACAGCGAGCTGATCCAGACGGACGAGAACTTCGAGGTGAAGAACAGGTTCACCGTCCCCGGGGCTGGTTGTCACAACGTCGTGTTCCTGGAGGACGGCGAGTGGCTGATGTGTGATTCGCGCGGCGGCAACCTCATCAACCGCCATGGTGTGGTGGTGCACGTCGGTGAGCTGCTCACCCGTGGCCTCTCGGTCGACAAGGACACGGTCGTGGTCGGTGAATCGGGATACGCCACGCGGCTCGGCAGGCGCTACGTGCCGGGCAACGTGCACTTCTTCGACAGGAACTACCAGCGGCTGTCGAGCTTGCGCTTACCGGCCGCGCCCACCGATATTCGCAAGATCGACGGCCAGGACCTTTCACTTTCGAACGTGACCGAGCTGTAGGGGCACGGGCGGTGGACGACAGGACAGTTGGGATGCCGGCATGACCAGAGATTCAGTGCACAGCGACTTGTCGATTTCGCTATCTGGCGATCCGGCCATGGGCAAACTGTGGAGGGCGCCTACCGGACCGGGCCCGGGAGAGGATTCGACGATGGAAGAGCTGGCCCTGACCAGAACCGAGGCGCGCCCGGTTGTCCTGTTCGTGTTGGGCCAGGGCCGGTCCGGCACGTCGGCGCTCGCGCGTGTGCTCTCGCTCTGTGGCGCCGCGCTTCCCGCCGAGGTCAGACAGGCTGATGCGCACAACCCTCGTGGCTATTGGGAGCCCCGGGCAACGCTGGTACTCAACGAGACGATCCTGCGCCGGCACGGCAGCGCGGGGTTCGATCCCTCCCTGCGTCTGCTCGAGGACGGCGCGTTCGAACCCGACGAGAAGGCCGCCTGGACCGCCAAGATCGGCGATTTTCTGTCCGGGCTGCCGCAGGCGCCACTGGTGGTCATCAAGGACACCCATGTGACGGCGCTGTCCGACCTCTGGTTCGAGGCTGCGGATTCGGCCGGACTCGACGTTGTGGCCGTGATCGCGGTGCGCCACCCGCAAGAAGTCATCGCATCGCTCGCGGCAGCGGGTCCGACCACCCCTGAGCTGTCGAGCGCGCTGTGGCTCAAGAACACTCTGCTCGCCGAGAGGTACACGCGCGGCATGCCCCGGGTGTTCGTCGACTACGCCAACCTCCTCGACGACTGGCGCCGCGAGGTTTCGCGGATATCCCGGGCGGTCGCGATCGACCTGCACGCGCGAGACGAGGCCGAAGTCGACGAGTTCCTGGCGCCCAGCCTGCGGCGTCAGCGATGTTCCGGCCCGGTGAGCGAGCGTTTCGGCACCGACTGGATGTCGGCGGTGTACGAAGCGATGCGCGCGGCCGCGTGCGACGATCCCTGGGACAGCTCCGTGCTGGATCGTGTTTTCGAGGCGTATCAGGTCAGCGAACACGACTTCCGGACGGCCTTCGACAATTCGCGGGAGCTGTGGGCACTCGGCGCCGATCGCGCCTACTCCAACAGCTTGCTCTACCGGCTGTCTGTGTTGAAAATGATCCGCGCACCACGTGCCATGGTCAACCGTCGCAGGGGTGCGCGCGCCTGACGGAGGTGCGAATGACTTTGGCGGCGCTCATGTTTGCCGTAGGGTAGCCCGCTATGGCGTGTCTCGACGATGGGGAGCAAGCGACAGCTCGCTCGCGGACCAAACGTGCGGGACACGCGATGACAAAGGCCGCCGACCCGGCTACGCCACACCGCAGGAAAAGCTACGTTCCGGATTTGCTGAGGTCCCGGCGGTTCGTCGCAGTGATCCTCGCGATCGGCGGCACCCAGCTGATGGCGTCGATGGACGGACCGGTCGTGGTCCTCGCCCTTCCGACCATCCAGAACGAGCTGGGGCTCTCGGACGGAATGCGGAGCTGGGTCATCACCGCCTACGTGCTGACGTTCGGCGGGCTGATGCTCGTCGGCGGACGCCTCGGTGACACCATCGGCCGCAAGCGCACGTTCATCATCGGGGTGGCTCTGTTCACCGTCGCGTCCGCTGTGTGCGCGGTCGCCTGGAACGGAGGCGTTCTCGTCGTGGCGCGTCTGCTGCACGGAGCTGCGGCGGCGATCATCGCGCCGACTTGTATGGCGCTGGTGGCCACGACCTTTCCCAAGGGGCCGGTGCGAAACGCGGCGACGGCGGTGCTCGGCGGGATGATCGGCGTCGGGTCCGTGATGGGCCTGGTGCTCGGCGGGATGCTCACCGACGTGTCGTGGCGGCTCGTGTTCTGGGTGAATGTGCCGATCGGGATCCTGGTGATCGTCCTGGGCAGCACGATGCTGCAGGAAACGCAGAAAGAGCGGATGAGGCTCGACGCCAGCGGAGCGGTACTGGCGACACTGATCTGCACCGCGGCAGTCTTCGGACTGTCGATGGGTCCGGAGCTGGGCTGGGTTTCGGTCCTGACGATCGGCTCAGGCGTGGTGGCGCTGGTCGGTCTGGTCGCATTCGTCGCGGTGGAACGCACCGCGGAGAACCCGGTCGTGCCGTTCAGCCTGTTCTTCGACCGCAACCGGCTGGCCACCTACGGTGTCATGTTCCTCTCCGGCGGAACGGGTTTCACGCTTGCTGTGCTGATCGCCCTGTATGTGCAGGACGTGATGGGCTACAGCGCGCTGCAGGCAGGTATCGCCTTCATCCCCTTCGCCTTGGCGCAGGCCACCGGAATGGGCACCTCATCGCAGCTGGTGAAGTGGTTCCCGCCCCGCGTGGTGGTGATCACCGGCGCCAGCCTGCTGGTGGGCGCCATGCTGTACGGCTCGACGCTCAACCGTGACGTCCCGTACTTTCCGGACCTGTTGCTTCCCCTCGTCGTCGGCGGTCTCGGGCTGGGCATGATGGAGATCCCGCTCATGCTCTCCTTGATCGCCAGTGTCGGCTCCGACCGGATCGGCCCCGCATCGGCGGTGGCGGTGATGATCAGGATGATCGGCGGCCCCGTCATCCTGGTGACCATCCAGGCCGTCATCACGTTGCGCACGCTGGACCTCGGCGGCACGACCGGCCCCGTGCAGTCCATGACCGACGCTCAGTTGAATGCGATGGACAACGGCTTCACCGACGGGCTGCTCGGCGTGGCCGGTGTGGTCATGCTGCTGGCAGTGCTGGCGTTGTTCATCGGCTATACCGCCGAGCAGGTGGCACGGGCCAAGGAGGCGAGGGAAGCCAGGGACGCGGCGGACGCTGCCTGACGGCTACGGGTTGCGCACCGACCAGGGTTCGGCCATGCCGACGACGATCTGGCGCGGCGGCTTGTACTCCTCGCGGCTGTGGGCGACGAGCATGTTCTCGAGCATCATGATGTCGCCCTCCTGCCACGGGAGAGTCACCGTCTCGGCCTCATACGCCGCGCGTAGTTCGTCGAGCGCCTCGGGCTCGATCTCCTCGCCGTCGCCGTAGTAGGTGTTGTTCGGCAGGTTCTCCTTGCCCATCGACAGCAGGGCCTCGGCGACCATCGGGTCCAGGCTGGAAATGTGGAAGAAGGTGAGGTGGTTGAACCACGTCTTCTCGCCTGTTTCCGGGTGTGTCGCGGTAACCGGCCGCCGCTGCCGGGTGGTCAGCTCGCCGCCCGCCCCCCAGGTGAACTCGATGTCGTTCTCGGCGCAGTAGCGCTCGACCTCGGCGCGGTCGTCGGTCTGAAACGCCTCCTGCCAGCTGACCCCGAAGGTCGGGTTGAAATGGCGGACGTAGAGGTAGTCCCGTTCCTCCAGCCGTTGCCGGAGTTCAGGCGAGATCCGGCGGTAGATGTTGCGGCTGTCGGCGATCGGCGTGGCACCGCCGCTACCCGGTGGCACGACGCAGTGAAAGAAGAGCCGCAGCGGCCAGGTCTTGCTGTAGGACGACTCGTTGTGCATCGGAATCCGGGTGTGCGGCGGGTAGTCGGTCGACGTGTAGACGCGGTCACCGACTTCGTGTCGGGGCGACGTTCTGCCGACATAGGGGAGCGGCTCGCCGCCCACCGCCGCGATGAACCGGCGAAATGTCTCGACTGATGCCCCGGTGAAGCCCCGGAACACGATGCCTCCGTGGCGGAGGAGGAGTTCATGAATCGCGCCGCGCTGTTCCTGTGCCCACGCCACCACGTCCAAGCCGGCCCTCGTCGGCTCTATGACAAGGGGAAGTGACGGTCCCGGAACAATTCTTGCGTCCGTCAGTGTCAAGACATCAGACTCCACGTCGATCCCTCCCGCGCTCGACTGCGCCTCGAAGTCGCCGTCCCCACGGCTCGGCACGCCACGCTACCAGCGGCTTGTGACGCCGGGACGCTTCTTTGAAAGACGAACGGAACCGGCTCGGAAAACTTGAGAATCGACCCACGAGGGACGGCTTGGAGTGGCCCACCCTGAGCGGCGAACCGTCCCGGCATTCCGTTGTGCCGGCTGCGGCGGAGCGGTCAAGACACCCCATCAATTGATGGTGGTCGCTTAGCTGACGAAATCGGATGACGTCGCGTTGACTTTCCTCAACCACACGAGAGCAACAATGAGCACCGTTGCCTTGCTGTTATGGTCGGCTTTGCGTCACGGAGACGTAATTCAAAAAGGGGAAGCGACGAATTTCGCAAGGGGGAAAACAATGGCGACAGAAGCCAGCCACGCGTCGGCGGTAAAGGACATGCGGCGCCTGCGGTGGCAACTGTTCTTCCGGGGCGCAGTGACGCTCTACGGGTCCAGCAGCGCCACCGAAATGGTGTACCTTACCCATTACGCCCAACATGCCCGTCTAGTCGCTGAGATCGGGTTCAACGCCGGCCAATCCGCTTACGCAATGCTCATCGCGAACCCCGACCTCGAGGTGGTGTCGTTCGACCTAGGAGCGCATCGGGCGATAAAAGTCGGGAAACGGTTCATCGATGAGCGGTTCCCCGGCCGCCACACCCTGATTCTCGGAGACTCCAAAACTACCGTGCCTGAATACAGAGCCGCTCATCCTGAAACGGTGTTCGATGTGGTATTCGTCGACGGCGGCCACGACTACGACACCGCCGCAGCCGATCTGGCGAACATGCGGGAATTGTCCTCCCCGGCGACAACACTGATCATGGACGATTTGGTGCCGGGAATGAGTTACGGGATCGGGCCCATGAAGGCGTGGAGTGAGGCTGTTGAGCAGGGGATGATTCGTGAGTCAGAACGCGTGCGCAATGGGCGGCGCCGCGGATGGGGACGCGGCCACTACGTGGCGAGGGAGACTGACACACCCACCTGAGTGGATCGACTGGTGTAGTTCGCCGTTCTGGCGTTCGGGTGTTCCGCTGGGGGCACACGCCCTGCGCCTGCTTCGCCCAACTATCGAGCGCAGCAAACTTGCCGAGGTAAGCGCAGAATCTTCGGCGACTAGCGCGGATTGCCCTAGCTGACAGGTCGGCGACCAGGCGTCGCGTTCGCTGGGTGTATGCCCGGTTAGGTCGAAACTGCTCGATGATCCACGCCCTGGCTATCGCCCTGCCGCAAGTTCGCCGAACGGGCTACCGGCGCGGTAGTATTTGCTGCGTAGACCATGGGGGAGTTTACTGGCGGGGTCCGACGGATAATCCGCCGCGTAGTCTTGAAGGGTCATGACCGGAGAGAGCAGTCGCATCGCGCTAACCCGCGGTCGGCGCTGCGCCTGAACCCTGGCGTGCTGCGCGCCGCGTGGTGTAGTCGCGCCGACTCTGCTGTCAGAGTCCACCGTCCTGAAGGAGGAAACGGTTGTTTGACGTCAACAACACGTTCGAGGTGCCGAGATTAGAACGCCCGAGCCGCGATGAACTGGAAGAGCGCTTCATCATCCCGCAGCGCCCGGTCGTCATCTCCGGAGCGATGGAGGACTGGCCAGCGCTCGAGCAGTGGACCAACGAGTATCTGAAGGAGAAAATCGGCGGTCGCCCGCTGAGCCCCTCCAAGGTCACCGATGCGGGCACTCACATCCCCGATGCGAAGAAGGGGACCATGGCTGCCGCGTCGGAGATGACGTTCGCGGAGTACATCGATCTGCTGGCAAGTGGCGTCATCTCGGACGGCGAACTCTATGCCGTCCAACTTCCCATCGAGACCGCCCTACCCGAGCTGTGGCCCGATGTCCGATTCCCCGCCTTCGTCGACGAGGACAAGTTCGCCGCGGTCAATCTTTGGTTCGGCCCTGGCAACAACTTCACGTCGCTGCACTACGACTACGCCGACAACTTCCTCACGCAGGTCCGGGGCAAGAAGCAAGTAATGCTCTGTCCGCCTCGGGAGATCACCCGCGTCTACCCCTACCCCTTCGGATACGTCGGCAACAACCTCTCCCAGGTCAACGTCGCGTCCCCGGATCTGACTCAGTTCCCCGACTGGGCCGACGCCGACCGGGCTGTCGTCGAGCTCGGCCCGGGCGACATGCTCTACATCCCGCTCGTCTGGTGGCACGCGGTGTGGGGAATCGGCGAGAACATGTCGATCAACTACTGGTGGCAGTCCAACTACGCCAATTTCCTCAAACATCCCCGCCAGACGGCCCGCCGCCTCGGCAGCCTCGCTGTCGGCGTTCGCGGTGCCGCCGGCCAGATGGTACAGAGCGTCGCCAGCAGCGCCGGTCTCCAGTCCGTCCGCTGACCCGCAGGGCCGTCACAGCGCGTCGGTATCGCTTCGCGACAGCACGATGTCGCAGTGCGGTTTGCGCTCCAAAAGCGTCAAGTCACGCACGCGCTGTGGCCGGCCGACATTCCTGGGCCACAGATACCGCCAGGGCCCGTAGTCGTTCGGCAGCAGATAGACGTTGAAACCGCGATCCACAAAGGGTCGCAGCACATCCGTCGGCTTCAGTGTCTGATCGCTCCACCAGATCGGGGACAGCTCAACCATCAATTCCGCGTCGGCGGGCAGCGCGTCGACGGACTCCAACAAGCCCGCGAGCACGCGGTCCTCGCCGCCCTCTACGTCGATCTTGATCAGGCGCGCAGCCGCCAGCTCCTCGCGGCGTACGAGCGCACCCAGCGGCGCCGCTCGAACTCGGCCCTGTTCCCGGAAGCCCCCGTGGGCGACCGTCGTGGTGAGGCCGGTGTTGTAGCTCGGACCCACGAACAGCGGGACTTCGTCGTCGTGATCCGACACGGCGGCGGTCACCACGCGGACGTTCGTCAGGTCGTTCGTGGACACCGTTTCCTCTAGCGCGGCGACGGCCGGGGGCGAGGGCTCGATCGCCACCACTGTGCCGGCAGGACCGACCAGCTTGGCGGCCAGCGCGCTTACACAGCCGATGTTGGCGCCGACGTCGATGAAGGTGTCGCCGGGTTGCAATCGGCGGCGCATGAGCGCTGCAATGTCGGGTTCCCACGTGCCGAACAGATACAGATACATCTGAATGAGGTCAGGTAGCTCGCATCGATGACGCACGCCGTCTTCAGTGGTGCAATGAACGACCAGCGGGCCCCGAAATGCGGCACGGAGGTACAGCCACACAACCATCGCGAAGAACGGAACGACGAGTAGAACGGTCCGAACCCGGCGCTCGGCGGCACCGACGCTTTCCTGGTCGGTGCGCAGAGATCTGAGGTACCTCCGCCACAGTGCGACGATCCGCTGCTCGATCAACCGCGTGACCCGCTGTCTCCAGACACCGATGAACACTGCTGGTACGCCAACGACACAGGCGTTCCCCCTAAGTCACCCCGACCCAGAACACGTGGGCCCCTGAACGATCAACGTGATCCTAGTCCGAACACACAACATCCGATCAGGAAGAGGCGGATCACTCCGGCGACCGCGAACCCGACTGCCTCGGCGCGGGGTGGCCCGGCGGAGCCTGCTGCCGGCGGTCGCGTGCAGGCCTACATGTCGCCGGCGTCGATGGCCTTCTTGACTTGCTGTGCGTGCGCCACCTGCTGCGCCGAGTAGCCGATGAAGAGCGCGATGATGCCGACGATGACGGTCACCGCAGCCAACCACAACAAGCCGTAGGTGATGCCTTCGTCCAGCGCATGCAACTGAGCGGCGTCCATGGACTTGACCGGGCCGTTGACGCCGCCCAGGGAAAGGGTGCGCGACGTGATCACGGCTTGGATCGCGACCAGCACCACCGGTCCCCCCAGGGTGGACAACATCAGTGCTATCGCGGAGGTGGGTCCGATGCGGTCGTCTCCGACGCTGGCGATGGCCGAGAGCATGAGCGGGAGGTTGACCACGCCGATGCCGACGCCGCCCACGACGAGTGGCAGCACCAGGTTCGGGAAGTAAGGGACGTCCATGTTGAGGGTGAGGCCGCTGACCACCACCGCCCCCAACACGAGCAGGCCACCGGCGATCACCAGCACCCGTGGCGGGAACCGCATCACCAGCCGCGACGACGCGCCCATCCCGATGCCAGCCGCAATGACGAACGGAATGAATCCGATGCCGGCGTGCAGCGTGCTGTAATGCAGGACTTGCTGAACATATAAGGCAACCAGCACGGTCAGCGTGAACAACACCCCACCGGCGAAGAAGATGGTGACGAACGTGGCCAGCCGATTACGGTCGACGAACAAATCGAAAGGCACGATGGGGTTCTCGGCCCGGCGCTCGACCACGACGAACGCCACCAGGGCGGCTAGTGCCACGACGCCCGAACCGATCGTCATAGCCGACAGCCAGCCCTCTTGAGGCGCTACTGATACGCCGAGAACCACGGCGGCACAAATCAATGTGGCCAGTACGGCCCCGGCGACGTCGAGCTTCATCCGCTCCGTCCGGGTCTCGCGCAGCGCGGCGCTCGCGAGCCAGATCACGACGAGTCCGATCGGCACGTTGACGATGAAGACGAGTCGCCATGACACGTCGGTGAGTGCCCCGCCCACAGTCAAGGCCAGCACGGAGCTGAGTCCCCCCATCGCGCCGAATATCGCCGTCGCGACATTGCGCCCGGGCCCCTTCGGGAATGTGGTCGCCACCAGCGCCATACACGTGGGTGTGAGGATGCCGGCGGCTATGCCCTGCACCAGCCGGCCCGAAAGGAGACTGGCCGAGTCCCAGGCGACCCCGCACAGTCCTGAGGCGATCGTGAACACCGCACCAGCGATCAGGAAAGTGCGCTTCCGGCCGATCGCGTCCCCAAGGCGGCCGCCCAGAAGCATCAGGCCGCCGAAGGTGAGTATGTAGGCAGTGACCACCCATCCCCGAGCAGCGTCGGAGAGGCCAAACTCGTTCTGAATCTTGGGAAGAGCGAAGACCGCGATAGTCCCGTCCATCGCCGCCACCAGGCTCATGCCGCTGAGGGCGATGACTGCGGCGGCATACCGGCCACGCGACAGCGGAGTCTGGAGGAAGCCGCTCTTATCGCTCAACGTAGTCGGCTCGGCGGGCATACAGTCGCTCCTTTCGCGTGCCCTGCCGTCGATTGACGTTGCGCTGCCACGTCACTCGCCGTCATAGCGGACCACGCTACAGCAATCTCAAAAGGTGTCGGCCGTGAGCCCGACGGGTCAAGCGCTGTCTGTGACTTCGGGTCTCAGTCGCCTTCCGCCGACCGTGTCATTGGCGAACATCGCGGTCGTGCCAGGTGACCGGTCAATGCCTCGCCATGTGGTTGCGTAGTGGTCCCACGGTCAAGTCAAGCTCGCGAAGGCGAACCACCAACGGTTCGAGCGCGGCAGCCGTCACCTTCCATGATCCCGGAGCGGCTTGATAATCGCTGTCGTGCAGCAGCACCGTGCTGCCATCACGCGCGTCGCGCATCACATCGCGCACCACCTCTTCGGCGGTGGCATCTTCGCGCCAATCGCGCCCGCACGCATCCCAGAGCACCGGCATCAAACCCAGGCTCCTGCTGGCCCAGAACGTGGCACCCGTCGGAATCCCGTACGGCGGCCGATACCAGACGGGCCGCACCCCGGTCGCCGCGGCGATTTCATCCGAGGCCCTCACCAGGCTGGCGCGCAGCCGGCGTGGGGGCACCAGCAGGCTGTTTCGATGATCCCACCCGTGCAGGGCGATCTCATGGCCTTCGGCGACCACACGCTGCGCGACGTCAGGGTGTTTGGCCACCTGCTCGCCCAGCATGAAGAACGTCGCTTTCACCTCGAGCCGCGCG
Organism: Mycobacterium sp. E740; assembly: GCF_001672895.1. Taxonomy (GTDB): domain Bacteria; phylum Actinomycetota; class Actinomycetes; order Mycobacteriales; family Mycobacteriaceae; genus Mycobacterium. The sequence goes on from NZ_LZKP01000155.1 coordinate 14,453, forward strand.
AGTATGTCCAGAATCTCTGGCGTGCCGCACGGGTCGGGACCGTCGTCGAATGTCAGCGCGACGTGGCCCGGCCGGCCTCGGCCGGCCAAGCGCGGCATCCACCGGTGCACTTGTGGAAAGGCTGTGATGAACGGTAAGGCAAACGCCAAAGCCGACATCACCGCCGCCACACAAGCCCACCGCAGCGTCGCTCTCATCACCCTCCCATGGTCTGTCCGCGTCGTCGTTCGCACGGAGAACGGGCGCTTTATCAACGCCGTGGACTGTCAGTCGGCGCGGCAATGCACCCGGCGCGTGCGGACTTTTCCAGTAGATCAGCGGCGTTGGCAACGCTTTCAGCGGGTTTTGTCATCCGGGTGGCGATTTCTCGAGCCCGACTGACGTATTGCGGCGCCAAGATTTGTCGAAGGTCTTTGGCCAAGGATTTAGCGTCAGTCGCCGAAAATCGCCGCGTGGCGCCGACCTGCATTCGCTTGGCGTGGCCGCCGAATACCTGCCCATCGGTGTGCGACCAAAGGATCAGCGAAGGTACTCCCGCGCGTAGAGTTGCGGCGAAGGTTCCCGCGCCGCCGTGGTGCACTATGGCACGGCAGGCGGGAAAGACTGCCGAGTGCGAGACCGCCTTAACGACTTTGACGTCATCCGAGCACGGAACGTGTTTGAAGTCATTGCATCCTGAGCAGATCAGGACCCGCTCACCCAATTCCGCGCAGGCGGCGATGACCATCGCGATTGTGCGGTCGGGGGAGTCGGTCGGCATGCTTCCGAATCCGAAATAGATCGGCTGCGTTCCCGCGGCGATCCACGAGCTCACTTCCTCGTCGTCATTCGACGACAAACCCATCGTCAGCGCTCCCACGAACGGACGATGATCTTGGCGCTGCGCCCATTCCGCTGCCAGTCCCGGGTAGCAGATTTCGTCATACGTCTGTATCTCCAAGGCCCCTTCTGCGATCCGCCGCGTTGTCGGCATTGTCGCTTTCGGTAGCCCGAGTTCACTGCGTTGAGCGGCCTCGAGATTTTTTGTTCCCAGCCAGTTCATCCAGTCCAAGAGGCGAAGGCCGAAACGGACGACCGCCGGCGGTAAACCTGGAATCCAATACCCGTTGGGTCTCAGCGGAATGGGATGCAGCGTCGCGAACGGGATGGCGTGATGCTCTGCGACGTTTGCCGCGACTTGCTCGTAAATATGACCGCTGACTAGCAGATCGGCGTCATCGGCCAGCGAGATCAGCGTTTTGCTCAACTCCGACCAGTGTCTCTTGACTATGTCGATCGTTTCTCGCCATGACTCGAATAACTCTTTGGTCCACAAATTCCGCGGGAATCCCTTCCACAAATTCTGGAAGAAATCCGATTTCAGGGTGGACTGCGAATCCAGGCCGAAGGCGACCGCCTCGAGCCCTGCCGATTCGACGAGCCCCACCTGGTCAGGTGGAACTGCCATCCGTACTTCGTGGCCCCGGAACGCCAGTTCGCGGCCCAGTGCCGCGCAGGGCTCGACGTCACCCCGGGTTCCATAGCACGCCAAAACAAATTTCATAACCGCTCCCCCCGGCCGTATGCTATCGCCGCGCGATGGAAGAGATTGTAAGCAGTTGCACAGCTACTGACAAATCACTGCTGCGTCACACCATTTCGATCTCAACGAGATAAATTGTTTGCGGCAGCAACGATGTTTTCTTCTACCACGTCAATACCCTTTCATATGGCCGCCAGCAGCGGAATCACCTCGGCCTCCAGTCTTGATCCCTGCGCTGCCAGCAACCTTCCGCACCATCTCGTCCCACTCACCGCCAATGCCCGAGCGCGAAGGTCGATTACGCGGCGGGCAGCCGGTGGGGGTGCTCCGAGCAGTTGGCACAGCCGCGAGTGCCGCACGGGAGTTGACTGATCACGTGCTGCGGGACGCCCTGGACGGCATGCCGCCGAAAGGGGGGTGAACGGCATGTTGCCCCCGCACGGGCTCGGCGCGAGCGCAGTCGGCGCCGGACCAGTCGGAACGGTGGGCATAGTCGTCATGCCGGCCGGCGAAGTTGTGCCCGGCCAGAGTTGACGGCGGAATCGCAACGAGCGCTTCGAGGCGCGATACTATGCAGCATCACACTTCAGGCGCTTGGGGCCATCTCGCGGGCCATAGAATTGAGGTTGCAAACAGTCACATCTGCGCACGATTTTCTTTCAACTACTGGTTCAGTTTCGGGGCGGGTTCCATCGCTCTTGAACGTCGCAACATTCATCGACAAATAAGGCCGTTCCTAATATGCCACGATCTGCCCATGCAAATAACGCGCGAAAGTCGTTCACGGCCGTCATGGCGGCCAAGTCCGTGGCTTTCTTCACCCGACACCCGATTCTCATACGGGCCGTCGTCCCTCCGTTGTCATACATGGTCAATCCTCCATCGATTGATGAGGCAACGTGGGATCGCGAATATTCAGAGGGTCATTGGGCTTACCTGAATGAATTGGCCGAAATGCCGCGTTATGCTCTCATTGCTGGGTTCATGAGATATTTGCAGCCAGTGGGAAGTGTACTGGATGTCGGTTGTGGGACCGGCCAGCTGGTTGATTGGGTATGGCGGGAAAGTGTCCAGCGGTACGTCGGGATCGATTTATCGAAAGTCGCGGTTGAAACTGCGAGCCGTCTGAGTGCGCAAGCGCGATTCGAAGTGGCAGACGCGAATACTTACGTTCCAGACGAAACGTTCGACGTCATCATCTTCAATGAAGTTCTCTACTACTCGCCCGATCCCGGTGCAACATTGGAACGTTACGGGCAGTTCCTCAATCCGGACGGCGCGTTCATTATTTCGACGTTCCGTAATCCCGGCGGCGTGAAGATGTGGCGCGAGTGTAGGGCGCACGTCGAACTAGTCGACCAGGTCAGGTGCCGGGGGGCTGCAGGATTGGAATGGGACATTCGTCTATGTCGTCCCAAGAAGGCGGCTGCTTGATTCCCTTCGACCTCTCCCGACGAGTCGATTCACGGCTCACCCCGTCAGCGGTCACTCGATCCGGCCGGCCAAGCCGAATTCTGCGAGCGTTCGCGCAGCCAACTCGCGCAAAGCGGGCTTTGTATTCTCAAAACCCGGTTGGTATGCGTCAACACTGATGATGAAGCTGCCCGGGATGCGCAGGGACTGCAGAATCAGTTGCCCGCCGGTGCGCTCGAGCCGTTCTCGCGATTCGTGCTGGGCAGTCACTCGTGCGGTGGCGTACTCGGCGTCAGTGCCGTCGAGACGGTTCACCACCGAACCGACGTCGCCGAGGTTGGAACAGAACACCGGGTGCTCTGGGTCAGCCAGCGTCGCATCGTCCATGCGTTTCAGGGCCCGCTTCGGTGTGAAGGAAAGCAGCCACGCGAGCTGCAAAGACTCATCGTGTGTCTGACGCACCTCTTTCAGCGCCTGTCTGATCGCCGCGCGCATGTCATGCAGATCCGTAGTGAGTCCGGTCGGATCGATGCTGACGCGCGCGATCAACATCGCATTTGCCCGTAGATCACCCTCGCCGCGCTCGCTCACGGGGAGCTGCAGCGTGACGGCGCCGTCACCAGCACGTCGGCGTCCGAGGTGTTCCCCGAGTTTCGCGGCGAACGCCGCAGTCAGGGTGTTACTCGTGCCGCCCAGAGCCTCCGCGCGGGCGTCCCAGGCTGCGAGATCAACGCGAATCGTGATACCCGGCACGACGATGACGTCATCGCCGGCGGCCCGCCGAAGCGGCGCTGGTGGTGGCGGCGCCGGCGCCGGTGACTGCGCAAGCTCACGGCGGCGCTGACGGGCGAGTCGTGCCGCCAGCCGAACTGCCCGGCCGACTTCAGGTGCGTCCCGCAGCGTCAGTCGGCTGTCCTGTGCGACCGCGCGCAGCCGACGACGTGAGTCCGGCGGCGGGTAGGGGAGATCGTGCGTGTTCCCCATGAGCGCGTCAACCAGGACCACGACGAGCCCGAGGCCGTCGACCAGGTAGTGCGAGACGACCAGGCTGACCGCGGTGCAGCCGTCCTCCAGCGGAACGACCCCGATATGCCAACCCGGTCCGTTCTCCGCATCGATGGGTATCTGTGAGCGTTCGTCGATCCAGTCGCCGAGCTCAGCCCGTGGCCGGGGGCGTTCTTCGACATCTATGCCCGAAGGGCCGCGGTCCAGGACCCACCGATGCGGACCGAACGGCAGCGGCGAACTCTCGATGCGCCGCCCCGCCAGCCCATACCCCAGATTCCGGTGGAAGCTCTGCACGCGCTCGAAGTCGATCGGGTGTTCGTAGACCCACACACACTGGATGACCAAGTTGCGCCCCATCGCGCGGTGCTGCGTGAACAAGCCGTGGTCCATGAGTGCGAGCCGATTTTCCGGCCGCACAGCGCTTGTCGTGTCGGGGCTGTCTGTCGAAGTCCTTGCATCAGGCGTCCGCGCCCGCATCATCAGCCTTCGATCGCCTGGTACGCATCATCGCGGAGGACGACACGGCACCGGCCGACGCGGGCATCGGCGAATCCGAACCAATTCATGGGGTGAGAGTACCGAGGAGCTTGATCGGGAGTGTGGCGGACTCTGGCGTGGACCTTGCGGCCCACGTCCATCAGCAGTTGGAGCGCAGGCGTGCGAAGTTCTCGACGAGATCGGCAGCGGCCGAGACGCTTTCGGCGGGGCTGGTCATCTGGGTGGCGATTTCGCGGGCTCGTGATTCGTACCGTGGAGCGAGGATCGTGCGCAGATCCGCCAGCAGTGATTCCGAGGTGGTGGTCGAAAAGCGGCGCTTCGAGCCGACTTTCAGTCGCTTGACCCGGACCCCCCAGAGAGTCTGATCCAGGTCGGTCGAGAGGATCAACTGCGGGATTCCGGCACGCAGAGCCGCTGCCGTCGTACCCGCGCCACCGTGGTGCACGACGGCGCGGCACGCGGGGAAGGCGGCCGCATAGCTCGTCGCGCTGACCACCTTGACGTCGTCCGGATTCGCGACTTGGGGAGCATCCAACCCAGTCGCGCAAATCAGTGCCCGCTCGCCCAGTTGCGCGCAGGCCTCGGTGATCATGGCCAGCGTGTCGGCGGCAGAATCCACCGGCACGCTGCCGAACCCGAAGAAGATCGGCGGAGTCCCCGCTCCGATCCAGGAGGCAACCTCCTGGTCGCTGTCCGCCGGCTGGTTCGTCGCCAGTGCCCCGACGAAGGGCCGTTGGCCGTCGAAGTCCGCCCATTCTTCGGCCAGGCCCGGAAAGCAAGCCTTTTCATAAGCCTGAATTTCCAGCGATCCGCGTTCGGTGATCTGCCGCGTGGCGGACAGCGTGGCCTCTGGCAGTCCCAATTCGCGGCGCTGCGCGTCGACCACCTCTTTCGTCCCGCGCCAAATCAGCCATTCGTGCGCCAGCATGGTCACACGACGTAATGGCGCCGGCAGGAACGAAAGTAGTTTGCCATTGGGTCGGATAGGAAAGTAATGCAGCGTGGCCAAAGGAATGTCGTAATACTCGGCGACGTTGGCCGCGACCTCTTCGAATACCAAGCCGGTGAAGAGCAGATCGGCGCCCTTCGCAAGCGACGTCAGCGTATTGCTCAGCTCTTGCCAGGCCTCGGCTTTGGGCTCCCATGCCTCGCGCGACAACCTGCTCACTTCGCGAAGCCGCCAGGGCGTGTGAAAAAACGTCCGGTAGAAGGCCCAGTGGGCGTCGAGCATCTTGTGCGAATCCGGCCCGAAGGCGGTCGCATCGAGTCCTGTCGACTCGACGAAGCCGACCATGTTGGGTGCGACGGCCAGGTGCACCTCGTGCCCACGGTGGAGCAGTTCACGGGCAACCGCGGCGCAGGGCTCGACATCGCCGCGCGTCCCGTAGCACGCCACCACAACCTTCATCGTGAGTCCTGACCTTTCATCGTCGCTGCGGAGCCTTTCATTCTTGTTGCTGGGGGCGCAACGCGCGGACAGCTGCTGTAGGACAAGTGTGATGGCCGACCACCGGACTGGCGACTGCCGTCGTCCGAGCGAATATTCTGTCCACCGTGTGTGGACCTCTTACTGAGCCGCACAGGGCGCCTTTCTCATGGCCGTGAGCGCAAATCCGCAGCGTCGAATCAGCTCCGAAAGCGGTTCGGTTAATTGACGTACTCGTGGAAGAAGAGCCGCGACCCGGCTCCTTGTCGGAAGTTCAGCAAATCTGCCGCGCCGGCTGAAGCCGGCTGAACCTCGCCTGTCAGGGGGCGTCTGGCTGCCGAGGCTGGGCGGTCCTGCTGTTGCCCGCGCATATCCCCATTGTCGGGGCGCGGCCGGAGAACCAGTAACGGCTAACTGCGCTATTTGAAGACGCACAGTAAATGCTTCTGCGCATTTCTACTCAAGCGGAATCAAAATGCATTATCGGTCGGTTCGGCATGGCTCGGACCGAAGTGCCTCCAGCAGTCAAGAACAGGTTTCGCCGGCATCGCCGGTGCAACTCCGGCACGGCGGTCACGCCGGTTCGGGGGTTGGCGCCGCCGAGTTCACTGAGCTAGGAGAAACCTGGACTCCCAAAGCGGCGAGACACACTTCGAGATGACCCATCACCGCAGGCGATAGCACTTCGCCAGGCTACCGCTTTGGATGCTAGGCTGTGAAGCGCACTACACCTAAAGACTTTGCTGAAAGCCTGAACAGGCCCACCTCGGCTTCAGTATGGTTTGGAGGCGTCCCACCGACTCAAGTAAATTCTGGAGAGCTGTGAGCATCGATGCGTTCGACTGCGCCGACGGCCGTTCCTGGTCTCGGCCGACGTTGGGCGACACAGCCGGTGGCTCGTCTAGGACCATTTCGCAACCGGCTCGCGAGCGGTTCGCGGCAAAGTCCAGCGCCTCGCGGTTTGCACTGCCTCGGACAGAACTGGGTACACATGGCCCAAAGGGGCTGCGGGAGAAGCTCGCCGGGGGCCTCACGCTGACGAGCAAAGTGCCTGACTTGGGTGATTGAGGGGACTTGAATGGAACTCGATGACCGGGTTTTTCCGCTAACGCGGAGACAGTTCGAGATGTGGCTCGCCGAAGAGACGGGCCAGGCCGACGCGACGTTGCATCTCGGCGGGCTCCTGCGGATCGAGGGGCCGATAGACGCGGATCAGCTGGAATCCGCGATTCACCACGTTGTGCGCGAGGCCGAACCGCTCAGAGCCGAATTCTTCCAAGACGCTGGACAGGTCTTCCAGAAGCCGGTCGATCACCCGGTGGTTGAGCTTCGTCGCTATGACCTACTGCGCTCGCAAGATCCGGTCGATGAGGTGCAACGCTTGGCATCCAGCATCCGGCGGATGCCGATGCCGCTGTCTGGCCCGCTGTTCACGTTCACCCTGATGCAGACGCGCGCGGACGAGAACTACCTGTTCGCCTGCTGCCACCACATCGCGGTGGACGGAATCGGCCTCACTCTGGTATTGCACCGGATCGCAGCTGTTTACTCCGCGATTGCTGCCGGCGACGAGATTCCTCCGGCTTTCTTCGGCTCGTTGCAGGACTTGGTTCAATGCGAATCGGAATACGAAACGTCCGGCGAGTATCTCGATGACCAGGCCTACTGGGCCAGTAATCTTCCCGGCGAAAAGCCGCTCGCTCACTCTTCAGTCCACGCTGCCGCGCACGGAAGCGCTGCCGACGACTTTTCCGCACCGCTTCCATTGGATTCGCAGATTCTCGAGCAGATCGACGAATTGTCGCGGAATGTGGGTGTCAGTCGGTCTTCGGTGATCACTGCTGCCTGCGCGCTATTGGTCAGCGCTTATGAGGCCGACCGTTCAGAGGTCGTACTCGATTTTCCGGTGAGCAGGCGCGTGCGTCCGGAATCGCTGGCGGTCCCAGGCTTGATTTCAGGTGTTGTGCCACTCGTCTTGAAGACACCTGCGGATGCCTCCATAGCTAATTTTTGTCGACACGTCAATATTCGGATTCGGGAAGCGCTGCAACACCAGCGGTATCCGGTGGCTGCAATGGAGAGCAGAGCGTACCTCGGCGACTCCAGCCGTGCGTCGAATCGGGTCGTGGTCAATATCATTCCCGCGGCGCATATGGGCCTCTTCGATGGCGCCTTGGCGACGGGCACTCTGACCAATGCCGGTTTCGGGGATCAGGCCGCACTGGTCTTCTTCAGGGATGGCGACCAGCTTCACCTCAGCTCGCTGGGCACCGGCCATCCGACTGCCGAACTCGATGCCGCCGACGTGGCGGATCGGTTGAGTCGCCTGCTGACGGCGATGACGACCGATCCGGAACGGCGGTTGTCCTCACTCGACCTGCTCGACGAGAGCGAGCAGGTCCGAGTCCACGAGTGGGGAAACCGGGCCGTGTTGACCGCCCCGGCGCCGCAGGCGGTGTCGATCCCGGCGGTGTTCGCGGCGCAGGTTGCCGCCGCTCCGGAGGCGGTGGCGCTGACCTGTTCGGGCCGTTCGTGGACTTACGCCGAGCTGGATGCGGCGTCGAATCGGGTCGCGCACCTGTTGGCCGGCCTCGGCGCGGGCCCGGGCCAGTCGGTGGCGCTGCTCTTCTCACGGTGCGCCGAGGCGATCGTGGCCATGCTCGGGGTGCTCAAGAGCGGCGCGGCGTACCTGCCGATCGATCCGGCGCACCCGTCGGCGCGTATCGAGTTCATGATTGCCGACGCCGCGCCGATGGCCGCACTGACCACCACGGCGTTGGCGCAGCGGCTGGCCGGCAGTGGCCTGACGGTCATCGACGTCGACGATCCGTCCATCGAGAGTCATCCGGTCACCGCGTTGCCGGGGCCGGCAGCTGACGACGTGGCCTACCTGATCTACACCTCGGGAACGACGGGCGTGCCGAAGGGGGTGGCGATCACCCACGCCAACGTCACCCAGCTGATGGGTTCGTTGGACGACGAGTGGGCCACCGCAGGCCAGGTCTGGTCGCAATGGCATTCGTACAGTTTCGACATCTCGGGCTGGGAGATCTACGGCGCCTTGCTGCATGGGGGGCGCCTGGCGGTCGTGCCCGAATCGGTGGCCGCCTCGCCCGACGCCTTGCGCGCGTTCTTGATCGACGAGCAGGTCAGCGTGTTCTGCCAAACGCCTTCGGCGGTGGGGATGCTGTCGGCGCAGGGCCTGGACGGGGTGACGCTGCTCGTGGGCGGTGAAGCCTGCCCGCCGGAGGTGGTGGAACGCTGGGCGCCCGGTCGGGTGATGATCAACGAGTACGGCCCGACCGAGGCCACGATGTGGGTGGCGTTGAGCGCGCCGCTGCAGGCGGGCTCGCCGGTGGTGCCGATCGGCGCGCCGCTGCCGGGTGCGGCGTTCTTCGTGCTGGACAGCTGGCTTCGCCCGGTACCGCAAGGGGTGGTCGGGGAGCTTTACCTGGCCGGCCCGCAGCTGGCGGTCGGGTACGCGCGCCGGACTTCGTTGACCGCCTCGCGGTTTGTGGCCTGCCCGTTCGCCGGTGCCGAGGGCACCGGACAACGCATGTACCGCACCGGCGACCTGGTCTGGTGGGGCGCCGACGGGCAGCTGCGCTACGTGGGCCGGGCCGACGAGCAGGTCAAGATTCGCGGGCACCGTATCGAGATCGGTGAAGTGCAAGCCGCGCTCGGCGCTCTGGACGGAGTGGATCAGGCGGCGGTGATCGCCCGCGAAGACCGCCCGGGTGACAAGCGCCTCGTCGGCTATCTCACCGAGACGGAGACCGGGGCGGTCGACCCCAGCACCGTCCGTGCCGCGCTGGCCGAGCGGCTGCCCGGATACATGGTGCCTTCGGCGGTCGTACTGATCGACGCGTTGCCGTTGACGGTCAACGGCAAGCTCGACAAGCGGGCGTTGCCGGCCCCCGAATACCCCGACACCGATCGGTACCGCGCGCCGTCCACGCCTACCGAGGAGATCCTGGCCGGCATCTTCGCCGAGGTGCTGGGTGTCGAGCGGGTCGGCGTCGACGAGTCGTTCTTCGAACTGGGCGGCGACTCGCTGCTGGCGATGCGGGTGATCGCCGCGGTCACGAGGAGCCTGGACTCCGGGCTTTCGGTGCGCGCAGTGTTCGAGGCGCCCACCGTGGCCGAGCTGGCCTCGCGCATCGGCGAGGGCGACGGGCTGGAGCCGTTGGTCGCAGGTCCTCGCCCGGCGGTGGTGCCGTTGTCGTTCGCCCAGAAGCGGTTGTGGTTCCTCGATCAGCTGCAGGGGCCGTCCTCGGTCGACAACTTGGCGGTGGCGCTGCGGTTGACGGGCGCCCTCGACGTGCAGGCGTTGGGTGCGGCCGTTGTCGACGTGGTAGCCCGCCACGAGAGCCTGCGCACGCTGTTCCCGGCCCCGGGCGGGGTTCCCGAGCAGCGGGTGGCGCCGGCCGATGACGTCGAGGTGGGGTGGCAGGTCGTCGATGCCACCGGTTGGCCGGAGCGCCAACTGGAGGAGGCCGCGGGCGCGGTGGCGCGCCGCCCGTTCAATCTGGCCGCTGAGATCCCCTTGCGGGCAACGCTTTTCAAGCTCGGTGCGGACGAGCATGTGCTGGTGGCAGTGGTCCACCACATCGCCGCCGACGGCTGGTCGATCGCCCCGCTGATGGGCGATCTGGGCGCGGCGTATGCCGCCCGGTGCGCGGGACAGCGTCCCGACTGGGCGCCGCTGCCGGTGCAGTATGTCGACTACGCGTTGTGGCAGGGCGCCCAGCTCGGCGATCTCGACGATCCGGACAGCCGGATCGCCGCGCAGCTGGCTTACTGGCAGGACGCGTTGGCTGGTCTGCCGGAACGGGTGGAGCTGCCGACTGACCGGCCGTATCCGCCGGTGGCGGACTACCGCGGCGAGAAGGTGGCCGTGCAGTGGCCGGCGCAGGTGCAGCAGGGCATTGCCCGGCTCGCCGGTGCGAACGGCGCGACGAGCTTCATGGTGATGCAGGCCGCGCTGGCGGTCCTGCTGGCCAAGCTCAGCGCGAGTTCCGATGTGGCAGCGGGCTTTCCGATCGCCGGCCGACGCGACCGGGCACTGGACGAACTGGTCGGTTTCTTCGTCAACACGTTGGTGCTGCGTGTCGATCTCTCGGGCGACCCGACGGTCGCCGAGGTGCTGGAGCAGGTGCGCGCGCGCAGCCTGGCCGCATTCGAGCACCAGGATGTGCCGTTCGAGGTGCTCGTCGAGCGGCTCAACCCCAGCCGCAGCCTGAACCATCATCCGCTGGTGCAGGTCCTGTTGGCCTGGCAGAACAACGCCGCAGGCGAATTGAGACTCGGCGATGTAGAGGTCACCTCGATGCCGGCCGACACCCACACCGCCCGCGTCGATCTGACGTTCTCGTTGGCAGAGCAGTGGAGTGCGGCCGGACAGCCCGCCGGAATCGCCGGGGATGTCGAGTTCCGCACCGACGTGTTCGACGCGGCCAGCATCGAAGCGCTGGTCGAGCGGTTGCAGCGGGTGGTGGTCGCGCTGTGCGCTGACCCGTCGCGCCGCGTGTCGTCGATCGATCTGCTCGACGAGCGTGAACACGTCGACGTGCAGACGTGGGGCAATCACGAAGCGTTGACACTGCCGGTGTCCGCGTCCTGGTCGATCCCGGCGTTGTTCGCCGCCCAGGTGGCTCGTGCTCCGGAGGCAATCGCCATCACGTACGGCGCCCGGTCGTGGACGTACCGCGAACTCGACGAGGCCTCGAACCGCATGGCGCATCTGCTGCGGGGTCACGGGGTGGGGCCCGGACAGCGGGTCGCCCTGCTGTTGAAGCGCTCCGCCGAGGCTGTGGTCTCGATCCTCGCCGTGCTTAAGACCGGGGCGGCTTACCTGGCGATCGACCCGGGTCAACCGGGTACGCGCATGCACTTCATGCTTTCCGACGCCGCTCCGGTGGCCGCGATCACCTCCGCCGGCCTGGCCGACCGCCTGGACGGCCATGACTTGCTGGTCGTCGACATCGGTGACCCGGTCATCGCTGCCCAACCCAGCACCGCGCTGCCCGCACCGAGCCCGCACGACGTCGCCTACCTGATCTACACCTCGGGCACCACCGGCGTGCCCAAGGGCGTGGCGGTCCCACACCTGAACGTGACCCAGCTGCTGGACTCGCTGGACGCGGATCTGCACACGTCGCCGGGCCAGGTATGGACGCAATGCCACTCCTTGGCCTTCGACTTCTCGGTGTGGGAGATCTTCGGTGCGCTGCTGCACGGCGGGCGGCTGGTGGTGGTGCCCGATTCGGTGGCCGCCTCGCCGCAGGATCTGCACGCCTTGCTCGTCAGGGAAGAGGTGAATGTCCTAAGTCAGACGCCGTCGGCGTTCTATGCCTTGGAAACCGCGGATTCGTTGGCCCCCGAGCTCGGGCAACAGCTCAAGCTGGAGACGGTGATCTTCGGTGGCGAAGCGCTCGAACCGCACCGCCTCACGTCTTGGCTTCGCAACCACCCCGGTCTTCCCCGGCTCATCAACATGTACGGCATCACCGAGACCACGGTCCATGCCTCCTTCCGCGAGATCGTCGACATCGACGCCGACAACGCCGTCAGCCCGATCGGATCGCCGCTGGCCCATCTCGGCTTCTTCGTGCTGGACGGTTGGCTGCGGCCGGTTCCGCGTGGTGTGGTCGGAGAGTTGTATGTGGCCGGCCAAGGTGTCGCGTTCGGATACGTGCGCCGGGCGGCGCTGACCGCGACGCGGTTCGTGGCCTGCCCGTTCGCCGGCGTCGGCGCGCGGATGTATCGCACCGGTGATCTGGTGCGCTGGGGCGCCGACGGGCAGCTGCAGTACCTGGGACGTGCTGATGAGCAGGTCAAGATCCGCGGGTACCGCATCGAGCTCGGGGAGATCCAGGCCGTGCTGAGCACCGTCGACGCGGTGCACCAGTCGGCGGTGATCGTCCGCGAGGACCGCCCGGGTGACAAGCGGCTGGTGGCTTATGTCACCGGCACGGGTGACTCCGTCGAGTTGCGTAACACCCTTGCCGAGCGTCTGCCGGCTTACATGGTGCCCGCGGCGGTGGTGGTCGTGGAGGCCCTGCCGCTCACCGGAAACGGCAAGCTCGACAAGCGCGCGCTGCCGGCACCGGAATACGCCGACGGCGACCGCTATCGGGCGCCGGCCGACGCCCTCGAGGAGATCCTGGTCGGTATCTACGCCCAGGTGCTGGGTGTCGAGCGAGTCGGGGTCGACGACTCGTTCTTCGAATTGGGCGGTGACTCGCTGTCGGCCATGCGGGTGGTCGCCGCGGTCAACGCCACCCTGGGCGTCGATCTCGGCGTGCGGACCCTGTTCGAGGCACCCACGGTGGCCCGGTTGGCACCGCGCATCGGAGCGGACGAGGGGCTGGCGCCGCTGCTGCCGGCGGAGCGCCCTGCGGTGGTGCCGTTGTCGTTCGCGCAGAACCGGCTGTGGTTCATCGAGCAGCTGCAGGGGCCGTCGGCGGTCTACAACCTCGCGGTTGCGCTGCGGCTGGATGGGCGGCTGAACACCCAGGCGCTGGGCGCTGCCTGGGCCGACGTGGCGGGCCGTCACGAAAGCCTGCGCACGCTGTTCCCGGCCCCCGACGGGGTTCCCGAGCAGTTGGTGGTGCCGGCGGAGCGGGCAGACGTGGGTTGGCAGGTCGTCGACGCCACCGGCTGGCCGCAGCGCCGGCTGGATGAGGCCGTCGGGGCGGCGGCGCGTCGCCCATTCGACTTGGCCACCGAAATTCCTTTGCGTGCAACGGCTTTCCGTGTCAGTGACCACGAGCATGTGCTGGTCGCGGTGGTTCACCACATCGCCGCTGACGGCTGGTCGATCACTCCGCTGGTGCGGGACCTGGGCGTGGCCTATGCCGCCCGCTGTGCGGGGCGGGCTCCGAGCTGGGCGGAACTGCCGGTGCAGTATGTCGACTACACGCTGTGGCAGCGCGCGCAGTTCGGTGATCTCGATGATCCCGACAGCCGGATCGCCGCGCAGTTGGCCTACTGGCAGGACGCGTTGGCAGATCTGCCGGAGCGGGTGGAGCTGCCGACTGACCGGCCGTATCCGCCGGTGGCGGACTACCGCGGCGCCAAGGTGGCGGTGCAGTGGCCGGTGCCTGTGCAGCAAGCGGTTTCGCGGTTGGCCGGCGAGCACGGCGCGACCAGTTTCATGGTGATGCAGGCCGCGCTGGCGGTGCTGCTGGCCAAGCTCAGCGCGAGTTCTGATGTGGCAGTTGGCTTTCCGATCGCCGGGCGGCGCGACCGGGCACTCGAGGAGTTGGTCGGTTTCTTCGTCAACACGTTGGTGCTGCGGGTGGACCTCGCCGGCGACCCGACGGTCGCCGAGGTGCTGGACCAGGTGCGGCACCGCAGCCTGGCCGCATTCGAGCATCAGGACGTCCCGTTCGAAGCGTTGGTGGAGCGGCTGAATCCGACTCGCAGCCTGAACCACCATCCACTGGTGCAGGTCCTGTTGGCCTGGCAGAACAACGTCGCCGGCGATTTCCGGTTGGGTGACGTGGACGTCACTCCGTTGCCCGCCGACACCGACACCGCCCGCGTCGATCTGACGTTCTCGTTGGCCGAGCGGTGGAACGAGGCCGGGCAGCCCGCGGGAATCGGCGGGGATGTCGAATTCCGCACCGACGTTTTCGACGCGGCGAGCGTCGAAGCGCTGGTCGAGCGGTTGCAGCGGGTGGTGGTCGCGCTGTGCGCTGATCCGTCCCGCCGGATGTCGTCGATCGATGTCCTCGACGAGCATGAGCATGCCCGGCTGCAGGACTGGGGCAACCGGGCCGCGTTGACCCGGCCCGTCGCCGCGCCGGCGCGGTCGATCCCGGAGGTCTTCGCCGCGCAGGTCGCCCGCAGCCCGGAAGCGGTGGCGGTCAACAGCGGCGGCCGGTCGCTGTCCTATCGCGAGCTCGACGAGGCGTCGAATCGGATGGCACACCTGCTGATCGGCCGAGGGGTCAGTCCCGGCGGACGGGTGGCGCTGCTGATGGAGCGCTCGGCCCAGGCCGTCGTGGCGATGCTCGCGGTGCTCAAGACCGGGGCGGCGTACGTGCCGATCGACCCGGCGCACCCCGATGCGCGCATCGAGTTCGTCCTGTCGGACGCGGCGCCGACGGTCGTCCTCACCACCACCGACCGTCGCTCGCGGTTGGCCGGCCGCGACGACCTGGTGGTTGTCGACGTCGACGACCCGGCAGTCACCAGCCATCCGGGCACCGCGCTGCCCGCACCGGAGCCCGGCGACATCGCTTATCTGATCTACACCTCGGGTACCACGGGAACCCCGAAGGGCGTTGCGGTCGCGCACCGCAACGTGATTCAGCTCCTGCAGACGCTCGGCGGCGACGTGCCGACGGCAGGCGTGTGGTCGCAGTGCCATTCCTTGGCCTTCGACTTCTCGGTGTGGGAGGTCTTCGGGGCGCTGTGCAGCGGCGGCCGGCTGGTCATGGTGCCCGATGCGGTGGTGCGTTCCCCCGAGGAGTTGTACGCGCTCCTGGTCAGTGAGCAGGTCAGAGTCCTCAGCCAGACCCCGTCGGCGTTCTACGCCCTGCAGGCCGCTGATGGGCTGGCGCCGGAGTTGGGTGATCAGCTGAAGCTGGAGACGGTCGTCTTCGGCGGCGAGGCGCTCGAACCGGCGCGTCTCACCGGCTGGTTCGATCGGCATCCGGAGCCGCGGCTGTTGAACATGTACGGCATCACCGAGACGACGGTGCACGCCTCGGTACGCGAGATCGTGCCCGCCGACACCCATGCGACGGTCAGCCCGATCGGGGTTCCGTTGGCGCACTTGGGCTTTTTCGTGATGGACGCATGGTTGCGTCCCGTGCCCGTCGGGGTGGTCGGCGAGTTGTATGTGGCGGGCGCCGGTGTCGCCGAGGGCTATGTCGGCCGGGCCGGGCTGAGCGCCGCACGGTTTGTGGCGTGCCCGCTGGGAGCGCCCGGGACCCGCATGTATCGCACGGGCGACCTGGCGTCCTGGGGCGCTGACGGGCAGCTCCGGTACGTGGGCCGCGCCGACGAACAGGTCAAGATCCGCGGATATCGCATCGAACTCGGCGAGGTGCAGGCAGCGCTGGCAGCCCTCGAAGGGGTTGATCAGGCGGCAGTGCTGGTGCGTGAGGACCGCCCCGGCGACAAACGCCTGGTCGGCTACATCACCGGGTGCGCCGAGGTGAGCGGGGTTCGGGCGAAGCTCGGTGAGCGGTTGCCCGCGTACATGGTGCCGGCGGCGGTGGTGGCGCTGGAGGCGTTGCCGATCACGTCCAACGGCAAGCTCGACAAGCGCGCGCTGCCTGCGCCCGAGTACACCGATGTGGACCGCTACCGCGCCCCCGCCAGCGCCACCGAGGAAGTTCTCGCGGGCATCTTCGCCCAGGTGCTGGGGCTGGAGCAGGTCGGTGTCGACGAGTCGTTCTTCGAGTTGGGCGGCGACAGCATCCTGTCGATGCAGGTGGTGGCCCGCGCTCGGGCGGCCGGTGTGGTGTGCCGGCCGCGCGACATCTTCGTCGAGCAGACGGTGGCTCGGCTGGCGCAGGTGGCCACGATCTCGGACGGCGAGACCCAGGAGATCGACGAGGGCATCGGTCCGGTGACGGCTACCCCCATCATCAGCTGGCTCGAAAGCGTGAACGGGCCGACTGACCAGTTCAACCAGACTGTGCTGCTGCAGGCTCCCGCCGGGGTGGGCGAGGCCGATGTCGTGGCGGTGCTGCAGGCTTTGGTCGACCGGCACGCCATGTTGCGGCTGCGCGTCGCCGAGACCGCCGAGGGCTGGTCGTTGCACGTGCCGGAGGTTGGGTCGGTGGATGCCGGCGAGTGCCTGCACACCGTCGACGCGCTGTCCGACGAGGCGCTGGTCAAGGTGCGGTCGCGGTTGAGTCCCGTCAGCGGGGCGATGTTCGGCGCGCTGTGGGTGGCCGCGACCGGACAGCTCGCGCTCGTCGTCCATCACCTGGTCGTCGACGGGGTCTCATGGCGGATCCTGTTGGAGGACCTCAACATCGCCTGGCGCCAACATCGCGCCGGGCAGTCGATCGCCCTGCCGGTGGGCGGGACGTCGTTCGCCCGCTGGGCATCGATGTTGGCCGAGCACGCCCAGGACGCGGAAGTGGTGGCCAAGACCGCCGCGTGGCGGCAGGTGGCCGCGGTCCCGGCGCGCCTGCCCGCGGTGCAGCCGGCGGTGGACACGTTCGCCACGGCCGGCCGCTTGTCGGTGGAGCTGGACGTCGAGACGACCCGGATGCTGCTGGGCGAGGTGCCGACGGCGTTCCACGCCGGGGTGCACGAAGTCCTGTTGATCGGGTTCGGACTGGCGGTCGCGGAGTTCCTGGGGACCGGTCTCGCGCCGGTCAGCATCGACGTGGAAGGCCACGGCCGTGACGGGGACTTGGCCGAAGAGGCGGACCTGTCCCGGACGGTGGGCTGGTTCACCACCAAGTACCCGGTGGCGTTGAGCGTCGGTGGACTGGACTGGTCGCGAGTGAGCGCCGGAGGACCGTCGCTGGGTGCGCTGATCAAAGACGCCAAGGAGCAACTGCGCGAGCTGCCGGACGGGTTGTCCTACGGTCTCCTGCGCTATCTGAATCCGGACGCCGAGCTGCCCGACTCCGACCCGGCCATCGGGTTCAACTACCTCGGGCGCCTCGGCGCGGCGGCCGCCGAGACCTCCGACGACCTCTGGCGGATGAGCCACGACGGCATGTCGCTGACCGCTGTCGCTTCGGACATCCCGATGCCGCTGCTGCACACCGTGGAGCTCAACGCGGCCACCGTCGACACCGACAGCGGCCCGCAGCTGCAGGCCAATTGGACGTGGGCACCCTCAGCGCTGGGCGAGGCCGACGTTATTCGGTTGACTAGCTTGTGGTTTGAGGCTCTGGACGGAATCTGCCAACATGTCAGGGGCGGCGGAGGTGGTTTGACCCCCTCCGATATCGCCGTCAACCTCAGCCAACAACAGATCGAGGAGCTTCAGCGGCAATATGCAAATCGCTGACATACTGCCGCTTACCCCTCTACAGCACGGTTTGCTCTTCCACGCCGGCGCAGCGCCGGATCTGGGTGACGACGTGTATGCGGTGCAGTTCGACATCACCGTGCGGGGCGCTCTCGACGAGGACCGGCTCCGTACTGCGGTGAACAAGGTGGCGGCCCGTCACCCGAATGTGTTGGCCCGCTTCTCAGAACAGTTCGGCCAGCCGGTGCAGATCATCCCGGCCGACCCTGAGGTGCCGTGGTGCTACATCGACCTTCGCGACAGCGACACAGATCTCGATGTGGAGATCGAGGCGATCTGTGCCAGGGAACGCGCCGCGATCCGCCACCTCGCCGACGACCCGGTCTTCCGGGTGGCGGTGATCCGTACCGCAACTGACGAGCACCGGTTCGTGCTCACCAATCACCACATCGTGCTCGACGGCTGGTCGATGCCGATCCTGCTGCGCGAGATCTTCGCGAGCTATTACGGGTGGCGCCTGCCCCCGGCCACGCCGTATCGCAGGTTCGTCACCTGGCTGGCGGAGCGGGACCGTGAGGCAGCCCTCGCGGCGTGGCGTGACGTGTTGACCGGCTTCGAAACTCCGACACTGGTGGGTCCGCCGGATCGGTTGGAGCTGCGCAGCCGCGGCGTGTACGAGCACCGGCTGCCTCAGGCGACGACACAGGCCCTGACCGAGCTGGCACGCTCGCGGCACACCACCGTCAACGTCGTGCTCCAGGGCGCTTGGGCGTTGCTCCTGGGCTCGCTGACCGGTCAGCATGACGTTGCCTTCGGGACGGCGGTCTCGGGCCGGCCGGCTGACGTGCTCGGCGCGGAATCGATGGTCGGGTTGTTGATCAACACCGTGCCGGTTCGGGTGAACGTCACGTCGGCCACCACCACAGTCGAGCTGCTCGACCAGCTGCAGAGCGCCAACAACCGCACACTCGAGCACCAGCACCTGGCGCTCAACGAGATGCACCGCATCGCCGGTCACGACAAACTCTTCGACACTCTTCTGGTCTACGAGAACTACCCGGTCGACACGGCCGCATTGGCCGGGGGCGACGAGTTGGTGGTCACGGACTTCAACACCCGCGAGTACAACCACTACTCGCTGACGCTTCAGGCCGTCCCAGGCGATGAACTCACTCTTCGGGTCGAGTTCGCCGCTGACGTCTTCGACGACGAACGAATCCGGACGCTGATCGAGCGGTTCGGCCGCGTGTTGGCTGCGATGACCGCAGACCCGACGCGGCGGTTGTCGACGATCGACCTGCTCGACGCGCAAGAGCACGCCCGGCTGGACCAGATCGGTCACACCGCGGTGTTGAACCAGCCCGCGACCGCAACCTCGATCCCGGCGCTGTTCGCCGCTCAGGTGGCGCTGGCGCCGGACGCGGTGGCCCTGACGTATCAGGACCGCTCGATCACCTACCGGGAGTTGGACGAGGCGTCGAACCGGTTGGCACATCTGCTGGCCGCTCACGGAGCCGGCCCGGGACAGTGTGTGGCCCTGCTCTTCAACCGGTCGGCTGAGGCGATCGTGGCCATCCTGGCGGTACTCAAGGCCGGGGCGGCTTATCTGCCGATCGATCCGAAACTGCCGGCGGCCCGGATCGGGTTCATGATCTCCGACGCCGCGCCGATCGCCGGTGTGACCACCACCGAGTTCGCCGAGCGGCTGACCGTACACGCGTTGCCCGTCGTCGACGTCGACGATCCCCACATCGAGACCTGTCCCGGCACCGCACTGCCGCCGCCCGCAGCCGACGACCTCGCCCACATCATCTACACGTCCGGCACCACCGGCACGCCGAAGGGCGTGGCGGTCACCCATTCCAACGTCACCCGGCTCTTCGACGGCATGGACGTCGGGGTGCAGATGGCGCCCGAGCAGGTCTGGACACAGACTTCGTCGCTGGTCTTCGACTTCTCGGTGTGGGAGATCTGGGGAGCGTTGCTGCACGGCGGGCGGCTGGTGGTGGTGCCCGAGGACGTGGCCCGCTCGCCGGAGGACTTCCAGTCGCTGCTGGTGACCGAGCGGGTCAGCGTGCTGAGCCAGACCCCTTCCGCGGTGGCGGCGCTGTCACCGCAGGGGTTGGAGTCGGTCGCGCTGATGGCCGCCGGGGAGGCGTGCCCTCCCGCGGTGGTGGACCAGTGGGCACCCGATCGGGTCATGATCAACGGGTACGGCCCCACGGAAACCACCGTGTACGCCACGATCAGCGCGCCGCTCCAGGCGGGGTCGGGTGTGGTGCCCATCGGCCTGCCGGTGCCGGGTGCGGCGCTGTTCGTGCTCGACGGCTGGCTGCGGCCGGTGCCGCCCGGTGAGATCGGCGAGTTGTACGTGGCCGGTCGTGGCGTGGCGTGCGGTTATGTGCGCCGGGCCGGGCTGACCGCTTCGCGCTTCGTGGCTTGCCCGTTCGTCGGTTCCGGCGCGCCCGGGCAGCGCATGTACCGCACCGGGGATCTGGTGCGCTGGGGTGCCGACGGGCAGCTGCAATATCTGGGCCGCATCGACGAGCAGGTCAAGATCCGCGGTTATCGCATCGAGCTCGGCGAGATCCAGGCTGCGCTGGCCGCGTTGGACGGCGTGGAGCAGGCGGCGGTCATCGTGCGCGAGGACCGCCCCGGCGACAAACGTCTGGTCGGTTACGTCACCGGAACGGCTGATTCGGCCGAGCTTCGCAACGCTCTCGCTCAGCGCCTGCCCGCCTACATGGTCCCGACGGCGGTGGTGGTGCTCACGTCGCTGCCGTTGACGGTCAACGGCAAACTCGACAAACGCGCCCTGCCGGCACCGGAATACCAGGGCGGCGACACTTACCGCGCGCCCACCGACGCGGTCGAGGAAGTGCTGGCCGACATCTACGCGGAGATCCTCGGAGTCGAGCGGGTCGGTATCGACGAGTCCTTCTTCGAACTCGGCGGCGACAGCATCTTGTCGATGCAGGTCGCCGCCCGAGCACGCGCAGCGGGGTTGAAGTGCCGGCCGCGCGACATCTTCGTCGAACAGACCGTGGCCCGGCTGGCCCGGGTGGCGCGCGCGACCACGGGCGACGCCGAGGTTGTCGACGAGGGCCTGGGCCAGATTCCTGCGACGCCGATCATCCACTGGTTGGCCGGCGTCGACGGTCCGGTCGACGAGTTCAATCAGACGGTGGTGGCCCAAGCTCCGCCGGAAGTGACCGAGGCCGACGTGCTGGCGCTGTTGCAGGCACTCCTGGACCGGCACGCCATGCTGCGGCTGCGCGTCGACGACGACGGAGCCGGGAACTGGTCGCTCAACGTGCCGGAAGCGGGGTCGGTCGACGCCGCCGCATGCCTGCGCACCATCGACTCGTTTTCTGAGGAAGCCTTGGTGCAGGCACGCTCACAATTGGACCCGGCCGCGGGCGTCATGCTCAGGGCCTTGTGGGTGACTTCCACTTCTCAGCTGGTGCTGGTTGCCCACCACCTGGCGGTCGACGGGGTGTCCTGGCGAGTCCTGCTGGAAGACCTCAACATCGCCTGGGCGCAGCGTCGCGGCGGCAAGCCGGCGCAGCTGCCGGCCGGGGGGACGTCGTTCGCCCGGTGGGCCTCGCTGCTGGCGGAGTACGCGCACGACCCCGACGTGGTGCAGCAGGCGCCGACGTGGCGGCAGGTGGCGGCCGCCCCCGCATTGCTGCCGGCGGTGCAGCCGGCGATCGATACGTTCGCGACGGCGGGGCGCATGTCGCTGTCGCTGGACGAGCCGACCACGCGCATGCTGCTCGGGGAAGTGCCGACGGCATTCCACGCGGGCGTGAACGACATCCTGTTGATCGCGTTCGGCCTGGCACTGGCCGAGTTCTTCGCCGCTGACGGCCACCCGATCGGGATCGATGTGGAGGGCCACGGGCGGCAGGAGGAGATCGCCGCCGACGTCGACCTGTCACGCACGGTGGGGTGGTTCACCACCAAGTATCCGGTGGCAGTGACCGTCAATGGGCTGGACTGGGCGCAGGTGACAGCCGGCGAGGCAGCTCTGGGGGCGGCGATCAAGACCGCCAAAGAGCAGCTTCGCGCAGTGCCGGACGGATTGAGCTACGGGGTACTGCGGTACCTGAACGCCGACGTCGACCTGGCGGGCCCCGACCCCACCATCGGCTTCAACTATCTGGGCCGGATGGGCGCTTCGGGCGCCGAGACTGCCGCCGGAACATGGCGGATGAGCCAGGACGGCCTGTCTGCGACCGCCGCGGCCGCAGACATCCCGATGCCGTTGATGCACGCGCTCGAGCTGAACGCCGCCACCGTCGACGCCGAGACCGGCCCGCAGTTGCACGCGAACTGGTCGTGGGCGACCTCGGCGCTCGATGACACGCAGGTCAACCGGCTGAGCCGACTGTGGTTCGAGGCGCTGGCCGGCATCTGCGCGCACGTCAGCGCCGGCGGCGGCGGACTGACGCCCTCCGATATCGCACCGGCCCACCTGACCCAGCAGCAGCTCGACGACCTGCACAGCCAGCATGCGATCGCAGACATCCTGCCGCTGAGCCCCCTGCAGCAGGGCCTGCTGTTCCACTCCGAGGGCGCACAGGTCACCGACGACGTCTATGCGGTGCAGCTGGAGATCGCGATCAATGGTCCGCTCGACCGGCACCGGCTGCACGATGCGGTGCAGACGGTGGCGAACCGGCATCCGAACCTCTCGGCGCGGTTCTGCGCGCAGTTCGACGAGCCCGTCCAGATGATTCCGGCAGACCCGCAGCTGCCCTGGCGCTATGTCGAGCTGAACGGCGCCGACGCGGACATCGACGAACAGCTGCAGGCGGCGTGTGCTGCCGAGCGCGCTGCGGTCTGCGACCTCGCCCACCAGCCGGCCTTCCAGGCTGCGCTGTTCCGCACCGCCGAGGACCGGTACCGGTTCGTGCTGACGTTCCACCACATCGTCGTGGACGGCTGGTCGCTGCCGATCCTGCTGCGTGAGATCTTCGCCGGCTATTACGGCCAGCCGTTGCCCGCGGCGGCGCCGTACCGCAACTTCATCAGCTGGCTCACCCGTCGGGATTACGACGCCGCCCGGGCGGCCTGGGGCGAGGTGTTCGCCGGCTTCGAGACCCCTACCATGGTGGGCCCGCCTGATCAGTTGGTGCGCGGGAAGCGGAGCGTCGCGTCGTTCCAGGTGTCAGCTGCCACGACGCAGGCCGTCGGTGAGCTGGCGCGCGCGCTGCACACCACGGTCAGCACGGTGCTGCAGGCCGCGTTCGCGCAGCTGCTGACATCGTTGACCGGTCAGCATGACGTCGCATTCGGTACCGCGGTCTCGGGGCGCCCGGATGAGGTGGTCGGCGCGGACTCGATGGTGGGCCTGCTGATCAACACGGTGCCGGTGCGGGCCGACATCACATCGGCAACCACCACCGCAGACCTGCTCGAGCAGCTGCAGGACGCGTACAACCGCACGCTGGAACACCAGCATCTCGCGCTCAACGAGATTCACCGCGTCACCGGTCACGACCAGTTGTTCGACGCCATGTTCGTCTACGAGAACTATCCGGTCGACACCGTCGCCCTGGAAGCCGACCACGAGTTGGCCATCCCCGAATTCGCGAGCCGCGAATACAACCACTATCCGCTTTCGGTGCAAGCCATCCCGGGCGACGAGATCGGTCTTCGCGTCGAATACGACACCGATGTGTTTGCCGCGCAAGGCATTCAGGCTCTCATCGACCGGCTGGAGCGGCTCCTGGTCGCGATGACCGCCGATCCGCGGCGGCCGCTGTCGTCGATCGACGTGCTCGATTCCGCTGAGCACGTCCGCCTCGACGAGTTCGGTAACCGGGCGGTGCTGACCAGGGCGCCGGAGCGCGGGTCGACCATCGTCGAGCTGTTCGCGGCGTGGGTCGCGCAGACGCCGGATGCGGTGGCGCTGGTATGCGGCGAGCGGTCGTGGACCTACCGGGAGCTCGACCTGGCGGCCAACCGGCTGGCGCATCTGCTCGCCGGCCGAGGGGCCGGCCCGGGCCAGTGCGTCGCGGTGCTGTTCAACCGCTCCGCCGAGGCAGTGGTCGCGATCCTGGCCGTGCTCAAGACCGGTGCGGCCTACCTGCCCATCGACCCCTCGCTGCCCGAGGCCCGCATCGGCTTCATAGTTTCCGATGCGGTGCCGCTGGCCGTTGTCACGACCGCCGGTTTGGCCGGCCGACTCGACGGCCACGCAGTGGCGGTCATCGACGTCGACGACCCCGCCGTCGACGGCCAGCCCAGCACCGCACCCCGGTCGCCCGCTCCCGACGACACCGCCTACGTCATCTACACGTCAGGAACCACCGGCACCCCCAAGGGCGTGGCGGTCACCCACCGCAACGTGACCCAGCTGCTGGCGTCGACGGATTCCGCCCTGCCGGCCGTCGGAGTGTGGGCGCAGTGCCACACCTTGGCCTTCGACGTCTCGGTGTGGGAGATCTTCGGGGCTTTGCTGCGTGGCGGCCGCCTGGTGGTGGTGCCCGAAGAGGTGACCCGCTCGCCGGAGAACTTCCAAGACGTGCTGGCGGCGGAGCAGGTCAGCGTGCTGACCGAGACTCCGTCCGCGGTCAGCGTGCTCTCGCCGGAGAAATTGGCGTCGATGGCGTTGGTCGTCGTGGGTGAGGCCTGCTCGGCCGAGGTGGTGGACCGGTGGGCACCGGGCCGTCGCATGGTCAACGCCTACGGCCCCACCGAGACCACGATGTGTGTGGCGATCAGCACGCCGCTCACCTCGGGGGCGCAGGCCGTGCCGATCGGCTCGCCGGTGGCCGGAGCGGCGCTGTTCGTGTTGGACAACTGGCTGCGCCCGGTGCCCGAGGGCGTGGTCGGCGAGTTGTATGTGGCCGGCGACGGCGTGGCGACCGGTTACGTGCGTCGGCTGGGGCTGACGGCGTCGCGCTTCGTCGCGTGCCCGTTCGGAGCGCCGGGTGCCCGCATGTACCGCACCGGGGACCTGGTGAGGTGGCGCGCGGACGGGCAGCTCGACTATCTGGGACGTGCCGACGAGCAGGTCAAGATTCGCGGTTACCGCATCGAGCTCGGCGAGGTGCAGGCCGCGTTGGCGGGGCTCGAAGGCGTCGAACAGGCGGCGGTGATCGCCCGCAAGGACCGCCCCGGCGACAAGCGTCTCGTGGGCTATGTCACCGGCTCGGTCGACTCGGCCGAGCTGCGGGCGACGCTGGCCGAGCGGCTGCCGGCCTACATGGTGCCGACAGCGGTCGTCGTGCTGGACGCGCTGCCACTCACGGTCAACGGCAAGCTCGACACCCGCGCGTTGCCGGCGCCCGAGTTCAGCGACTCGAATCGCTACCGCGCCCCGGCGAACCTGACCGAGGAGATCCTCGCCGGGATCTACGCCCAGGTGCTCGGCGTGGAGCGCGTCGGGGTCGACGACTCGTTCTTCGATCTGGGCGGAGACTCGCTGTCGGCGATGCGCCTGGTCGCCGCCGTCAACGCCAGCATGGACGCCCAGGTCTCGGTGCGCACTCTGTTCGAGGCGCGCACGGTGGCGGAGTTGGCGCACCGCATCGGAGCGGACGAGGGCGGCCTGGAGCCGCTGGTGGCCGGTGAGCGGCCCGACGTCGTGCCGCTGTCGTTCGCGCAGAGCAGGTTGTGGTTCCTCGACCAGTTGCAGGGGCCGTCGCCGGTCTACAACATGGCGCATTCGTTGCGTCTGCACGGCAAGCTCGACGCTGCTGCGCTGGGTTCGGCGCTGGCCGACGTACTGGCGCGCCATGAAAGTCTGCGCACCGTCTTCCCGGCGGCTGCGGGTGTGCCTCAGCAGGTGGTGGTTCCCGTCGAGCAGGCCGACTTCGGCTGGCAGATCGTGGACGCCACCGGCTGGTCGCCGGACCGGCTGCACGAAGCGATCAGCGAGACGGCGCGTCACACGTTCGACCTCGCCGCGGAGATCCCGGTGCGGGCGCGGCTTCTTCGCGTCGACGAGGAAGAACACGTACTGGTTGCGGCGATCCACCACATCGCGGCCGACGGTGTGTCGATCGGCCCGTTGCTGAGGGACCTGCGGGCGGCTTACGCCAGCCGATGTGTGGGCGAGGCGCTCGACTTGGCGCCGTTGGCGGCGCAGTACGTCGACTTCACGCTGTGGCAGCGCGCGCAGCTGGGTGACCTGGCCGATCCGCAGAGCCGCATCACCGCCCAGCTCGCCTATTGGGAGCAGGCCCTGGCCGGGATGCCCGACCGGCTGGTGCTCCCCACCGACAGGCCTTATCCGGCGGTTGCCGATTACAGCGGCGCTCGAGTGCTGGTCGACTGGTCGCCGGAACTGCAGCAGCAGGTGGCCCGGGTGGCCCGTGAGCACAACGCGACCAGTTTCATGGTCGTCCAGGCCGCGCTTGTGGCGTTGTTGTCGAAGGTCAGCACCAGCCATGACGTGGCAGTCGGCTTCTCGATCGCCGGCCGGCGCGATCCGGTGTTGGACGAGCTGGTCGGCTTCTTCGTCAACACCCTGGTGCTGCGGGCCGACCTGGGTGGCGACCCGACTGTCTCCGAGCTGTTGGAGCAGGTGCGTGCACGCAGCCTGGCCGCCTACGAGCACCAGGACGTGCCGTTCGAGATGCTCGTCGAGCGGCTCAAGCCCACCCGCAGCCTCGCCCATCACCCGCTCGTGCAGGTGCTGTTGGCGTGGCAGACCCTGCCCGGACAGCAGAGCGGCGCCGTCGGGCTGGCCCTCGGTGATGTGCAGATCACGCCGACGAGCCTCGACACCCACACCGCCCGCACCGACCTCGCGTTCCACCTCGGCGAGCGGTGGACCGAGGCGGGGGAACCGGCCGGGCTCGGCGGAGACGTCGAGTTCCGCACCGACGTGTTCGACGCGGCCAGCATCGAGCTTCTGATCGAGCGGCTGCGGCGGATGTTGCTGGCGCTGACCGCGGACCCGGCGGCGCGGTTGTCGTCAGTCGACGTGCTCGACGAGGCGGAGCACGCGCGACTCGAACAGTGGGGTAACCGGGCGGCGCTGACCCAGCCCGCGTCCGAGTCGGGGTCGATTGCGGAATCCTTTGCCGCGCAGGTGCAGCGGTCACCGTCGGCAGTGGCGATCAGCGGCGACGGTCGCTCGCTGACCTATCTGGAGGTTGATCAGGCGTCCAACCGGTTGGCGCACCTGCTGGCCGGCCACGGAGCGGGACCGGGTCAACGGGTTGCCTTGCTGTTGCCGCGGTCGGTCGACGCGATCGTGGCGATCCTGGCGGTGCTCAAGACCGGGGCGGCCTATGTGCCGCTCGACCCGGCGCATCCCGATGCCCGGATCCGGTTCGTCATCGGCGATGCCGCTCCCGCAGCGGTGATCACCACGGCGGATTTGCGTGCGCGTCTCGACGGGCACGACCTGTTGGTCGTCGACGTCGACGACGCCGCGCTGGGCAGCCAGCCCGACACCGCGCTTCCGGCGCCGGCCGCCGAGGACATCGCGTACCTCATCTACACCTCCGGCACGACCGGAACGCCCAAGGGTGTCGCGGTCGCGCACCGTAACGTGACCCGGCTGCTGCAGACCTTGGACGCCCAGGTGCCGCCCGGGGGCGTGTGGTCCCAGTGTCACTCGCTGGCGTTCGACTTCTCCGTCTGGGAGATGTTCGGTGCGCTGCTCGGCGGCGGACGCCTCGTGGTAGTGCCCGACGAGGTCGTGCGGTCGCCGGAAGAGTTGTACTCGATGCTGATCGCCGAGCAGGTCACAGTGCTGAGCCAGACCCCTTCGGCGTTCTATGCGTTGCAGACCGCCGACGCGCAACACAACTGGCAAGACGTGGCCACGGCATGGGAACACCAGGTGACCCGCTGGCTCGGCTTTGGCGAGTCCCAAGCGCAGGAGTCGGGTGGTGAGCTCGCGCTGCAGCGGGTCGTGTTCGGCGGGGAAGCGCTGCAGCCACCACGCCTGGACACGTGGCTGGACAACCACCCCGGAATCCCGTTCCTGATCAACATGTACGGCATCACCGAGACCACGGTGCATGCTTCGTACCGCAGGATCGTCGCCGCCGATCTCGACCGGACCGCCAGCCCCATCGGTGGCCCGTTGGCAGACCTCGGCTTCTTCGTGCTCGATGCCTGGCTGCGGCCGGTGCCCGTCGGGGTCGTCGGGGAGCTTTACGTGGCGGGTGCCGGCCTGGCTTACGGGTATGTGGGCCGAGCAGGGTTGACCGCAACGCGTTTCGTCGCCAGCCCGTTCGGCGCGCCAGGGAAACGGCTGTACCGCACCGGGGATCTGGTGTCCTGGAGCGCGAAGGGCGAGCTGCACTACGTCGGCCGGGCCGACGAGCAGGTCAAGATTCGCGGCTATCGCATCGAGCTCGGTGAAGTGCAGGCCGCGCTGGCGTCGTGCAGCGGAGCGGGCCAGGCCGCGGTGATCGCGCGCGAGGACCGCCCCGGCGACAAGCGACTGGTCGGCTACATCACCGGTTCGGCGAACCCGGACGAGGTACGCGCCGCGATGGGCGAGCAGCTGCCGTCCTACATGGTGCCGTCCGCGGTCGTCGTGCTCGACAGCCTGCCGCTGACCGCCAACGGGAAACTCGACAAGGCGGCCCTTCCGGCACCCGAGTACCAGAAAGACGGAACCTTCCGTGCGCCGGCCAATCTCACCGAGGAGCTGCTGGCCGGCATCTACGCGCAGGTGCTGGGGCTCGAGCGGGTCGGGGTCGACGAGTCGTTCTTCGAGCTGGGCGGAGATTCGCTGTCCGCGATGCGGGTCATCGCTGCGGTCAACAAGGCGCTAAATGCCAGCGTCGCGGTGCGCGCTCTGTTCGAAGCGCCCACCGTCGCGCAATTGGCGTCCCGGGTGGGCGCGGGTTCAGGTTCACTCGCGCCGGTCGTCGCCGTCGAGCGGCCGGCGGTGATCCCGCTGTCGTTCGCGCAGAACCGGCTGTGGTTCATCGATCAGCTGCAGGGCCCGTCACCCATCTACAACATGGTGGTCGCATTGCGGCTGCAGGGCCGACTGGACGCCGAGGCGCTGCGAGTGGCACTGAGCGACGTCGTCAGCCGTCACGAGTCGTTACGCACGCAGTTCCGCGCGGTCGACGGCGTACCGCAGCAGGTGGTGGTCCCGGCCGAGCAGGCGGCCATCGGCTGGCAGCTCGTCGAGGCCACCGGTTGGACCGATGACCGGTTGACCGAAGCCGTCGCGGAGGCGGCCCGCTACACCTTCGATCTGGCCGCCGAGATTCCTTTGCGCGCAGTGCTTTTCCGTCTCGGCGACGACGAGCATGTGCTGGTGGGTGTGGTCCACCACATCGCGGCCGACGGCTCATCCATCGCGCCACTGGTAGCGGATCTCGGGACGGCATACGCCGCGCGCCGCGCGGGGCAGGCCCCATCGTGGACGGACTTGCCGGTTCAGTATGTCGACTACACGTTGTGGCAGCGTGCGCAGTTCGGGGACCTCGACAACGACGACAGCCCGATCGCGGCGCAGCTGGCCTATTGGCAGGACGCATTGGCCGGGCTGCCCGAGCGCCTGGAGCTGCCGACCGACCGGCCGTACCCGCAGGTGGCTTCCAACCGCGGGGCCAGCGTGGTCATCGACTGGCCGGCAGAGCTGCACCACCGGGTGATCCAGGCTGCCAGTGAGCACAACGCGACCAGCTTCATGGTGGTCCAAGCTGCCCTCTCCGCCCTGTTGTCGATGATGGGTTCCACGACCGATGTGGCTGTCGGATTCCCCATCGCCGGGCGGCGCGACCCGGCGCTCGACGAGTTGATCGGGTTCTTCGTCAACACCTTGGTGTTGCGGGTCGATCTGTCTGGAGATCCGACCGTCGAGGAGTTGCTGGCGCAGGTGCGCGCGCGCAGCCTGGCCGCCTTCGAGCACCAGGATGTGCCGTTCGAGGTGTTGGTCGACCGGCTCAACCCCACGCGTTCTCGCGCCCACGAGCCGTTGATCCAGGTGTTGCTGGCGTGGCAGAACTTCGCCGGGCCGCGGCATGGCCGTGGTGCGGAACTGCCGTTGGGTGATGTGCAGGCGACGCCTCTGGAGGCCGAAACCCACAGTGCGCGAATGGATTTGACGTTCGCGATGGCGGAACGTTGGAGCGACGACGGTGAGCCCGCCGGTATCAGCGGGGCGGTCGAGTTCCGCACCGATGTGTTCGACGCCGCGAGTATCGAGGGTCTGATCCGGCGGTTCGAGCGGGTGCTGACGGCGATGACCGGCGACCCGGGTCGGCGGTTGTCGTCGGTGGATGTGCTCGATGAGGTCGAGCGCGCTCGCCTGGATGCGATCGGTCAGCGCGCGGTGCTGACCGCGGCGGCGCCGGCTGCGGCGTCTGTTCCGGCATTGTTCGCCGCCCAGGTGGCGCGTTCCCCGCAGGCGGCGGCGGTGACCTTCGAGGGCCGCTCGATGACGTACCGGGAACTCGATGAGGCGTCGAACCGGTTGGCGCACTTGCTATCCGAGCAAGGTGCTGGCCGCGGACAGTGCGTGGCGCTGCTGCTGCCGCGCTCGGCCGAGGCGATCGTCGCGCTGCTAGCAGTGCTCAAGACCGGGGCAGCGTATGTGCCGATCGACCCCGCGCATCCGGATGAGCGCATCGCGGTGATCCTGGCCGACGCGGCACCGGTCGCCGTCGTCACGACGGCGGGCATTCGGTCGCGCGTCGACGCGCGTGACGTCTCGGTCGTCGAGGTCGATGACCCGCGGATCGACAGCTACCCCGCCACGGAGTTGCCCGCGCCGGCCGCGGACGACTTCGCGTACATCATCTACACCTCCGGGACCACCGGCGTGCCGAAGGGCGTCGCGGTCACCCACCAGACCGTCACTGCCCTGCTGGAGTCGTTGGACATCGAACTGAAGCTGACCGGTCAGGTGTGGTCGCAGTGGCATTCGTTCGCGTTCGACGTCTCGGTGTGGGAGATCTTCGGTGCGCTGTGCAACGGTGGGCGCCTCGTCGTGGTGCCCGAGTCCGTGGTGGGCTCGCCAGATGACTTCCACGCCTTGCTGATCCGCGAACAGATCAGCGTGCTGAATCAGACGCCGTCCGCGGCGGCGGCGCTTCCTCATGAGGGCCTGGACTCGGTGGCGTTGGTGGTGGCCGGAGAGGCCTGCCCGGTCGAGGTCGTCGATCGGTGGGCCCCCGGACGGGTGATGATCAACGGCTACGGCCCGACCGAGACGTGGTACACCTCGTTCAGTGCGCCGTTGCGCGCGGGCTCGGGTGTGGTTCCGATCGGCACGCCGGTGCCCGGCGCGGCGTTCTTCGTGCTCGACGCGTGGTTGCGGCCGGTGCCCCCGGGGGTGCCCGGCGAGCTGTACGTCGCCGGCCGCGGGGTGGCGTCCGGTTATGTGGGCCGCAGCCCGTTGACGGCAGGACGGTTCGTCGCGTGCCCGTTCGCCGGCGCGGAGGCGCCAGGACAGCGCATGTACCGCACCGGGGACTTGGTGCGCTGGGGCGCCGACGGTCAGCTGCAGTACCTGGGCCGTGCCGACGATCAGGTCAAGATCCGCGGGTACCGCGTCGAACTCGGTGAGATCCAGGCAGCATTGGCCGGCTGCACCGGGGTGAACCAGGCGGCGGTGGTCGTGCGCGACGACCGGCCCGGCGACCAGCGGCTGGTGGGTTACGTGACCGGGACAGCCGAACCGGCCGAGGTCCGGGCCGCGTTGAGCGAGCGTCTGCCCGGCTACATGGTGCCGGCCGCGGTGGTCGTCCTCGATGCGCTGCCGTTGACGGTCAACGGCAAGCTCGACAAACGTGCCTTGCCAGCACCCGATTACACCGACACCGATCGCTATCGCGCTCCGTCCGGCCTCGCCGAGGAGGTCCTGGCCGGAATCTATGCCCAGGTGCTGGGACTGGAACGGGTCGGTGTGGACGACTCGTTCTTCGAGTTGGGCGGCGACTCGCTGTCGGCGATGCGGGTGATCGCCGCGGTCAACAAGTCGCTGAATGCCGGGCTGTCGGTGCGCGCTCTGTTCGAGACGCCGACGGTGGCCGAGTTGACCCCGCGCATCGGCGAGGGGGACGGGCTGGAGCCGTTGGTTCCGGTGCAGCGCCCGACGGTGGTGCCGTTGTCGTTCGCCCAGAACCGGTTGTGGCTCCTCGAACAGTTGCAGGGCCCGTCAGCTGTTTACAACTTGGCGGTGGCGTTGCAGTTGGACGGCCGCCTGGACGCTGAAGCGTTGGCTGCGGCGCTGGTTGACGTGGTGACGCGCCACGAGAGTTTGCGCACGCTGTTCCCGGCCCCCGGCGGAATACCGCAGCAGCGGGTGGTGCCCGTCGACGACGTCGAGGTCGGGTGGCAGGTCGTCGACGCCACCGGTTGGCCGGAGCGCCAACTCGAGGAGGCCATTGGCGCGGTGGCTCGCCGCCCGTTCGATCTGTCCTATGAAATCCCTTTGCGGGCAACGCTTTTCAAGCTCGGCGCGGATGAGCATGTGCTGGTGGCGGTGGTCCACCATATCGCCGCTGACGGCTGGTCGATCGCTCCGCTGGTGGGCGATCTCGGCGCGGCGTATGCCACGCGGTGCGCAGGACACGCGCCGGACTGGGCGCCGCTGCCGGTGCAGTATGTCGACTACGCGTTGTGGCAGCGCGAGCAGCTCGGCGACCTGGCCGATCCGGACAGCCGGATCGCCGCGCAGCTCGCCTACTGGCGGCAGGCGCTGGCCGACATGCCCGAGCGGGTGCAGCTGCCCACGGATCGGCCCTACCCGCAGGCGGCCGACTTCCGCGGCGCCAACGTCGTCGTGCAGTGGCCGGCGCAGGTGCAGCAGGCGATTGCCCGGCTGGCCGGTGCGCACGGCGCGACCAGCTTCATGGTGATGCAGGCCGCGCTGGCGATGCTGCTGGCCAAGCTCAGTGCGAGTTTTGATGTGGCAGTGGGCTTTCCGATCGCCGGTCGGCGCGACCGGGCACTGGACGACCTGGTCGGTTTCTTCGTCAACACGTTGGTGCTGCGCGTGGACGTCGCCGGTGACCCGACGGTCGCCGAGGTGCTGGAGCAGGTGCGCGCGCGCAGCCTGGCCGCCTTCGAGCATCAGGATGTGCCGTTCGAGGTGCTCGTCGAGCGGCTCAACCCCACCCGAAGCCTGAACCATCATCCGCTGGTGCAGGTGTCACTGGCCTGGCAGAACAACGCCAGCGGGGACCTGCGACTCGGTGACGTCGCGGTCACCCCGATGCCGGCTGACACCCAGACCGCCCGCATGGACCTGACGTTCTCGCTCGGCGAGCAGTTCACCGAGGCGGGGGAGCCCGGCGGAATCGGTGGGCACGTCGAGTTCCGCACCGACGTGTTCGACGCGGCCACGATCGAGGCGTTGGTCGAGCGGTTGCAGCGGATCCTTGTGGTCATGACGGCCGACCCGGCGCGGCGGCTGTCGTCGATCGACCTGCTCGATGAGCATGAGCACGCCCGGCTGCAGCGGTGGGGTAATCGCGAGGCGCTGACGGCGCCCGCACCGCCGGCGGTCTCGATTCCGGCGAGGTTCGGCGCACAGGTCGCCCGTACGCCGGAGGCGGTGGCGCTGACCTGTCAGGGCCGCTCGTGGACGTATCGCCAACTGGACCAGTCCGCCAACAAGTGGGCGCACTTCCTGGCTGCTCGCGGGGTGGGTCCCGGGAAGCGGGTGGCGTTGCTGCTGGACCGCTCGGCCGAGGCGGTCGTGGCGATGCTCGGCGTGCTCAAGACGGGGGCGGCCTATGTGCCGATCGACCCGGCGCACCCGGATGCGCGGATCGAGTTCGTGCTGGCCGACGCCGCACCGATCGCCGCTCTTACCACCGCGGGTCTGGCCCACCGGCTCGCCGGCCATGGGCTGGCGGTCATCGATGTCGCCGACCCCGCTGTCGATGGGCAGCCGGACACCGCGCTGCCGGCGCCGTCCCCGGATGACGTCGCGTACCTGATCTACACCTCGGGCACCACCGGTGTGCCCAAGGGCGTGGCCACCACCCATCACAACGTCACCCAGCTGTTGGAGCGACTGGGCGCCTACCTGCCGGTGGCGGGGGTGTGGACGCAGTGTCACTCCTACGGTTTCGACACCTCGGTCTGGGAGACCTGGGGTCCGCTGCTGCACGGCGGCCGCACGGTTGTGGTGCCCGACTCGGTGACCCGGTCGTCGGAGGACTTGCACGCCTTGTTGGTCGCCGAGCAGGTCAGTGTGCTCACGCAGACCCCGTCGGCGGCGGGCGTGTTGTCGCCGCACGGGTTGGACGGGATGGCGCTGGTGGTCGCCGGTGAGGCCTGTCCGCCGGAGTTGGTGGATCGGTGGGCGCCCGGGCGGGTGATGATCAACGCCTTCGGCCCGACCGAGACGACGATGGTCGTGTTGCTCAGCGCACCGCTGATGCCGGGCACGGGTGCGCCGCCGATCGGTGCGCCGGTCCCGGGCGCGGCGTTGTTCGTGCTGGACGACTGGCTGCGTCCGGTGCCGCCCGGGGTGGTCGGCGAGTTGTATGTGGCCGGCGAGGGTCTGGCATGCGGCTACCTGGGCAGGGCCGCGCTGAGCGCCACGCGCTTCGTGGCGTGTCCGTTCGCCGGCGACGGAGCGCGCGCGGCACGCATGTACCGCACCGGCGATCTGGTGTCCTGGGGCCCCGACGGCCAACTGCGGTACTGGGGACGTGCCGACGAGCAGGTCAAGGTCCGCGGGTACCGCATCGAGTTGGGTGAGGTGCAGGCGGCGTTGGCCGGCTGCGAAGGCGTCGATCAGGCGGTGGTGATCGCCCGCGAGGACCGCCCCGGCGACAAGCGTCTGGTCGGTTATGTGACCGAGGCGCCCGGCGCAGCGGTGGACCCGAACGGAATCCGGGCCGCCTTGGCGGACCGGTTGCCGACCTACATGGTGCCGACGGCGGTGGTGGTGTTGGCCGCGATTCCGTTGACCGTCAACGGAAAACTCGACACCCGCGCTCTGCCTGCGCCCGAGTACACCGGCACGGATCAGTACCGCGCCCCGTCGAATGCGATCGAGGAAGTGCTGGCCGGCGTCTACGCCGAGGTGCTGGGTGTGGAGCGGGTCGGGGTCGACGAGTCGTTCTTCGAGCTCGGCGGCGACAGCATCTTGTCGATGCAGGTGGTGGCCCGGGCGCGAGCGGCGGGTGTGTTGTGCCGGCCGCGTGACGTGTTCGCCGAGCAGACCGTCGCCCGGCTGGCGCGGGTGGCCGAGGTGACCGACGGGACGAACGACGTCGTCGACGAGGGTGTCGGCCCCGTGGTGCCCACGCCGGTCATGCGTTGGTTGCAGGGCATGCAGGGTCCGATCGACGAGTTCAACCAGACTGTGGCGGTGCAGGCTCCGGCCGGGGTCAGCCAATCCGACGTGGTTGCGCTGTTGCAGGCGCTGATCGATCGGCATGCGATGTTGCGCCTGCGCGTCTCGGGCGACGACGCCGGCGGGTGGGCGCTCACTGTGCCCGAGCCCGGGGCGCTGGACGCGCACGATTGCCTGCGAACCGTCGACGTGCTGTCCGAGGCCGCGCTGGTGGAGGCGCGGTCGCAGCTGAACCCGGCCGCGGGACTGATGCTGGTGGCGGTGTGGGCGAGCGCGACGGGGCAGTTGGCGTTGATCGGCCATCATCTGGCCGTCGACGGGGTGTCGTGGCGAATCCTGTTGGAAGACCTCAACATTGGCTGGGCTCAGCACCGCAGCGGGCAGCCGATCGTGCTGCCGTCGGGCGGGACGTCGTTCGCCCGATGGTCGGAGCTGCTGGCCGAGCACGCGCGGCGCCCGGAGGTCGTCGCGCAGGCCGACATGTGGCGCCGGGTGGCCGCCACCGCGCCCGCGCTGCCGGCGGTGCAACCCGCGCTGGACACATTCGAGACGGCTGGACGCTTGTCGGTGTCGCTGGACGTCGACACGACCCGGATGCTGCTGGGGGAGGTCCCGACGGCGTTCCACGCGGGGATCCACGAAATCCTGTTGATCGCGTTCGGTCTGGCGGCAGCGGAG
Source organism: Mycobacterium sp. E740 (assembly GCF_001672895.1). Lineage (GTDB taxonomy): Bacteria > Actinomycetota > Actinomycetes > Mycobacteriales > Mycobacteriaceae > Mycobacterium. The sequence goes on from NZ_LZKP01000155.1 coordinate 50,211, forward strand.
TTCTCCGGCAGCGGTGATTCGCCGATCGTCATCGACGTGGAAGGCCATGGCCGAGCTGAGGAGCTGTCTTCCGAGGTTGACCTGTCGCGCACGGTGGGCTGGTTCACGGCCCTCTATCCGGTCGCGCTGGCCGGGGGCGGACTGGACTGGGGTCGGGTCAGCGCCGGCGACGCGGCGCTGGGCGCGGCGGTCAAGGACGCCAAGGAGCAACTGCGCGGTCTCCCGGACGCGGTGACCTATGGTCTGCTGCGGTATCTGAACCCCGAGGTGGATCTGGCCGGCTCGAACCCGGTGCTCGGGTTCAACTATCTGGGCCGGCTGGGGGCGGCGGGCGAGACCTCCGAGGACGCGTGGCGGATCAGCCCCGAAGGTCTGGCGCTGACAGGTGCGGTGACGGCGGTGGCGCTGCCGCTGGCGCACACCGTGGAACTCAACGCCGCCACCGCCGACACCGAGACCGGCCCGCAACTGCACGCCGACTGGACTTGGGCGACGTCGGCGCTGGATGCCACCCAGGTCGAGCGGCTGAGCCGGTTGTGGTTCGAGGCACTGGCAGGTATCTGCGCGCACGTGCGCGCCGGCGGCGGCGGGTTGACCCCGTCGGACATCGCGCCCGCCCGGCTGAGCCAGCCTCAGCTCGAGGAGGTGTGCCGGCGCCACGCGGTCGCTGATGTATTGCCGTTGACTCCGCTGCAGCAGGGGCTGCTGTTCCACGCCGGCGCCGCGCAGGGCGACGGTGACGACGTGTACGCGGTGCAACTGGATCTCACGATCAGCGGCCCGCTCGAGCCGGCGCGGCTGCGGGATGCGGTGAACGCCGTCGTCAACCGCCATCCGAACGTGGTGGCGCACTTCCGCGCTCAGTACGACGAGCCGGTTCAGGTCATCCCGGCTGATCCGGTGGCGCCGTGGCGCTATGTCGACCTGAGCGACGGCGGGGTCGATGTCGACGAGCAGATGCAGCGTCTGGGCATTGCCGAGCGCGCCGCCGTCTGCGATCTTGCGAACCAACCGCCGTTCCGGGTGGCTTTGGCCCGCATCAGCGCAGAGCAGCACCGGTTGCTGCTGACCAATCACCACATCGTGCTGGACGGCTGGTCGATGCCGATCCTGCTGCAGGAGATCATCGCCGGCTACTACGGCCGGCGACACCCGGAGCCAGCGCCGTATCGCGCGTTCTTCACCTGGCTGGCCGACCGGGATCTGCCAGCCGCCCGTACGGCGTGGGCCGACGTGCTGTCCGGTTTCGACCATCCGACCTTGGTGGCGCCGCCGGACCGGTTGGGCCTGGGCCCCCGCACGATTGCGGAGTTCCGGCTGCCGGAACAGACCACGCACGCACTGGCCGAGCTGGCCCGTTCACACCAGACCACGGTCAGCACCGTGCTCCAGTCGGCCTGGGCTCTGCTGTTGAGCTCGGTGACCGGCAGGCGGGATGTCGCGCTGGGCGCTGTGGTCTCCGGGCGGCCCGCCGAGTTGGCCGGCGCCGAATCGATGGCGGGGCTGCTGATCAACACGGTGCCGGTGCGCGCGCGCCTCACACCGACCACCACCACCAGTGACCTGCTCGAGCAGCTGCAGACGATGCACAACAAGACCTACGAGCATCAGCACCTCGGGCTGGCGGAAGTCCATCGACTCACCGGACACGACAGGCTGTTCGACACGGTGTTCGTGTACGAGAACTACCCCGTGGACAGTGCGGCGTTGTCGAGCGGTCATGACCTGGCCATCACGAACTTGGCGGCGCGGGACTACTACCACTATCCGCTTGCGGTGCAGGCACAACCGGGGTCGGAGTTGGGGCTGCACGTCCAATTCCGCACCGACGTCTTCGCCATGGCCGACATCGAGGCACTGATGGAGCGGTTGCAGCGGATCTTGGCGGCGATGATCGACGATCCGGCACAACGGCTTTCGTCGACTGGTCTGATCCCCACGGCCGAGCATGACCACCTCGACGAGGCGTCTGCGCCCGGCTACTCTGGCAGCTCGCGTGTTTTCAGTGCGCCGACCACTCCGATCGAGCGGCTCTTGTCGGACATCTTCGCGAAGGTCCTGAAGGTGGACCGTGTTGGGGTCGACGAGTCGTTCTTCGACATCGGCGGCGATTCGCTGTCCGCGGTGCGGCTGATCGCTGCGGTCAACGCGGCCCTCGACGCCCAGCTTGCGGTCACCAGCCTCTTCAACGCGCCGACGGTCAGAAGCCTGAGCAAGCAGCTGGCAGACATCGCCGGCTCGCTGGAATAAGGCACCGCCGCGGCGGCGCCGTCAATCAATTGGCGTGTGCCGCAGCGGAAGTCGGCGCCTGGTTCAGGGTGAAAGGTGTCCTCAGTTCACCAGACGCACGGCACCAGGCGGTAGCGGACCTTCTGCGTGTAGTCGCGGTATCCCTCGAGTTCCTCTTGCAGCATCTTTTCCTCGTCCCGGATTCGCAAGGAGAGTGATACTGCCGCAAGGAGGACGGTGAGAAGTCCCCAATAAGAACCGAGTGCAAGGGGGATGCCGATCATCATGATCATGCTGCCGGTGTACATCGGGTGCCGAACCATTCCGTACAGGCCGGTGGACACGATCGTCTGGCCGCCCTCGACCTGTACGTTGGCTGCCGCATAACTGTTCTGGACTGCAACGACCGTCACGAGGATCAGCCCGACGGCCACCAGCACGTCGCCGATCAAACAGATCGCGGTCGGCACGTGCGACCAGCCGAAGCGATGGTCCAGGCCGCTGATGACGAACGCCGCCGGCACCGACAAGAGCCAGCCGACGATCAGAATTCTTTGCGCAATTCGAGTCTCGGCGGTCGGGCCCCGCATCCGGCGCTCGAAGGCGTCGGGATTGGTTCGCATCAGATAGATGCTCGGAATCCACCCGGCAAGGTTGTAGACGGCGAGGAAGACCCAGCCTTGCCAGTAGTGGACCGTGCCTGCCGCGAGGAAGAGAATCAACCCGTGCACGACGGACTCAGCAAACTTCGCCGTCAACCTTGCAGCAGTGGAATTCACGGGCCCTCCTTGGCGTCCGCCCGATACCGTACGCTACAGCGAACTT
>NZ_LZKP01000156.1 GCF_001672895.1 Mycobacterium sp. E740
CGGCCGGACGGCCAGTCGGCGATGTCGTCGATCACCGGCGCCGCGCCCAGTGTGCCGGCCGCGAGCCTGCCGGCCGGTTCCGTCGAACAGGTCGCCGCGAAAGTGGTGCCCAGCGTCGTGAAGCTCGAGACCGACATGGGCCGCGCTTCCGAAGAGGGGTCCGGCGTCGTCCTGTCCTCCGACGGGTTGATCCTGACCAACAACCACGTGGTGTCGGCAGCGCAGGGCGCCCCCGGCGGGGGCCCGCCTGCCGGAAAGACCAAGGTGACGTTCGCCAACGGACGCACCAGCCCGTTCACCGTCGTCGGCACGGACCCGAGCAGTGACATCGCCGTCGTGCGGGCGCAGGGTGTCTCCGACCTGACGCCGATCACCATCGGCTCCTCGGCCGATCTGCGGGTCGGCCAGGACGTCGTCGCCGTCGGTTCGCCGCTCGGGCTGGAGGGCACGGTGACCACCGGCATCATCAGCGCGATGAACCGGCCGGTCGCCGCGAGCGGTGACGCCAAGAACCAGAACACGGTGCTCGACGCGATCCAGACCGACGCGGCGATCAACCCCGGCAACTCCGGTGGTGCGCTGGTCAACATGAACGGTGAGCTCATCGGCATCAACTCCGCCATCGCGACGCTGGGCGCCGACGCGGGCCCGCAGGCGCAGAGCGGTTCGATCGGCCTCGGCTTCGCCATCCCGGTCGACCAGGCCAAGCGGATCGCCGACGAGTTGATCAAGAACGGCACCGCCGCCCACGCCTCGCTCGGCGTGCAGGTGGGCAACGACGCGTCCATCGACGGAGCGCGAATCGTCGAGGTCACCAACGGTGGGGCCGCCGCGGCGGCGGGCCTGCCCAGCGGTGTGGTCGTCACGAAGGTCGACGACAGGGTGATCGGCAGTGCCGACGCGCTCGTCGCGGCCATCCGGTCACGCGCGCCGGGCGAGAAGGTCACGCTGTCCTATCTGGACCCGGGCGGTAAGCCGCAGACGGTTCAGGTCACCCTCGGCAAGGCTCAGCAGTGAGCACCCCTCCGGGTTCGACCACGCTGAGAGTGGCCGCGCCGCTGTCCGCTGCCACATATACGGTTGCAGTCATGGAACAGCCAGGGGAGTTGGTCGGCCGGGCACTCGTCGTCGTGGTCGATGACCGCACCGCACACGGCGAGGAGGACCACAGCGGTCCGCTGGTCACCGAGTTGCTCGGCGAGGCGGGCATCGTCGTCGACGGTGTCGTGGTCGTCTCGTCCGATGAGGTCGAGATCCGCAACGCTCTCAACACCGCGGTGATCGGCGGGGTGGACCTGGTGGTGTCCGTCGGCGGCACCGGTGTCACGCCTCGCGACGTCACCCCCGAAGCCACCCGCGACATCCTCGATCGCGAACTGCTCGGCATCTCCGAAGCGCTGCGCGCCTCCGGCCTCTCGGCAGGCATCATCGAGGCCGGGGTGTCGCGCGGTCTGGCCGGTATCTCGGGCAGCACGCTCGTGGTGAACCTCGCCGGTTCGCGTGCAGCGGTACGCGACGGCATGGCGACGCTCGGACCGCTGGCGGTCCAGATCATCGGCGAGTTGTCGAGCCTCGAAATCTGACCACCAGCAGCGCCCGATGGCGTCGAATGTGATCTTCGTCACAGCGGAGGGCCACAATGGCTGACCGGCCGAAGCCCCGCCGGGACGCGATCGACGCCGTTTTCGGCGAGGAGCTGCCGCAGGCCTCCACGGACGAGCGAGACAACGCTTCACCCCACGAAGATGCCGAGCGTGACCGCTGGTTACTGGAAAACCTTCCGCCGCACCATCTTTGACGAACCGCCGCCGACTTAGGCCAGCCACGCCTCAGTCTCCCGCCGGCGCGCGCGGCCGCGTGGTGATTGGACCCGATCCGATGTCGGTGTTACGCGCAGGTAACCGAGCGTCCCGCCACCGCTGCGCCGCCTTCGGGGCGGTCCGACAGGTGCCGTAACGCCGCGCACACCTGCGACGATCATCCGTTGCCGGGCTGGTGCCCGACCGCTATGTTCCTCGTGTCAACGATGACCAGCGGCCATGTCGGTTAGCGGTAGGGCCAGGAACTGAACAACGGAGCACGGTGAGCCGAGGGCTGACCGCCGACATAGCTGGAGCGAACATGAGGGTATTCAGTCGGGTACTGGTCGTGGTGGTGGCGGCCATTGCGTCGTTGTTCGTGGGTACCGGCACGTCTCATGCCGGGTTGGACAACGAGTTGAGCTTGGTTGACGGCCATGATCGGACGTTGACGATTCAGCAGTGGGACACGTTTCTCAACGGGGTGTTTCCGTTGGATCGCAACCGGTTGACGCGCGAGTGGTTTCACAGTGGCCGGGCGAAGTACAACGTGGCGGGTCCGGGTGCTGATGAGTTCGAAGGCACGTTGGAGTTGGGGTATCAGATCGGGTTTCCGTGGTCGTTGGGTGTGGGGATCAACTTCAGCTACACCACGCCGAACGTGTTGTTCGACCAGGCGCCGTTGATCGGTACGGGTGCTATTGCCGGTGGTGCGGGGTTCATCACCACGCCGAACCTGTTTCCGGGTGTGTCGATCAGTGCCGATCTCGGGAACGGTCCGGGTATTCAGGAGGTTGCGACGTTCTCGGTGGACGTCGCGGGTCCCAGTGGTGGTGTGGCGGTGTCGAATGCGCATGGCACGGTGACCGGTGCGGCCGGTGGGGTGTTGTTGCGTCCGTTCGCGCGGTTGATCTCGAAGGCGGGCGACAGCGTGACCACTTATGGCGAGCCCTGGAACATGAACTGAGACTTCTCTAGGCAGACGCGACGGCCCCCAGGACTTCCCGGGGGCCGTCGTCGTTTCATCGGACGTGGCGGCGAGATTGCCGGTTGGTGAACAAAGAAATACGTTTGCTGGTGAGCTCGATCACAGCCGCATCGATGCGCGGCAACCAACTGCGACCGCCATAGCCCGGTGCGGCGCGGCAGCACACAGGAGCCCTTCTCCCCAACGACGTAGAACAACGACCTCGGCCACACTGGACACCTCGGGAGCAGCGCGAATATTTTTGACACAAGCGTTAATCGCGCGAGGATTCGATTCCAGCACATCGTCTGCTGTGACAGCAGACACTCGAATCCGGGACGCGCTCGCGTTGCCGGTTCGCTGCCGCCCCGTTATGTTCTGCCTGTCAACAAGTGAGCGAAGCGTAAGAGCAGTGTGTGTGGTCTCTCATTTGCGTCGCATGCGGCTCGTGCGTCGTGGTGGCGGAAACGCCGGCACCGACTGACAACAGTTGCGGGTCCAACAAGGGGACGCGCATCGACATGGCTAGGGAGAACATGAGGGTATTCAGTCGGGTGCTCGTTGTGGTGGTGGCGGCCATTGCGTCGTTGTTCGTGGGTACCGGCACGTCTCATGCCGGGTTGGACAACGAGTTGAGCTTGGTTGACGGCCATGATCGGACGTTGACGATTCAGCAGTGGGACACGTTTCTCAACGGGGTGTTTCCGTTGGATCGCAACCGGTTGACGCGCGAGTGGTTTCACAGTGGCCGGGCGAAGTACAACGTGGCGGGTCCGGGTGCTGATGAGTTCGAAGGCACGTTGGAGTTGGGGTATCAGATCGGGTTTCCGTGGTCGTTGGGTGTGGGGATCAACTTCAGCTACACCACGCCGAACGTGTTGTTCGACCAGGCGCCGTTGATCGGTACGGGTGCTATTGCCGGTGGTGCGGGGTTCATCACCACGCCGAACCTGTTTCCGGGTGTGTCGATCAGTGCCGATCTCGGGAACGGTCCGGGTATTCAGGAGGTTGCGACGTTCTCGGTGGACGTCGCGGGTCCCAGTGGTGGTGTGGCGGTGTCGAATGCGCATGGCACGGTGACCGGTGCGGCCGGTGGGGTGTTGTTGCGTCCGTTCGCGCGGTTGATCTCGAAGGCGGGCGACAGCGTGACCACTTATGGCGAGCCCTGGAACATGAACTGAGACTTCTCTAGGCAGACGCGACGGCCCCCAGGACTTCCAGGGGGCCGTCGTCGTTCGGTCGTCAGGATTTGTCGGCGCTGGTGGTCTTCGCGGTGTCGGGGTCCGGTCCGGTGCCCGGACCCGCGCTGTGCGCGCCCGACGACGACGAGCCGTTCGTCTCGGCGAGGATGTTGCGGATCTCGGTCAGCAGCGACAGCTCCGTGTCTTGCGCCTGCTCGACCTCACCTTTCTTGCGCAACCGGTTGTAGGGCATGACGACGAGGAAGTACACCACCGCGGCGACGAGGATGAAGTTGATCGCCGCCGACAGCAGCACGTTGAGGTCGATGGTCTGCCCGCCGCCGATCCCGATGCGCAGGACGCCGTAGTCCGATTCGCCTCCCGCGCCGATGCGGTTGATCAGCGGTTGGATGATGCTGTCGGTGAACTTGGTGACCAGGGCGGTGAACGCGGTGCCGATCACCACCGCGACCGACAGGTCGACGATGTTTCCCCGGGCGAGAAATTCCTTGAAGCCCTTCAGCATCCTCTTCGATCCTCTCTGCAGTTGTGTGCGGTCGACAGTTACGCAGGCTAGTTGCGTCGGCATGGCAGGGGAGCGGAATGCCCGAGCGAAGGTGTCGTCCTCAGTGCAATGTGAGCGTCACCGTCTGGATCAGCGTCGCGGCCGCCACGTCGTTCGCCGCGTGAGCGGGCAGCGCGACGAGGACCACCCGGCCAGACCCTCCGGCAACGCCGGAAGACTTCTCGGAGACCAGGACGACGACGGCGTCGGTCGCGACAACCCTTGGCCGGGCGTCGGTTTCGGCCGCGGCCTGTGGGCCGGCGGCCAGGACGTCGACCACGTCGCCGGGGCGGATCAAGTCGAGCACCGCGGTCTCGTGAAGGGACAACGGCACGATGCGCGCCGTCGGGCCGACCGCCGCTTCGGCCAGCCGCGGACTCAGCAGGCGAACGTCGGTGAGGGTTTCGCCGCGACGCGCGGGACCGGCCAGCGTCGTGCCGACAACCGCATCGACATCGGACTGTAATCCATCGGGAATAGTTGTGGCACTGATGTTTTCGAGACGGACATCGTCGGCGGTGAGTTCCCGGCCCGGGCTCAGGTCTCGCGCCGCGACGACGGCAGCCACGAGTTGGTCATCGGGGTCGGGACGCAGTGCTGCGACGGCGGCAAGCAGAACCAGTAGGCCCGCGGCTATTCGTCGGGCCAGCAGCGCGCGTGTCCAATCGGGCCGCAGCATCTCGGCGAGCCGATGGATCGGCGACGGATCGAGTGGATGCCCCATGCCGCCAAGTTAGGCAGCAGGCCGCCCACTTCGGGCGACGTACGCGCTTGCCTGTGGATAACTTCGCGTCAGTTCGACGCGGCGGCCGCCGTGGTGGAGCTCGATGAACCCGAACCCGAACCCGAACTCGAACCCGAACTCGAGGCGGAGTCAGTCGAACCCGACGAGCCGGAGCCGGCACTCGACTTGTC
>NZ_LZKP01000157.1 GCF_001672895.1 Mycobacterium sp. E740
CGCGTGGCGGGCACGCCAAAGAGAAGGTATGGCTGTGAAATTGCCTGCATAGCAACCAGGAATGCTATTTCGGCGCAACGGACGGCGGGCGCAACGAGCGCTTAGCGCCAGGACGGTAGCCAGATCTGCATGTTCCACGTCGCCGGCGAGATCGGAATGCCCGTCAGGATGGGATACATCCACGCGAAGTTCGTCAGTACAAGCGCGACATAGCAACTCACCGCGATCAGCCCGAGCGTCCGCCGCTCGGCGTTCTGATCCGGCTTGTGCAGGATGTCGCCGAGGATGAACGCGATCATCATCGCCAGGAACGGCGCCATCGTCGCCGCGTAGAAGAAGTACATCTGGCGGTCGATGTCGGCGAACCACGGCAGGAAACCGGCGCCGTAGCCCACGAGTGCGACGGCGTAACGCCAATCCCGCTTGACGAACGCCCGCCACGCCGCCCAGGCGAGGACTGGCACCGCGAGGAACCACATCGCCGGCGTGCCGACCAGCATCACGGCCTTCACGCACGACTGCGCGCCACACCCCGGCACGTCCTGATTGTCGATCGCATACAGCACCGGCCGCAGCGACATCGGCCAGGTCCACGGCTTGGACTCCCACGGGTGATGGTTGCCGTCGGCGTTGGTCAGCCCGGCGTGGAACTTGTACGCCGCGTAGGTGTAATGCCACAGCGAGCGCAGCGCGTCGGGAATCGGCAACACGCTGTCCTCGCCGATCGACTGCCCGACCTCGTGGCGGTTGATCGCGGTCTCCGAGGCGAACCACGGCGTGTACGACGCCAGGTAGACCACGAACGGGATCAACACCAACGCGTACAGCGACGGCCCCAGGTCGCGCCGCAACGCTCCCAACCATGGCCGCGGTACGCGGTACTGCCGCCTGGCCACGATGTCGAACACCAGCGACATGACACCGAAGAACGCGACGAAGTACAGCCCGGACCACTTTGTGGCGCAGGCCAATCCGAGCAGCACGCCGGCGCCGAAGCGCCACCATCGCACGCCCAGCCGCGGTCCCCAGATCGTCTCGCCGGTGCGGCCCTCCAGGAGCGCGACGTGCATGCGCTCGCGCACCTGGTCGCGGTCGACGATCAGGCAGCCGAACGCGGCGACCACGAACACCACCAGGAATCCGTCGAGCAGTGCGGTACGGGAGGTGACGAAGCTGACCCCGTCGGCGGTCACCAGCAGCCCCGCGATGCCGCCGACCAACGTCGACCGGCTGATGCGCCGCACGATACGCGCGACGAGCACCACCATGACGACCCCGCAGACCGCCCCGGCGAACCGCCACCCCCACCCGTTGTAACCGAACAGCGCCTCGCCGATCGCGATCAACTGCTTGCCGACTGGCGGGTGCACCACCAGCCCGTAACCCGGGTTGTCCTCGACGCCGTGGTTGTGCAGCATCTGCCAGGCCTGTGGGGCGTAGTGCTTCTCGTCGAAGACCGGTGTCCCCGCGTCGGTGGGCGACCCCAATCGCAGGAACCTGGTCACCGCGGCCAGCGCGGCGATGACGGCCGTCATCACCCAGCCCTGCAGGCGGTCGACGGGACCGAAGTCGGCGACCGGCACCTGCGACGCGGGGCTGATGACCGGGACCGCGCGCGGCGCTGTGGTGGCGGGGGCGGTCACGAGTGCGATCGTAGGCTGTCCGGCATGACCCCCGGCCGACTGCTCATCGGCGCCACGCCGCTGGGCCAGCCCTCCGACGCCTCGGCGCGGCTGGTCGACGCGCTGAGAAGCGCCGACGTCGTCGCCGCCGAAGACACCCGCCGCATCCGGACGTTGGCCCAGTCCCTCGACGTCAGGCTCACCGCGAAGGTGGTCAGCCTCTATGACCAGAACGAGGCGTCGCGGGTGTCGGGGCTGCTCGAGGAGATCCGCGCCGGAGCGACGGTGCTGCTGGTCAGCGACGCGGGCATGCCGTTGATCAGCGACCCGGGATACCGGCTGGTGACGGCGTGCATCGAGGCCGGTGCGACGGTCCGCTGCCTGCCCGGCCCGTCCGCGGTGACGACGGCGCTCGCGGTGTCCGGTCTGCCCGCCCAGAAGTTCTGCTTCGAGGGCTTCGCTCCGCGCAAACAGTCCGCGCGCAGATCCTGGCTGGGGACGCTGGCGGGCGAGCAGCGCACCTGTGTCTTCTTCGAGTCGCCGCGCCGGCTCGCCGAAACCCTCATCGATGCGGTCGAGGTGCTCGGCGGGGCCCGCCGCGCGGTGGTCTGCCGCGAGCTGACCAAGACCCATGAGGAGGTGGTGCGCGGCTCACTCACCGAACTGGCGGCGTGGGCCGCCGACGGGGTGCTGGGCGAGATCACCGTCGTGCTGGCGGGCGCCGTTCCGAAGGCGGACCTCGGCACGCTCGTGGCCGAAGTCAACGAGCTGGTCGAGGACGGCGTGCGAGTCAAGGACGCGTGCGCCGACGTGATCGCCGCGAATCCGGGCGCACCGTCACGGCGTGAGCTCTACGATGCGGTTCTGCGTTCGCGCTCGTGATCCGGTGATCGGCGCCGCCTTGTGCAGGCACTCCTCCCATTCGCGGTTGGGGTCCGAGTCCGCGGTGATCCCGCCACCGACGCCGAGTACCGCGTTGCCCGCTGCGTCGAACTCCACGGTCCGTATCGCGACGTTTAACTCGCACCCCGCGACGGGCGACGCGAGACCGACTGTGCCGCAGTAGATTCCCCGCCGAACGGGTTCCCATTCGGTGAGCAGCTCACGGGCTCGCGCCTTCGGCGTGCCGGTCACCGACGCGGGTGGGAACGTGGCGTCGAGAACCGCCGCCATCGGCACGTCGACGTCGACTCGGGCCGACACCGTCGAAACCAGATGCCACACGCCCGGCGCCGGCCGCACCTCCAGCAGCTCGGGCACCGTGACGCTCCCCGTGATCGCCACCCGGCCCAGGTCGTTGCGCACCAGGTCGACGATCATGATGTTCTCGGCGACGTCCTTGACCGACGCACGCAGCGCGGCCGGATCGGCGGACAGCGGCAGCGTCCCCTTGATGGGGCTCGAGGCCACCGCATCACCGCGACGACTCAGGAACAGTTCCGGGGACAGCGATGCCAGCGCACCCCAGCTCCCGGCGAGATAGGCCGCGCGTGCGGGTGAAGTGCGTTGCACGGCGTCGGCGAAGAAGTCGAGCGGCGCGCCGTCGACCCGCCCGCGGAACTGCGTGCACACGCACGCCTGGTAAACCTCGCCGGCGGCGATCGCGTCGAGGCAGTCAAGCATCCCGTGGCGGTGCGCGTCGCGGTCGGCGTCGCCCCACTCCACGGAGAACGGCCTGGGTTCGGCGGGCGTCCGCAGCGCTTCGACCAGCCACGCCGGAATTGTTGCGCCGCTGAGGCTTTCGAACCACCACTGACCCTCGCCGTCTCGGCGCAGCACGCAGTCGGACCAGCCGCCGGCGGCCGACGGGATTCTCGGGCCGCGACCGTCGGCCGCAGCGTCCGGATACGACAGATAGCCGAACCATCCGCCGCCGACCGCATCTCCGGATCCCGGTACGACGTCGAAGACGCGCGACGGCTCGACGGCGGCGATGTCGACGGTCGGCGCGATGATCGCCGTCGACCCGAACCAGTCGCCGATCAGTGCGGCGGGGGGAGCGAGTCCGCGCTCGGCGGCGGCGTATCCGACGGCGCGCAGCACTGCCGGGGCGTCGCCCAGGTCGCCGAGCCGGTCGATCCGCACGGGACTCAGCTTCTCAGATGCTGCGGGCGATCTCCCGCGGGACGTCCACCCCTACCAGCTTGTCCGGGTTGCGCATCGCGTAGAAGTGGCTGATGCGGCCTTCGGTGACCTCGACGGTTATCACCCCTTCGAAGCTGTCGCCGAGGTAGAGCTTCAGCGCCGGCGCGTTGTTGTACGTCGCGGGCTCGATGCGGCCCGACTCGCCGGCCACCCGGATGAGGCCGACGATCAGCTTGGCGACCTTCTCGGCGCCGGTCACCGGGCGCCGGGCCGCGCTGACCTTGCCGTCGCTGTCGGCGGTCCACACCACGTCTGCCGACAGCATCTCGAGCAGCCCGCCGATGTCGCCGTTCGACGCGGCCGCGAAGAACCGCGCCGTCAGTTCCATCGACAGTTTCTGGTCGACCGGCTCGAAGCGTTTGCGCCGAGACTGCACGTGTTCGCGGGCCCGGTGCGCCATTTGGCGCACGGCCGCCGTCGACTTGCCGATGGTGGCGGCGATCTCGTCGTGGCCGAACCCGAATACCTCGCGCAGCACGAACACCGCCCGCTCGTCGGGGCTCAGCGTCTCGAGCACGACGAGCATCGCCATCGAGACTGACTCCGCGAGCACCACGTCGGCCGAGGGGTCGTTAGCTTCCAGCAGCAACGGCTCAGGCAGCCACGGGCCGACGTAGTCCTCGCGCCTGCGGGACTGCGCCCGCAGCGCGTTGAGCGATTGCCGGGTGACGAGCTGGGCTAGGTAGGCCTTGGTGTCGCGCACCGTCGCGAGGTCGACCTCGGCCCAGCGCAGGTAGCTGTCCTGCAGCACGTCATCGGATTCCGTTGCGCTGCCGAGGATCTCATAAGCGATCGTGAACAGCAGCGGGCGCAGCAGCGTGAATCGTTCGGCGTGGCCATCACCCGGCGCCGTGTTCATGAGGTCAGCGTTTCCCGGGCCACCGCCGCCTGCCGGCTGCGCTTGCCGCCCTTGAGCCAGAAGTAGCTCCCTGGCTTGCGGGCCTCGCGGGACAAGAACGAGATGGTGCCCTTGCAGACCGCCTCCTTGACAGCCGCAGCGGTCCGGCCGCCGATGTGCAACCGCATGGCCCGGTCGTCCAGATGTGCGAGTTGGATGAGCCCCGCGGAGCGGCCGAGGCTGATGCACTGGCCGGTGAACGCTTGGTTCAGTGCCGCCGGCTCGGCACCGGCGATCCGGCTCAGCACCGTGTTCGCGGCCTGGGCGCCCAGCGGGATCGCCGCCTGGCAGCTCATGCGCAACGGCAGGTCCGACGGGGCCGACGCGTCGCCGGCGCCGACGATGCGCGGATCGTCGACGCTGGTCAGCGTCTCGTCGGTGAGCAACCGGCCGATCGCGTCGGTGGCCAGCCCGCTGCGCGCTGCCAGGTCGGGAATCCCGAATCCCGCGGTCCAGATCGTGACGGCGCTGTACAACTCACGGCCGTCCGACAGCGTCACGGTACCTGCGCTGACCGCAGTCACGACGGCGCCGGGCCCGTCGATCACGGAGACACCGAGTTCGGCAAGCCGCCTGCTCGCAGCGCGCCGCCCCGCCGTGTGCAGGTAGGGGCCCAGCACGTTTCCGCAGACCAGCGCGACGCGGCGGCCCTGCTCGGCGAGTTCGGAGGCGGCTTCCAGCCCGGTGGGACCGGCGCCCACGACGACGATCGGTGCGTCGGCGGCCGCCCCGGCGAGCGCCGCGCGCAACGGCTCGGCGTGCTCGAATTCGGATATCGGATAAGCGAATTCAGCTGCGCCGGGCACACTCGATGCGGCCCCGTTGCTGCCCACGGCGTAGACCAGGTAGTCGTACTCCAGGGTTCCGCCCGAGCCGAGCTGCACTTGTCGCGCTGCGCTGTCGATTCGCTGTGCCGAGTCGACAACGAGTCGGATGCCCTTACCGAGCACGGAGTCGTAGTCCACGACGGCGTCGTCGTTGCCGGCCACCAGTTGGTGCAGCCTGATCCGCTCGACGAACTGCGCGCGCGGGTTCACCAACGTGACGCGGGCGTGCGGGGCGAGCCGGTTGGCGGCCATCACCCCGGCGTAGCCGCCACCGATGACGACGACCTGGATGTGTGTGTTGTGTTCAGTCATGCCCTCTAGACACCGCGGCGGTCCGCGGCGTGACAGAACGTGACGTGAATCACACCAGGCCGAGCGCCAGCATCGCGTCGGCCACCCGGATGAACCCGGCGATGTTCGCCCCGGCGACATAGTTGCCGGGTTGGCCGTACTCCTCGGCCGTGACCAGGCAGCGGTTGTGGATGCGGCGCATGATCTGCTCCAGCCGCATCTCGGTGTCGGCGAACGTCCAGATGTCGCGCGACGCGTTCTGCTGCATCTCCAGCGCACTGGTGGCGACACCGCCCGCGTTGGCGGCCTTTCCCGGCGCGAACGTCACGCCGGCCGCCGTGAAGTGCTTGACCGCGGTGGGCGAGCACGGCATGTTCGCCCCTTCTGCGACGATCCGGCAGCCGTTGGCGATCAGCGCTAGCGCTTCGTCGCCGTTGATCTCGTTCTGCGTCGCACACGGCAGCGCGATGTCGCACGGCACGCTCCACACGTTGCGGTCCTCGACGAACTGCGCTGCGCCGCCACGCATCTCGACATAGTCGGCTACCCGGCCGCGGCGAACCTCCTTGATCTCCTTGAGGATGTCGAGGTCGATGCCCTTCTCGTCGACGACGAATCCGCTCGAATCCGAACAGGCCACCACGGTGCCGCCGAGTTCCTGAATCTTCTCGATCGCGTAGATCGCCACGTTGCCCGACCCGGAGACCACCGCGTGCTTGCCCTCGAAGCTGTCGTTGGCGGCCTTGAGGATCTCGTTGACGAAGAACACGGTCCCGTATCCGGTGGCCTCGGTGCGGACCTGCGAACCGCCCCAGGTCATGCCCTTGCCGGTCAGCACACCGGACTCGTAGCGGTTGGTGATCCGCTTGTATTGACCGAACAGATAACCGATTTCGCGCATCCCGACGCCGATGTCGCCGGCGGGCACGTCGGTGTACTCGCCCAGGTGGCGGTACAGCTCAGTCATCAACGACTGACAGAACCGCATCACTTCGTTGTCGGAGCGGCCTTTCGGGTCGAAATCAGCACCGCCCTTGCCGCCGCCGATCGGCATGCCCGTCAGCGAGTTCTTGAAGATCTGTTCGAAGCCGAGGAACTTGACGATCCCGAGGTACACCGACGGATGGAACCGCAGGCCGCCCTTGAACGGGCCCAGCGCCGAGTTGAACTCGACGCGGAAGCCGCGGTTGATCTGCACTGTCCCGCGGTCGTCGACCCAGGGCACGCGGAAGATGATCTGGCGCTCCGGTTCGCACAGCCGCCGGATCACCTCCGAGTCGACGTATTCGGGATGCTTGTCCACGACGGGTCCGAGGCTGGTCAGCACCTCGAACACCGACTGGTGGAACTCGGTCTCACCGGCGTTGCGCCGCGCGACCTCTTCGTAGATGTCGTGCAGCTTGTCGTGTAGTCCGTTCACTTTTCGATTCACTCAGCCTGATAGCGGGGGAACACGCCGGTCGGGGCCGGCAGGGCGGTGCCTGGCTTCAGTCGGGTCCCGACGGCGGCGAACGTCCGGGCGTCGGGATCCTGACCGAGCAGGTCGAGCAGTTTGGCCGTCGAGTCGGGCATCACGGGCTGCGTGAGCAGCGCCGCGATCCGCACGACCTCGAGCGTGGTGTACAGCACGGTACCGAAGCGTCGCTGGTCTGTTGGCGACTCGGACTTGCGCAGCACCCACGGCTCCTGGGCCGAGAAGTACTTGTTCGCCAACCCCAGCACCGACCAGATCCCCTCCAGCGCAAGGTGCATCGCGACGGCGTCGTAGTGGCCGCGCACCCGGTCGAGCAGCGCGTCTGCCGACTCCAGCAGCGCCGCGTCCTCGGCGGAGAGATCTCCCGGTTCCGGCACGATGCCGTCGAGGTTCTTGGCCACCATCGACAGCGAGCGCTGCGCCAGGTTGCCCAGTTCGTTGGCCAGGTCGGCGTTGATGCGCCCGACGATCGCGTCCTCGCTGTAGCTGCCGTCCTGGCCGAACGGCACCTCACGCAGGAAGAAGTAGCGCACCTGGTCGAGCCCGAACGTGTCGACGAGGCTCACCGGGTCGATGATGTTGCCCACCGACTTGCTCATCTTCTCGCCACGGTTGAGCACGAAGCCGTGCGCAAAGACTCTGTGCGGCAACTGAATTCCCGCCGACATCAGGAACGCCGGCCAGTAGACGGCATGGAACCGGATGATGTCCTTGCCGATCATGTGCAGATCTGCGGGCCAGAACCGCTGGAACGTCTCCGACGCCGTGTCCGGAAACCCCACTCCGGTCAGGTAATTCGTCAGCGCATCCACCCACACGTACATCACGTGATCGGGATGGTCGGGCACCGGCACGCCCCAGTCGAAGGTGGTGCGTGAGATCGACAGGTCTTTGAGGCCGCCGGAGACGAAGCTGACGACCTCGTTGCGCCGTACCTCGGGCTCGATGAACTCCGGATGGGCGCGGTAGTGGGCGAGCAGCCTTTCTGCGTAGGCCGACAGCCGGAAGAAGTACGTCTGCTCCTCGGTCCACGTCACTGGCGCGCCGGTCTCTGCGGCCACCCGCACCCCGTCGGCGCCGATGTTGGTCTCAGCCTCGGTGAAGAACCGTTCGTCGCGAACGGAGTACCAGCCCCGGTAGGAGTCGAGGTAGATGTCGCCGGCGTCGTTCATCCGCCGCCAGATCTCTTTGGACGCCTCGTAGTGGTCGGCGTCGGAGGTGCGGATGAACCGGTCGAAGGAGATGTTGAGCTTCTTCTGCAACCGCTCGAACACATCTGAGTTCTGCCGCGCCAGCTCAGCGGTCGGGATGCCTTGCGCCTGCGCGGCTTCGGCCATCTTCAGCCCGTGCACGTCGGTGCCGGTCAGGTACCGGACGTCGAACCCGTCCAAGCGCTTGAAGCGGGCGATCGCATCGGTGGCGATGTACTCGTAGGCGTGCCCGACGTGCGGATCGCCGTTCGGGTAGGCGATCGCCGTGGTGATGTAGAAGGGGTCGCTCATTTGGCCTCAGCTTATGGTGTGGCGGTGAGCCCGAAGCGTTCAGGCAGGAGCGAGCGGCCACCCGCCCCGGCGCCGTTGCGCCCGCTGATCGACGCCCACACCCACCTCGATGCGTGCGGCGCCACCGACGCGGCGAGCGTTACCGCGATCGTCGACCGCGCCGCCGCCGTCGGGGTGCAGGCCGTCGTCACCATCGCCGACGACCTCGACTCGGCGCGGTGGGTCACCGAGGCCGCCGACGCCGATGACCGCGTCTACGCCGCGGTTGCGCTGCACCCGACGCGGGCCGACTCGCTGACCGAGGAAGCCAAGGCCGTCGTCGAGCGACTCGCCGGCCGCCCCCGGGTCGTCGCCATCGGTGAGACCGGCCTGGACCTGTACTGGCCGGAGAAATTGGAGGGGTGCGCGCAACCGGCGACGCAGCGCGATGCGTTCGCGTGGCACATCGACCTCGCCAAGCGCACAGGCAAGCCGCTGATGATCCACAACCGGGACGCCGACGAGCAGGTTCTCGACGTGTTGGCCGCCGAGGGCGCCCCGGCGACTGTGATCTTCCACTGTTTTTCGTCGGGTCCGGACATGGCGCGAAAATGCGTCGACCAAGGCTGGCTACTGAGTCTGTCGGGCACAGTCAGCTTCAAAAACGCCGGTGAGCTGCGGGAAGCGGCGGCACTGATCCCGCCTGGGCAACTACTCGTCGAGACCGACGCGCCGTTTCTGACGCCGCACCCGTTCCGCGGCGCGCCGAATGAGCCGTACTGCCTGCCATACACTGTCCGTGCGCTGGCGGAGACGATCGGCAAGCCGGCCGAAGTCATCGCGCAGGAAACCACGACGGCGGCCGTCGGCGCCTATGGCCTCACGAGTTGCTGACGCCAGGGCACTCCGTTACCGTCTTGTGATCAAACCGGAGTGCTACCAGGCAGCCGCGCTCTGTCCGATATTCGGAGATAGACGACGTTTTGAACACTTTCACAAAACTCCATGAAGCGCGCTCACCATCGCTACGCCTTCTGGTCGGTGCGACGCTGCTTGCGCTGACCGCCGCGGGCGGCTACGCGGTCGCCGCGCACAAGACCGTCACCCTCGAGGTCGACGGCTCGGCCACCACGGTGGCGACCATGAAGTCACGGGTCATCGACGTCATCCAGGAGAACGGGTTCGACGTCGGCGAGCGCGACGACCTGTACCCGTCCGCCGACCAGCCGGTGCGTCAGGACGAGACGATCGTGCTGCGCCGCAGCCGTCCGCTGCAGGTGTCCCTCGACGGCCAGGACAGCCGGCAGGTGTGGACGACCGCGTCGACGGTCGACGAGGCGCTCGCCCAGTTGCAGATGACCGACACGGCGCCGGCCGCTGCCTCGCGCGGCAGCCGGGTTCCGCTGGCCGGCATGTCGCTGCCCGTTGTCAGCGCCAAGACTGTGCACATCAACGACGGCGGAGCGCCGCGCACCGTGACGCTGGCCGCGCCGAACGTGGGCAATCTGCTGGCCGAGGCCGGCGCGCCGCTGGAGCAGCGCGACACCGTGGTGCCGGCCGCGTCGGCGCCTGTGGTCGACGGCATGCAGATCGACGTCACGCGCAACCGGATCGAGAAGGTCGCCCAGCGTGTGCCGCTGCCGCCGGCGCTCAAGCGCATCGAGGACCCGGAGCTGAACCAGAGCCGCGAGGTCGTCGAGAACCCGGGAGTGCCCGGCACGCAGGACGTGATCTTTGCGGTCGCAAAGCTCAACGGTGCCGAGACGGGCAGGTTGCCAGTAGCCAATGTCGTCGTGACGCCCGCTGTCGAAGGCGTGGTGCGGATCGGCACCAAGCCCGGCACCGACGTTCCCGAGGTGTCCAACGCTGCGACGTGGGACGCGCTGGCTCGCTGCGAAGCCGGAGGTAACTGGGCTATCAACACCGGCAACGGCTTCTACGGCGGCGTCCAGTTCGACCAGAACACATGGGAGCGCAACGGCGGTCTGAGGTATGCTTCGAGAGCTGATTTGGCAACAAGAGAAGAACAAATCGCGATTGCTGAAGTCACTCGGGCGCGGCAAGGTTGGGGAGCGTGGCCGACTTGTAGCGGGAGGATTGGGGCGCGCTGACCA
This sequence comes from Mycobacterium sp. E740, assembly GCF_001672895.1. GTDB lineage: Bacteria > Actinomycetota > Actinomycetes > Mycobacteriales > Mycobacteriaceae > Mycobacterium. The sequence continues at coordinate 10,853 of NZ_LZKP01000157.1, forward strand.
TTCGACTACTCGGACGGACTGAGATACGGCAACTGGCCAAAGAGATCGATTTCCGGCCGCGTAAAGCCTTCGGTCAGAATTTCGTCCACGACGCCAACACCGTCCGGCGAATCGTTTCGGCGTCCGGAGTCAACAAGCAGGACCACGTCCTCGAGGTGGGCCCCGGGCTGGGCTCGCTGACGCTGGCCCTGCTCGACCGCGGCGCGCGGGTCAGCGCCGTCGAGATCGACCCCGTGCTGGCCCGGCAGCTGCCGACCACGATCGCCGACCACTCCCACAGCGAGATCAACCGGTTCACCGTGCTCAACCGCGACGTGCTCACCCTGCGCCAGGAAGAGCTGGACGGCGAGCCGACGGCCCTGGTGGCCAACCTGCCCTACAACGTCGCCGTCCCCGCGCTGCTGCACCTGCTGGCGGAGTTCCCGTCGATCCGCAGCGTGATGGTGATGGTGCAGGCCGAGGTGGCCGAGCGACTGGCCGCCGAACCGGGCGGCAAAGAGTACGGCGTGCCCAGCGCCAAGGTGCGATTCTTCGGCAACGTCCGCCGCCACGGCATGGTGTCGCCGACGGTGTTCTGGCCGATCCCGCGGGTCTACTCGGGGCTGGTGGGCATCGAACGCCACGAGACCCCGCCGTGGCCCACCGACGAGGCCTTCCGCCGCAAGGTGTTCAACCTGATCGACATCGCGTTCGGGCAGCGCCGCAAGACGGCGCGCAACGCGTTCGCCGAATGGGCCGGCTCGGGCAACGAGTCGGCGCGCAGGCTGCTCGCCGCCAGCATCGACCCGTCGCGCCGCGGTGAAACGCTTTCGATCGCCGACTTCGTGCGGCTGCTGCAGCGGTCCGGAGGAGCCGACGAGCCGCAGGTCGACGAACCTCACGAGCAGGAGCAGCAGGGCTCGATCGGCGTGTGCTGACACTGCGAGGCAGTGCAGGCTAGTGCGGCTCCGATAGGGTCGTGCCGTGTCAGGCTGGAACGGAAACACCGCCTCGGAGTGGGTTCCCACCGGGTCGGTCACCGTCCGGGTGCCGGGCAAGGTCAACCTCTACCTGGAGGTGGGCGACCGTCGCGACGACGGCTATCACGAGCTCACCACCGTGTTCCACGCCGTTTCGCTGCTCGACGAGATCACCGTCCGCAACGCCGATGTGTTGTCGTTGGAGGTCGCGGGCGAGGGCGCGGAGTCGCTGCCCACCGACGAGCGCAACCTCGCGTGGCGCGCGGCCGAGCTGATGGCCGAACACGTGGGCCGGGCTCCGGATGTGGCGATCCTGATCGAGAAGTCCATCCCGGTGGCCGGCGGGATGGCGGGCGGCAGCGCGGATGCCGCGGCGGTGCTGGTGGCGATGAACACGCTGTGGGAGCTGGGGGTGCCCAGGCGGGATCTGCACGCACTGGCGGCTCAACTCGGCAGCGACGTGCCGTTCGCGTTGCACGGCGGTACGGCGCTGGGCACCGGACGCGGTGAGGAGCTGGCGACCGTGCTCGCCCGCACGACGTTCCACTGGGTGCTGGCGTTCGCCGACGGGGGCCTCTCGACGCCCGCGGTGTTCGCCGAGATCGACCGGCTGCGCGACGCGGATCGCGAGGTGCCGCCGAGGCTCGATGACCCCGAGCCCGTCCTCGCCGCGCTGGCCTCCGGCGATCCGGCCCGGTTGGCCCCGCTGCTCGGCAACGACCTGCAGCCGGCGGCGCTGCGTCTGGACCCCGGACTGCGGCGCACGCTGCGCGCGGGCAAGGAGGCGGGCGCGTTGGCGGGCATCGTCTCGGGCTCGGGCCCCACGTGCGCGTTCCTGTGCGCCACGGCGGGCGCGGCGGTCGACGTCGGGGCAGAGCTTGCCGGCGCGGGGGTGTGCCGCACGGTGCGGGTGGCCAGCGGCCCCGTTCAGGGCGCTCGCGTCGTGCCCGCGCCGTCGACGGCGTGACGTCGAGCGCTCGGCATCGTTTCCGTAACGGTCGGGTGTGAGCCAGACCTCAATTCTCGCGCCGGTTTGGCGGCTACTTAAGAGTTGCTTAAGATGAACGACGGTGAAAACTAGCGGTCATGAATCGGACGCGACTTTCTTCCCCGCCGGCAACCTCGGTGGGCGTCTCGTCGGACGCACCCTAGCTTCCGGTGTATCACCGATTCGAGACTCAACCGCTCCCGATTTGTGTGCGCGCCTCCATGGTCGCGCCCCTGATCAGGCGGAGCATGAGAACAAGGCATTTGCTCCGGCGCTGCGGCTCCGGGAACCGAGGAGGTCGTCGTGAGCCGATTCACCGAGAAGATGTATCGCAACGCCCGCAACGCCACGACGGGCATGGTGACCGGTGAGCCCCACGAGCCCGTCCGCCACACCTGGGGCGAGGTGCACGAGCGGGCCCGCCGCATCGCGGGCGGCCTGGAGAAGGCGGGCATCGGCCTCGGTGACGCCGTCGGCGTGCTGGCCGGCCTCCCGGTGGAGATCGCGCCGACCGCGCAGGGCCTGTGGATGCGCGGCGCCAGCCTGACCATGCTGCACCAGCCGACGCCGCGTACCGACCTCGCCGTGTGGGCCGAGGACACCATGACCGTCATCGGCATGATCGAGGCCAAGGCCGTCATCGTGTCCGAGCCGTTCGAGGTCGCGATCCCGGTGCTGGAAGAAAAGGACATCCTGGTCCTCACCGTGGCGGACCTGCTGGCTTCGGAACCGACCGACCCCATCGAGGTCGGCGAGGACGACCTGGCGCTGATGCAGTTGACGTCCGGTTCCACCGGTTCTCCCAAGGCCGTTCAGATCACGCACCGCAACATCTACTCCAACGCCGAGGCGATGTTCATCGGCGCGCAGTACGACGTCGACAAGGACGTCATGGTCAGCTGGCTGCCCTGCTTCCACGACATGGGCATGGTCGGCTTTCTCACCATCCCGATGTACTTCGGCGCGGAGCTGGTCAAGGTCACGCCGATGGACTTCCTACGCGACACCCTGCTGTGGGCCAAGCTCATCGACAAGTACAAGGGCACGATGACCGCGGCGCCGAACTTCGCCTACGCGCTGTTCGCCAAGCGGTTGCGCCGCCAGGCCAAGCCGGGCGAGTTCGACCTGTCGACGCTGCGCTTCGCGCTCTCAGGGGCAGAGCCCGTCGAGCCCGCCGACGTCGAGGACCTGCTCGACGCCGGAAAGCCGTTCGGGCTCAAGCCCGATGCGATCCTGCCGGCCTACGGCATGGCCGAGACGACGCTGGCGGTGTCGTTCTCGCCGTGCGGCGCGGGTCTGGTGGTTGACGAGGTCGACGCCGACCTGCTGGCCGCGCTGCGCCGCGCCGTGCCCGCCACCAAGGGCAACACCCGGCGGCTGGCCTCGCTCGGACCGCTGCTGCGCGACCTCGAGGCCCGCGTCATCGACGAGCACGGCAACGTGATGCCGCCGCGCGGCGTCGGGGTGATCGAGCTGCGCGGTGAGTCGCTGACCCCCGGGTACATCACCATGGGCGGCTTCATCCCCGCGCAGGATGAGCACGGCTGGTACGACACTGGCGACCTCGGCTACATCACCGAGGACGGCAACATCATCGTGTGCGGCCGAGTCAAGGACGTCATCATCATGGCCGGCCGCAACATCTATCCGACCGACATCGAGCGCGCTGCTTGCCGCGTCGAGGGCGTTCGGCCGGGCTGCGCGGTCGCCGTGCGACTCGATGCCGGCCACTCGCGTGAGACGTTCGCCGTCGCGGTCGAGTCCAACGCGTGGCAGGATCCCGCCGCGGTGCGTCGCATCGAGCATCAGGTGGCCCATGAGGTGGTCGCCGAGGTCGACGTCCGCCCCCGCAACGTCGTGGTGCTCGGCCCGGGAACCATCCCGAAGACGCCGTCGGGCAAGCTGCGCCGCAGTACCTCGGTCTCCCTGGTCACCTAGCCCTTTCCTTTCTGCCGCGAGCGTGCGTGTTTGCGCACGACACGCCGCGGGATTTCAGCACTTTGGGCACGTTCGCCTAGGACGACGCAGAAAGCGTCGATCAGCGGCGCGGGGCGCGGTCGACCAGGCCCGACTGGACGAGTGCTGCCTCGACGAACCGTTGCACGGGACGCGCTTGGAAGAACCCGGTGTGACCGCCGCGGTACCAGACCACCTCGGGCCGCCCCCAGTGCTCCCACAACCGCGAAACCTGTTCGCGCGGGTGGACCACGCGGTCGGCGAGGCCGGCATAGATGAACCGGCCCTGTTGCGGCACAAGGGGAGTCAGGCTCAGCGGCGAGGTCATCCGGCCGATCGGTTCGGCCAGGGTGATCGCCTCATGGCGTGGATCGCCCGGGTGCAGGCCGGCGTGCCGGCCCAGGAGCTCGACGAGGTTGGCAACGGGCACGCCGAGGATCGCGCACTTGAGGCCCTCTTCCAGGCTGGCCACCAGCGATGTGACGTAACCGCCCAGCGAGATGCTGTTCAGGCCGATCGGCGAGTCGGGCTCTTCACCGCGAATCCACGTCAGTATCCGACGGACATCCCATACCGCCTGCGCCGCGGCGTGGACGTCGTCGAGGATGTCCTCGCCGGGAAAGACGACCCCCCTGGGTAGGTCGCGTGCGCGCGGGCCGTGCATCGGAAGTACCGGCAGGATCACGTTCAGGCCGAGGTCCCGATGCAGCCAGCGGGCCCGGAACAAGGCCAAGTCGACTGCGGCGCGGCCCATCTCGGCGCCGTGGATGCACACCAGCCACGGTCGCGGTTCGGGGTGGCGCAGCATCAACGCGTACTCGCGCCGATTGGCGGCGTAGCTCATGTAACGCTCAGCGCCGGGCTCTCCGGGATGGGGAGCATAACCGCTGTCGAACGCCACTCGCTGGTGGGAATGCCTGCGCCCCTTGACCTCTCTGACAGCGATGTCCTTCAGCGGGGGCGGAGGCGCGAAAAATCCCCTGGGGTCGTCCAGCCAGCCCTGCTGTCCATAGAAGTCGACAGCCTCCTCCGTCTCGCGGGTGATGCGGGAGAACGCATCCACTGCGCTGAGTGGCCGGCTCGCGCGAAGTCCGAGCAACACGATCTCGTCCCGAAACGCATGGGTGGCCAACGAAAACGTCGGGCGCGCGATCGGGACCCCGGTATCCGGCCGGCCGAAGTAGTCGCGCCAGGATTCGGCGTAGTAGCGGCCGGTGCGTTCGAGCGGACCGAACACATTTCCCAGCGCGCCGACACCCGGAGGGGCCGAGGCGGGACTTGTCTCCGATTTGTTCGCGTCGTCGTGCCCGGCTGCTGTCATATCGCCCACGCTAAATCAGAACCCTCCAGTGGGGTAGGGACTTTGGACACAAGCGCAGAGGCTAGCCCCAGGCGTGGACGACGTTCTGCGCGGGCTCCAGCCCTTGTGCCAGAAGGAGTTCGGTCGCATCGGCCGCCTGCTCGCATATCGTCGGTACTTCCTTCCACTCGGTCGGAGTAAACGTCGAGAGCACGAACTTCGCACCGTCCATCCGGCCGGGCGGCCGCCCGATACCGATGCGGACGCGCGCAAAGTCGTTGCTGCCCAAGGCTGAACCGACCGAGCGCAGCCCGTTGTGCCCGGCCACACCGCCGCCGGACTTCAGCCGGATCCGGCCGAACTCGATGTCCAGTTCGTCATGGATGACGACGATGTCGGCGGGGGAGACCGAATAGAACTTGGCCAACGGCCCGATCTGCCGGCCCGATTCGTTCATGTACGTGCGCGGTTTGGCCAGCACCACCGACCGACCGGCGATGCGGCCGGTGGCCACCTCGGAGCCGGACTTCTTGTGCACCCTGAATCCCGAGCCCATGCGATCGGCGAGGATGTCGGCGACGAGGAACCCGAGATTGTGCCGCGTCGTCTCGTACTTCGGCCCCGGGTTGCCCAGGCCGACCACGATGTGTGGTTCGGCCATGGCCGGTTACTCGGATTCTTCGGCAGGCGCCGCTTCGGCCGATTCGCCCTCGCCCTCCGCCTCGGCCTGCGCGGCTTCGGCCTCGGCGACCTCGGCGCCCTGCTCCTCGAGCGAGGCACCGCCGCCCTCCGCTTCGAGCTCCTCGGCGGTTGGCGCGGCGACGACGTTGACCACCAGCATCTCCGGGTCCGACACGAGCGTGACACCCGACGGCAGCTCGATCGAACCCGCGGTGAACTGCGTGCCGGCGTCGACACCCTCCACCGAGACCGTCAGCTGCTGCGGGATCGACAGCGCGTCGGCCTCAATCTCGATCGTGTTCGCGTCCTGGGTCACCAGCGTGCCCGGCACTGCCTCACCCTCGACGACGACGGTGACCTCGACGGTCACCTTCTCGCCGCGGCGCACGACCAGCAGGTCGGCGTGGGTGATCGTGCGGCGGATCGGGTGGATGTCGAGCGCCTTGGTCAGCGCGAGCTGCTCTTTGCCGTTGATGTCGAGCGTCAGCACCGCGTTGGTGCCCGCGTGGCGAAGCACGGCGGAGAAGTCGTGAGCGTCCAACTCCAGGTGCTGCGGGTCGGTGCCGTGGCCGTACAGCACGGCGGGCACCTTGCCGTTGCGGCGCGCGCGGCGTGATGCGCCCTTACCGGTCTCGGTGCGGACCGAAGCGGTCAGATTGTTGGCTTTCGTGGCGGTCTTTGCCATGAGGTGGGTGCTCCTGTCGTGTCTCGGCACGGCCAGGGCTCAACCACTGAAAAGAGGTTCGCGTCGATAACGGTGGCAGGCCACCCTCGCCGTGATCACCGGCAAGGGTAGCCGGAACTGCTGCTCAGGCCCAAATCAGAGGGGAACTTGGTGTCGGTGAGCTGCTCAGAGAGCTCCCACAGCGACGTGGCGGTGCGCCCGTCGCGGGCCAGTGGACTCCGGAACGGGGTCGCACCGGTGGGTCCGCGGCTGGCGAACCGCGGACCGACGAAGGTGTCGCCCGGCAGGTCCTCGGCCACCGCGTAGAGCGTCTGGCGGGCGCCGAACTCGGCGCTGGTGGCGAACAGCCGGTTGCCGGCATGCCAGAACCGCGTGCCGAACCGGTTGCCGGTCTGGCCCTGCAGGTTGGTCGCGGAATAGCCGGGGTGCGCGGCGATCGCCTTGACCGCCGAGTTCGCCGCGCTCAGGCGGCGCTGCAGCTCCTTGGTGAACAGCAGGTTCGCCAGCTTCGCCTGGCCGTAGGCCGGCCACGCCAGGTACGGCCGGGCCTTCCAGTTCAGGTCGTTGAGGCTGATCCAGCCGATCAGGTGCATCATCGACGACACTGTCACCACGCGGTCGGTGATCTTGGGCAGCAGCAGGTTGGTCAGCGCGAAGTGGCCGAGATGGTTGGTCCCGATCTGGCTTTCGAACCCGTCGACCGTCAACGCGTACGGCACCGCCATGATCCCGGCGTTGTTGACCAGCACATCTACCGAGTCGATGCCGTCGGCGAACGCCCGAATCGACTCGAGATCCTGCAGATCGAGCTTGCGGACCTCGGCTTGCCCGGTGATCGTCGCGGCGGCCTCGTCGCCCTTGGCGGTGTTGCGCACGGCGAGAATGACCTTGGCGCCGGCGCCGGCCAGTTCGCGCGCCGTGACCAGGCCCAGGCCGCTGTTCGCGCCGGTGACGATGACGGTGCGCCCGGTGAAGGACGGAAGATCAGCAGCGGTCCACTCACTCATGCGACCACCCTAGTGCGGCACGAGTCACTTCGGCGGCGGCGGCTTGGGCACCTCGACGTTGAAACCGCCGATGATCTTTTCGATGTCCGGTGCTTCCTCGACCGCTTTGTCCGCATATCCGGTGACCGTGAACTGGACCAGGTAGCGCTGCTTGGCCGGCGGCGCGCCGGTCGCGATCACGATGCGGTTGTAGCTGTGCATCCGCTTGCCGTTGAGGTCGTAGCTACCTTCGATCATCGCCGACGGGAAACCCTTGAAGTCATCCATCGAGGCGTTGAGGCGCTTAAAGTTCTGCGACATCTCGGCGTCGACGTAACCGTGCTTGATGGCTTCGGCCGGATCGAAGTCGCCGGTCAGCTTCATCACCACCAGCATCGCGATCGGGTACGTCTCACCCTTGGCGATCACCCGGGTGCCCGGCGCGAAGTTGGTGTTGAAGTACGGCGCCCAGCCCTGCGGCGTGGGGAACGTGATGGTCAGGTCTTTGAGCTTCTCCGGAAACACGGGCTGGCCGGCCACGCCGGCCTTCTCGAAGAACGCCGCGACCGACATCGGCTTGTCACCCTCGGCCGAAGTGCTAAGCGTCGGCGACGACGACGTCGACCACACCGACTGATAGTTCGGCGGCTCGGTGCCGCAGCCCGAGGCGACCGCGATCGCGACGACACCAACCGCGGCAAAGCGAAAGGCCTTGAGCCTCACAGAATCTCGTGCACCGCGTCGATCGGCCGGGCCAGGCGGGTGCCCTTCGAGGTGACGACGAAAGGCCGTTCGATCAGGATCGGGTTGGCGGCCATCGCGTCGAGCAGCTCGTCGTCGGTCGCGTCCGCCAAATTCAGCTCCGCATAGAGCGATTCACGCTTGCGCACCGCGGTGCGAACGTCGATGCCGGCGTCGGAGATCATCTTCGCCAGCTCTTCACGGCTCGGCGGCGTCTTCAGGTACTGAACCACCGTCGGTTCGATCCCGTTCTCGCGCAGCAGATCCAAGGTCTTGCGCGAGGTCGAGCATTTCGGGTTGTGGTAGATGACGCTGTCCGGCATCTACGCCGACCCGTCGAACAAGCTGGTGACCGACCCGTTGTCGAACACTGCGCGGATCGTGTTGGCCAGCAGCGGCGCGATCGACAACACGGTCAATTGCGGGAAGCGTTTGTCCTCGCCGATGGGCAGCGTGTTGGTGACGATCACCTCGCACGCCCCGGAATCGGCCAGCCGGTCGCGGGCCGGATCGGAGAGCACGCCGTGCGTCGCGGCGATGATCACGTCACCGGCGCCGTCGGCCTTGAGCAGCTTGACCGCACCGGCGATCGTGCCGCCGGTGTCGATCATGTCGTCGGTCAGCACACAGGTCTTGCCGCGCACATCGCCGACGACGCGGTTGGACACGACCTGGTTGGGCACCAGCGGGTCGCGAGTCTTGTGGATGAAGGCCAGCGGAACGCCGCCCAGCGCGTCCGCCCACTTCTCGGCGACGCGGACCCTTCCGGAGTCCGGCGAGACGACGACCATGTCGTGGTCGGCGTAGTTCTCCGCGATGTAACCGGTGAGCAGCTTCTGCGCCCGCATGTGGTCGACCGGGCCGTCGAAGAAGCCCTGGATCTGGTCGGTGTGCAGGTCGACGGTGACGATCCGGTCCGCGCCTGCGGTCTTGAGCAGGTCGGCGACCAACCGCGCGGAGATCGGTTCACGTCCGCGGTGCTTCTTGTCCTGGCGGGCGTACGGATAGAACGGCAGGATCGCGGTGATGCGCTTGGCGCTGCCACGCTTGAGCGCGTCGATCATGATGAGCTGTTCCATCAGGTACTGGTTCAGCGGCGCCGGGTGGCTCTGCAGCACGAACGCGTCACAGCCGCGCACCGACTCGTCGAACCGGACGAAGATCTCGCCGTTGGCGAAGTCCCGGGCGGTCTGCGCCGTGACCGGCACGTCGAGTTCCTTGGCGACCTGCTCAGCGAGTTCGGGGTGCGCCCGACCGGAGAACAGCATCAGGTTTTTGCGGTTGTCGGTCCACTCGGTGCCCACAGTGCGCCCTCAAGGTCGGGGGATCGATACCGCTCAATGGTACGGGTTGCCGGATCGCGAACATCCGGCAACTGGCTCACGACGTGGCGGCGTCCTCGGAGTCCCGCGCTGAATCTGATGCCGCCTGCGCCGCGGCGGCCGACGCCGAGCCGGGCCGGTTGCGCGCGACCCAGCCTTCGATGTTGCGCTGCGGACCGGCCGATACAGCCAGCGCTCCCGGCGGCACGTCGTCACGCACGACGGTGCCTGCGCCGGTGTAGGCGCCGTCGCCGATGGTGACCGGGGCGACGAACATGGTGTCCGATCCGGTCCGGACATGCGAGCCGATCGTGGTGCGGCTCTTGCGCTCGCCGTCGTAGTTGACGAACACGCTCGAGGCGCCGATGTTGCTGTGTTCACCGATGTCTGCGTCGCCGACGTAGGTGAGGTGTGGCACTTTGGTGCCTCTTCCTACCGTCGCGTTCTTGGTCTCGACGAAAGCGCCGAGCTTGCCGTCGGCGCCCAGCAGCGTGCCCGGCCGCAGGTAGGTGAACGGCCCGACCGCCGCGCCCGCACCGATCACGGCCAGCTGGCCGTGGGTGCGCACCACTGATGCGTCGTCGCCGACCTCGACGTCTTCGAGGGTCGTGTCCGGCCCGATCCGGCACCGGGCGCCGATCTCGGTCGTGCCCAGCAGCTGGGTGCCCGGTTGCACGACGGTGTCGCGGCCGATCGTCACGTCGACGTCGATCCACGTGGTCGCCGGGTCGATGACCGTCACCCCCGCCCGCTGATGCGCCGCGACGATGCGCCGGTTCAGCTCCGCGCCCAACGCCGCCAGCTGCACGCGGTCGTTGACGCCGGCCACCAGCATGGGGTCCCCGACATGTTCGGCGCGCACCGCGTGCCCGTCGGAACGGGCGATCGCCAGGACGTCGGTCAGGTACTGCTCATGCTGAGCGTTGTCCGAGTTCAGCCGCTTCAGCGCGGATCGCAGCGCGGCGATGTCGAACGCGTACACCCCGGTGTTGACCTCGGTGATGGCCTGCTGCGCCGGGTCGGCGTCGGCCTGCTCGACGATGCCGGTCACCTCGCCGGCCGCGGTGCGCAGGATGCGGCCGTACCCGGTCGGGTCGGCAAGCGTGGTGGTCAGCACCGTGACGGCCGCCGACTCGGCGTTGTGCGTGGCGATCAGGCCAGCTATGGAGCCGGGGTCCAGCAGCGGGACGTCCCCGGAGGTGACGACGACGGTCCCGGCGAACTCCGGCGGCAGCGCCGACAGAGCGCATTCGACGGCGTGGCCCGTGCCCAGCTGCTCCTCCTGCACCGCCGTCGCGACGTGGCGGCCGAGCTTCTCGGCGAGCTGCCCGACCGCTTGCGAAACGCGCTCGCGGTCCTTGCCGACCACGACGACGACGTGCTCAGGCGCGACTTCGGCCACCGCGTGCAGCGCGTGCGAGAGCATGCTCCGACCGGCCAGCGAGTGCAGCACCTTCGGGGTGTCGGACCGCATCCGCGTGCCGGCCCCGGCCGCGAGGACGACGACCGCTGCGCCAGTAGAAGCCGTCATCTGGCTCTCCTCTCCGCCGAGTGACCGTGTTTGTGCACCGACACGCCGTCAACAGTGTCATTTTGCGGTCGCTCGCGGCAAAAGTGCTCCGTCGCCAGGACTCGAACCTGAACTATCTGAACCAAAATCAGAGGTGCTGCCGATTACACCACGACGGATTGACCAACCCGTGATGTTAGTCGAAGCATCTAACCTGATAGGCGTGGCAGCACTCGACAAAGAGGTGCGGGCACCGCGCGCCAGGATGACCGGCGCCGAGCGGCGCCACCAGCTCATCGACATCGCTCGAACGCTGTTCGCCGAGCGCGGCTACGAGGGCACCTCGATCGAGGAGATCGCCCAGCGGGCGAACGTCTCCAAGCCCGTCGTGTACGAGCACTTCGGGGGCAAGGAAGGGCTGTACGCGGTGGTGGTCGACCGTGAGATGTCGGCGTTGCTCGACGGCATCACCTCGTCGCTCACCCGGATGACCAACAACCGCTCCCGGTTGCGTATCGAACGCGTCGCGCTCGCGCTGCTGACCTATGTCGACGAGCGCACCGACGGTTTCCGCATCCTGATCCGCGACTCCCCGGCGGCGATCACGTCGGGCAGCACCTACTCGACGTTGCTCAACGAGGCCGTCAACCAGGTGTCCTCGATCCTGGCCGGCGACTTCTCCCGTCGCGGTCTGGATCCGGAGATGGCGCCGCTGTACGCCCAGGCGCTGGTCGGCTCGGTGTCGATGACCGCGCAGTGGTGGCTCGATGTGCGCGAGCCCAAGAAGGAAGTCGTGGCCGCGCATCTGGTGAACCTGTGCTGGAACGGGTTGATGCATCTGGAGAACGACCCGCTGCTGCTCGACGAGTGACGTAGGCACGCAAACCCTCGTCGCGGCAGGCACTTCGGCGCTTGCCTACGATGGAGGCATCATGACCGCATCGGGGACCCTTGCTGTCCCGACCCCGATCGCCGGGCTTGTCGAACTGGCGTTACGCGACCCCTCCCTGGACGAGCTCTCGCGTCGTGCCGCCGACATGCCCGCCGATCTCGCCATCGTCGGCCCGGCCAGCGCCCGGCTGTTCGTCGCGTGCGCCGTGGCGACGACCGCGCGACCGCTGCTGGTCGTCACCGCGACCGGCCGCGAAGCCGACGACCTGACCGCTGAACTGCGCGGCGTGTTCGGCGACGCCGTCGCGCTGTTCCCCTCGTGGGAGACGCTGCCGCATGAACGGCTGTCACCCGGCGTCGACACCGTCGGTGCGCGGCTGATGCTGCTGCGCAGGCTCGCACGCCCCGACGACGAGCGTCTCGGCCCGCCGCTGCGCGTGGTGGTCACCACCGCTCGCTCGCTGCTGCAGCCGATGGCGCCCGACGTCGCCGCCGTCGATCCGGTCACGCTCGCCGTCGGGCAGGAATCGGATTTCGACGACGTCATCGCGCGGCTGGTCGAACTCGCCTACACCCGCGTCGACATGGTCGGCAAGCGCGGCGAGTTCGCGGTGCGCGGCGGCATCCTCGACCTCTTCCCGCCGACCTACGAGCATCCGGTCCGCGTCGAGTTCTGGGGTGACGAGGTGTCCGAGATGCGGATGTTCGCCGTCGCCGACCAGCGCTCGATCCCCGAGATCGACGTCGACACTGTGATCGCGGTGCCGTGCCGCGAACTGCTGCTCACCGACGACGTGCGCGAGCGCGCCGTCGAGCTGGCCCGCGAACACCCCGTGTCGGAGAACACGCTTCCCGGCACCGTGCCCGACATGCTGGCCAAGCTGGCCGAGGGCATTCCCGTCGACGGTATGGAGGCGCTGCTGCCGCTGTTGCGCCACACCGAGTTGTCGACGCTGTCGGACCACCTGCCCGCCGGAACGCCGCTGTTGATCTGCGACCCGGAGAAGGTCCGCACCCGGGCCGCCGACCTGATCAAGACCGGTCGCGAGTTCCTGGAGGCGTCCTGGTCGACTGCCGCAGTCGGCGGCGATGCCCCGATCGATCTGGAGGCGCTGGGCGCATCGGGGTTCGTCGAACTCGACGACGCACGGGCCGCCGCCCGGACCTGCGGGCATCCGTGGTGGACGCTGAGCCAGCTGTCTGACGAGAACGCCCTCGAGGTCGACCTCCGGCCGGCGCCCTCGGCCCGTGGCCAGCAGAGCAACATCACCGAGATCTTCGCGATGCTGCGCGCCCACGTCGTGATCGGTGGCTACGCCGCGATCGTGACCCCCGGCGCGGGCACCGCACAGCGCGTCGTCGAGCAGCTCGGCGAATCAGACACGCCCGCAATACTTTTGGAGGCCGGCGCCCCGCTGAAAGAAGGCGTCGTCGGCGTGTTCAAGGGCCCGCTGCACGACGGTGTGGTGATCCCCGGCGCGAATCTCGTCGTGATCACCGAGACCGACCTGACCGGCAACCGCGTCACCGCCACCGAGGGCAAGAAGCTGGCCGCCAAGCGACGCAACGTCGTCGATCCGCTGGCGCTCACGGCCGGCGACCTGGTGGTCCACGACCAGCACGGCATCGGCCGGTTCGTCGAGATGACCGAGCGCGTCGTCGGCGGCGCCCGACGCGAGTACCTGGTGCTCGAATACGCGTCGTCCAAGCGGGGTCAGAAGGCTGACAAGCTCTACGTGCCGATGGATTCGCTCGACCAGCTGAGCCGGTACGTCGGCGGCGAGTCGCCGACCTTGAGCAGGCTCGGCGGCAGCGACTGGACGAACACCAAGACCAAGGCGCGCCGCGCGGTCAGGGAGATCGCGCAGGAGTTGGTGTCGCTGTACGCCAAGCGCCAAGCCTCGCCCGGCCACGCGTTCGGCCCCGACAGCCCGTGGCAGGCCGAGATGGAGGACGCGTTCGGCTTCACCGAGACCGTCGACCAGCTGACCGCGATCACCGAGGTCAAGGGCGACATGGAGAAGCCGATCCCGATGGACCGGGTGATCTGCGGCGACGTCGGCTACGGCAAGACCGAGATCGCGGTGCGGGCGGCGTTCAAGGCGGTGCAGGACGGCAAGCAGGTGGCGGTGCTGGTGCCGACGACGCTGCTGGCCGATCAGCACCTGCAGACCTTCTCCGAGCGCATGGCCGGGTTCCCGGTGACCGTGAAGGGTCTGAGCAGGTTCACCACGCCCGCCGAGTCCAAAGCGGTGCTCGCGGGCATGAAGGACGGCAGCGTCGACATCGTGATCGGCACCCACCGGTTGCTGCAGACCGGCGTGACGTGGAAGGACCTCGGCCTGGTCGTGGTCGACGAGGAGCAGCGCTTCGGCGTCGAGCACAAGGAGCACATCAAGTCGATGCGCACCCACGTCGACGTGCTGACCATGAGCGCCACCCCGATCCCACGCACGCTGGAGATGAGCCTGGCCGGCATCCGGGAGATGTCGACGATCCTCACCCCACCCGAGGAGCGTTATCCGGTACTGACCTACGTCGGGCCGCACGATGACAAGCAGATCGCGGCGGCGCTGCGTCGCGAGTTGCTGCGTGACGGGCAGGCGTTCTACATCCACAACCGGGTGCGCTCGATCGATCAGGCCGCCGCGCGCCTACAGGCGCTGGTACCGGAGGCCCGTGTCGTCGTGGCACACGGCCAGATGCCCGAAGAGCAACTCGAGCGCACCGTCGAGGGATTCTGGAACCGCGAATTCGACATCCTGGTCTGCACGACGATCGTCGAGACCGGCCTGGACATCTCCAACGCCAACACGTTGATCGTCGAACGCGCCGACACGTTCGGCCTGTCCCAGCTACATCAGCTGCGCGGCCGGGTCGGGCGCAGCCGCGAACGCGGCTATGCGTATTTCCTCTATCCGCCCGAGGTTCCGCTCACCGAGACCGCCTACGACCGGTTGGCGACCATCGCGCAGAACAACGAACTGGGCGCGGGAATGGCCGTCGCGCTCAAGGACTTGGAGATCCGCGGCGCGGGCAACGTGCTCGGCGCCGAGCAGTCCGGTCACGTCGCCGGCGTCGGCTTCGACCTCTACGTGCGCCTGGTCGGCGAGGCCGTCGAGGCGTACCGGGCGGCGGCGGACGGGAAAACCGTTGCCGCGCCGGAAGAACCGAAGGACGTGCGGATCGACCTGCCCATCGACGCGCACCTGCCGCCGGACTACATCGGCAGCGACCGGCTGCGGCTGGAGGGCTATCGCAGGCTGGCGGCCGCCGCCGACGACGCCGCGGTGGACGCCGTCGTCGAGGAACTGGTCGACCGGTACGGGCCGCTGCCTGAGCCCGCGCGGCGCCTGGTGGCCGTCGCCCGGTTGCGGTTGTTGCTCAAGGCGTCCGGCATCACCGAGGTCAGCTCGGTGTCGGAGTCGACGGTGCGCTTGTCGCCGTTGCAGTTGATGGACTCGCAGCAACTTCGGCTCAAGCGGATGTATCCGAGCGCCAACTACCGGGCCACCACGTCGACGGTTCAGGTGCCGATCCCGCGGGCGGGCGACGGCGTCGGTGCGCCGAGGATCCGCGACCTCGAACTGGCGCAGATGGTCGCCGATCTGGTGCTCGCGCTGGACGGGAAGCCGCAGGGCAGTGTCGACATCACGGCGTTGCCGGAGTCATCGGCCTGACTGCGCCGGCACGAGTCGGGGCCTGATGTTGGTATAACCGAGAGATCAGCGATCTCGTCGAAACGCGTGAGGGGGTGCACCCGATGACCGTCGTTCTGGTCGACCCCCGCCGCCCCTCGCTGATTCCCGTCGACGCGATCGGCCTGCTCGCCGGCGATGTCCAGTACACCGAGGAGATGCCGGTCAAGGTGCCCTGGTCGTTGCCTGCGGCGCGGCCATGCTTTTCCGGCGCGCCGGAAGAGGAAGCCGCTCCCGTGCTGCTGTCCTCGGACCGGGGTCACCCCGCGGTCCGGGCCCGGTTGGCCGCCGGGGACAAGGTGATCTCCGCGCCCGACGCCGTGCCGGGGGAGCGCCTCGTGGACGCCGTCGCGATGATGGACAAACTGCGCATCTCGGGACCGTGGGAGAGCGAGCAGACGCACGACTCGCTGCGGCGCTATCTGCTCGAGGAGACCTACGAGGTCTTCGACGCGGTCCACAGCGGCGATGCCCATGCGTTGCGTGACGAGCTCGGAGATGTGTTGCTGCAGGTGCTTTTTCACGCGCGCATCGCCGAGGACTCGCCGCAGAACGCGTTCGGGATCGACGACGTCGCGGACTCGCTTGTGCGCAAGCTGGGCAATCGGGTGCCCGCAGTGCTCGCCGGTCAGCCGATCTCGCTCGAAGAGCAGTTGGCGCAGTGGGAACAGCGCAAGGCGCTCGAGAAGCCGCGCCACTCCGTGATGGACGATGTGCCGACGGCCCAGCCGGCGCTTGCGTTGGCGCAGAAGGTCATTGAACGAGTGACCGCGGCCGGGTTTCCCGCCGACCTGATCCCCAAGGCGGTCACGTCGGTGACGGTGTGGATGGCCGGCGACGCCGAGAACGCGCTGCGGTCCGCTGTGTTGCGGTTCATGGAGACGGTGCGGTGGACCGAACGCGCGATCACCGCGGGCCGGCGCGCAGACGTGGTGCCCGACGAACTCGACGCCGCGCCTCTGGGCCGGGTGACCGAAGAAGAGTGGCGCGCGCACTGGCCGTCCGACAGGCCGCACGAAGCCGCTGAGGCCAGTGAGGCAGAAGTGGCCGATGAATCGGCCGAGGAAGTGGTCGAGGAAGCAGCCGAGGCCGTCCGGACGGGGGATTCGGCGCGTTAACCGTCGCCGAACGATCATTTTGCGCACCCGAATCGCTCTCACCGCTGAGCCGCCATGTCCCGAACGCGTGGGAACATGGGCAGCAACCGAAGTTGGTTGAGGGGATCTGGTGTCGCCGGTGCGTTGGCTGCGTGCTGTCGCCGTATTGGGGGCGACGGCGCTGCTCTTGGCTTCTAGTTGCTCATGGCAGCTGGGCACCCCCATCCCTGAGGGCGTGCCGCCCCCGGCGGGTGATCCGGTGCCCAAGATCGACACCTACGCCAAGGGCCGCCCGGCCGATCAGCTCCATGCGTGGGCCGCGGAGCGGGCGCCGGCCCTGGGCATACCGGTCCAGGCGCTCGAGGCGTACGCGTACGCGGCCCGGGTGGCGGAGGTGGAGAACCCGAACTGCAAGCTCGCGTGGACGACGTTGGCGGGCATCGGGCAGGTGGAAAGCCACCACGGCACGTATCGCGGCGCGGCGATCCAGCCGAACGGCGACGTCGAGCCGCCTATTCGGGGGGTGTGGCTGGACGGCACCAACGGAAACCTGGAGATCCTCGACGACGCCGCGATCAGCCACGACGGAGATTCGCCGTTCGCGCGCGCGATGGGTCCGATGCAGTTCATCCCGGAGACCTGGCGGCTCTACGGCGTCGACGCCAACAACGACGGCCAGATCAGCGCCGACAACATCGACGACGCGGCGCTGTCGGCGGCGGGCTATCTGTGCTGGACGGGCAAGGACCTGTCGACGCCGCGCGGATGGATGAACGCGTTGCGCGCCTACAACCTCTCCGACCAGTACGCACGGACCGTGCGGGACTGGGCGACCGCGTACGCGAACGGACACCCCCTCTAGACACGCCGGTCGGACACCGACGCTCTAGGCTCGTCGTTTGACGCGCACCAACACGACCAAGGAGACGCCAGTGCCCACTATCG
Organism: Mycobacterium sp. E740; assembly: GCF_001672895.1. Taxonomy (GTDB): domain Bacteria; phylum Actinomycetota; class Actinomycetes; order Mycobacteriales; family Mycobacteriaceae; genus Mycobacterium. The sequence continues at coordinate 28,612 of NZ_LZKP01000157.1, forward strand.
ATCAGGTCGGAGCCCGAGAGATTCTCGACTCCCGGGGGAACCCGACGGTCGAGGTCGAGGTTCTGCTGGGAGACGGCTCGTTCGCCCGGGCCGCGGTGCCGTCGGGCGCCTCGACGGGTGAGCACGAGGCGGTGGAACTGCGCGACGGCGGCTCCCGCTACGGCGGGAAGGGCGTCGAGAAAGCCGTGGAAGCCGTGCTCGACGAGATCGGGCCCGCGATCATCGGACTGCAGGCCGACGACCAGCGGCTGGTGGACCAGGCACTGCTCGATCTCGACGGCACCCCCGACAAGTCGCGGCTCGGGGCGAACGCGATCCTGGGCGCTTCGCTGGCCGTCGCCAAGGCCGCCGCGCACGCCGCCGACCTCGACTTGTTCCGCTACATCGGCGGCCCGAACGCCCACATCCTGCCGGTGCCGATGATGAACATCCTCAACGGCGGCGCGCATGCCGACACCGGGGTGGACGTGCAGGAGTTCATGGTCGCGCCGATCGGGGCGGCGTCGTTCAAGGAGGCACTGCGCTGGGGTGCCGAGGTCTACCACTCGCTCAAGTCGGTGCTCAAGAAGCAGGGGCTCTCGACCGGGCTGGGTGACGAAGGCGGTTTCGCCCCCGACGTGGCCGGTACCAAGGCCGCGCTCGACCTGATCCTGTCGGCGATCGAGGCAGCGGGCTTCAAAGCCGGCTCCGACGTGGCGCTCGCCCTCGACGTGGCCGCCACCGAGTTCCACTCCGACGAGCAGGGCTACAGCTTCGAGAACGAGGTGCGCAGCGCCGAGGCGATGGGCCAGTTCTACGCGGGGCTGCTCGACACCTATCCGCTGGTCTCGATCGAGGATCCGCTCTCGGAGGACGACTGGGACGGCTGGATCGCGTTGACGGCGGCGATCGGGGACCGCGTTCAGCTCGTCGGCGACGACCTGTTCGTCACCAACCCCGAGCGGCTCGAGGACGGCATCCAGCGCGGCGCCGCCAACGCGCTTCTGGTCAAGGTCAACCAGATCGGCACGCTGACCGAGACGCTCGACGCGGTGGCGCTCGCCCACAACAGCGGATACCGCACGATGATGAGCCATCGCAGCGGCGAAACCGAGGACACCACGATCGCCGATCTCTCGGTGGCGGTGGGCAGCGGGCAGATCAAGACCGGCGCGCCCGCCCGCAGTGAACGCGTCGCGAAGTACAACCAGCTGCTGCGCATCGAGGAGAACCTCGGCGACGCCGCCCGCTACGCCGGGGACCTGGCGTTCCCCCGGTTCGCCGTGGACCCGAAGTAGCCCGTGGGATAGCCCGTGCCCGAAGCGAAACGGCCCGACCCGAAACGTCGGTCACCGACCTCCCGACCCGGTAAGTCGGGTAAGGCCGGTGACACGGGAAAGGGCCGTCCGCGCACGGCGGCACGCCGCGAGGCGCGCGCAGCCGAATCGCGCGCGGCGGCTGAATCCGAGGACGAAGCGAGCCCGGCCGAGACCAGCGTCGTCATCCGGCGCGCCATCGCCGACTCGGCCGAACGGCAGTCCGAGCAACGGTTCGGGTCGGCGGCGCGGCGCGCGGCCATCCTGGCGGCGGTGGTGTGCGTGCTGACGTTGACCATCGCCGGGCCGGTGCGTACCTATTTCGCTCAGCGCACCGAGATGAAGCAACTGAAGGCCACCGAGGAGCAGCTGCGGGCCCAGATCGCCGATCTCGAGCAACAGAAGGTGAAGCTGGCCGACCCGGTGTTCGTCGCCGCGCAGGCCCGCGAGCGCCTCGGCTTCGTCATGCCCGGCGAGATCCCGTACCAGGTGCAGCTGCCCGCGAATGCCGCGGTGCCGGGCACACCGGACCAAGGGCCGGCAACGGTGAACCGCGACCAGCCGTGGTACACCGCCCTGTGGGGCACGATTGCCGATGCGCCGCACGGGATTTCGCCCGCGCCGCCGCCGGTGGTGTCGCCGGCCGCGCCCGGCGCCCCTCAACCAACGCCAGCACCCGGTGGTTGAGCCCGCGGACCTCGACGCCGTCGCGCGGCAGTTGGGCCGTGAGCCCCGCGGCGTCCTCGAGATCGCCTACCGGTGCCCCAACGGCGAGCCCGGCGTCGTCAAGACCTCGCCGAAACTTCCTGACGGAACACCGTTTCCGACGTTGTACTACCTGACACATCCCGCGCTGACGGCGGCCGCGAGCAGGCTGGAGTCCTCCGGTCTGATGCGTGAGATGACGCAGCGGTTGACGGCCGATCCGCAACTGGCACAGGCATACCGCAGCGCGCACGAGTCGTACCTCGCCGAGCGGGACGCGATCGAACCGTTGGGCACGTCGTTCTCCGGCGGCGGCATGCCGGACCGGGTCAAGTGCCTGCACGTGCTGATGGCCCACTCGCTGGCGAAGGGTCCGGGCACCAATCCGCTCGGCGACGAGGCGCTGGCCGCGTTGGCCGACGACCCCGCGATGGCGGGAATCCTCGAGCCCGGGAGGTGGGCCCGTGACTAGGGTCGCGGCTGTCGACTGCGGTACCAACTCGATCCGTCTGCTGATCGCCGATTGCCTCGAGGGCGGCCTGACCGACGTGCACCGTGAGATGCGGATCGTCCGGCTGGGTCAAGGAGTCGACGCCACAGGGCAGTTCGCCGCCGACGCGCTGGCGCGCACCAGGGTGGCGCTGGCCGACTATGTCGAGCTGATGCGCCGCCACGACGTGTCGGCGGTGCGGATGGTCGCGACATCGGCGACCAGGGACGCCGCCAACCGTGACGTGTTCTTCGAGATGACAGCCGAGGTGCTGGGCGAGGTGGTGCCGGGCGCCGTCGCCGAGGTGATCACGGGCACCGAGGAGGCCGCGTTGTCGTTCCGCGGCGCGATCGACGAATTGGACTCGGCTGCAGCCCCTTTCGTGGTGGTCGATCTCGGCGGCGGATCGACGGAGGTGGTGCTGGGCTCATCGGACGGCGCCGGCGTCGTCGCCAGCCACTCGGCCGACATCGGTTGCGTCCGGCTGACCGAGCGGTGCCTGCACTCGGATCCGCCGACGGCCGCCGAGGTCGCGGCTGCGCGAGAGGTGGTCCGCGAGGGTCTGGCTGAAGCGTTCCGCGCCGTGCCGGTCGAACGGGCCCGCACCTGGGTCGGCGTGGCGGGCACCATGACCACGCTGTCGGCGTTGGCGCAGCAGCTGCCGGCGTACGACCCGGCCGCCATCCACCTGTCGCGGGTTCCGTTCGGCGAACTGCTCACGGTGTGCGACGGATTGATCGCGATGCCACGTGTCGAGCGCGCGGCGCTCGGGCCTATGCACGAGGGCCGCGTCGACGTCATCGGCGGCGGCGCGATCATCGTCGAGGAGCTGGCGCACGCGTTGCGCGAGCGGGCCGGCATCGACGAGCTGACCGTCAGCGAACACGACATCCTCGACGGGATCGCGCTTTCCATCGCCGACTGAGGACCTTCGTCCCTAGCCGGCCGCGTCGCCTGAGACGAGTGTGGAGTACGAGAACGAAACTCTCACACAGGAAGCACGAACCGCCATGAACGCTCACTTTCCCGATCACGACACCATCCGCACGGCGTTGTCGCTCGCGACCAGGGCGCCGTCCATCCACAATTCGCAGCCGTGGCGGTGGCGGGTGTGCGACGAGAGCCTGCACCTGTACGCCGATCCGGACCGGCACCTGCCCAATGTCGATCCGGACAGCCGCGACCTGCTGCTGAGTTGCGGCATCGCCCTGCACCACGCGGTTGTCGCGCTGGCAGCGCTCGGCTGGCATGCCAAGGTGCACCGGTTCCCGAATCCTGGTGAACCACAACACCTCGCCTCGATCGAGGTGCGCCCGCAGGTGCCGGGCGAGGTGGACATCGTCCTTGCCGCAGCGATCCCGAGGCGGCGCACCGACCGCAGGCTGTACAACTCGTGGTGCGTCCCGGAGGCCGACATCGCGTTGATGGGTGCACGGGCTGCGCGGTGCGGCGTGATGCTGCGCGAGGTCGCACTGCTTCCGAAGCTGCAGCACATCGTGGCCGAGGCCGTGCAACAGCATGTGGCCGACGACGACTACCTGCGTGAGCTGACGGCGTGGAGCGGACGCCACGCATCGTTGGCCGGCGTCCCGGCTCGCAACACCCCCGAGTCGAATCCGCACGCCGCCATACCGGGTCGGCTCTTCGCCGGTCCCGCGCTGGCCCAGCCGCCGGAGGTCTCGCCGGAGGACGACTCGGCGACCGTGCTGGCGCTGGGCACCAAGGACGACAGCCCACTGGCGAGGCTGCGGGCCGGCGAGGCCACCAGTCTGACGCTGCTGACCGCGACCGCGCTGGGGCTGGCGTGCTGCCCGGTCACCGAGCCGCTCGAGATCCCGGAGACCAGGGAAGCGTTGCGGGAGGACGTTTTCGGTGACAGCGGCTACCCACAGATGCTGTTGCGCATCGGGTGGGCGCCGGTGAACGCCGATCCGCTGCCGTCGACTCCGCGGCGCGCGCTGTCGGATGTGGTGGAGTGGCCGGACTACTCGGTCGACTAGCGTCCGGTCAGGGGGGCCCACCACCGCAGCAGCGTTCCGCCGTCCGGGCGGCCCTCGACGGTGAACTCCCCGCCGACCTCACGGGCACGGTTGCGCAGGTTCGCCAACCCACTGCCCGTGACGTCGTCGGGTAAGCCTCGGCCGTCATCGCTGACCTCGATGGTGAGGTTGTCGTCCACCCTGACGCCGACGCCCATCGAGGTGGCCCCGGCGTGCCGTACCGCGTTGCTGACGGCTTCTCGCACAACGGCTTCGGCGTGGTCGGACAGCGTCGCGTCGACGACCGAGAGCGGCCCGGCGAACTGGACGGTGGTGCGCAGCCCCGGAACCGAGAACTCGGCGATCGCGCCGTCCAGCCGCTGGCGCAGCCGGGTGGCGACCGAATGGTCGCTCTGCAGGTTGAAGATCGTGGTCCTGATCTCCTGGATGACCTCCTGCAGGTTGTCCACACAATCCGAAAGTCGTTGTTGCACTTCGGCGGACCGCGCCCGCGGGATGGTGCCCTGCAGTGACAAGCCGACCGCGAACAACCGCTGGATCACGTGGTCGTGCAGGTCGCGCGCGATACGGTCCCGGTCGGTCAGCACGTCGAGCTCGCGCATCCGGCGCTGCGATGCAGCGAGCTGCCAGGCGAGCGTGGCCTGGTCGGCGAAGGCGGCCATCATCTCGAGTTGTTCTGAGGTGAACGGATACGCGTCTCGCCCTCGAACCGCCGCGACCACGCCGGCAACGGTGTCGGTGGTGCGGAGCGGCAGGACGAGCGCCGGTCCCGCGCCGGTGCCGAGGCCGACGTCGACCGAGCCGAACTTGCGTGGCATCCCGTCGCGGAACGCCTGACCGATCGGGTTGTCGTGCAGGGAAAAAGCGGTGACGGGTGCGCCGGACAGCGTCCCCGCGGTCGCGGCAACGGACAGTTCGGCCGCATCCGATGATGGGTCGTCGGGATCGGCCGGCATCGCGACGACCGCGGCGTCCGCGCCGGTGAGGTTCAGCGCCTGCAACGCGATGAGGTCGAACACCGCCGCCGGCTCGGCGCCGGACAGCATCTCGTTGGCGATGTCGCGGGTGGCCTCGATCCATGACTGCCGCGCCCGGGACTGTTCGTAGAGGCGGGCGTTCTCGATCGCGATTCCGGCCGCGGCGGCGAACGCCTCGACCAGTATCTCGTCGTCCTCGCTGAACGGCCGGCCGTCGGCCTTCTCGGTGAGATAGAGATTGCCGAACACCTCGTCGCGGATTCGCAACGGAACCCCGAGGAAGGTCCGCATCGGCGGGTGGTTCGGCGGAAAGCCGACCGACGCCGGATGCTGGCGAATGTCTTCCAGCCGAATGGGTTTCGGGTCGTCCATCAGGACGCCGAGCACGCCGCGCCCTTCGGGCAGGTGCCCGATCCGCTCGCGGGTGGGTTCGTCGATGCCCCGGTACACGAACTCGACCAGTTCGTGGCCGTCACCGCGGACGCCGAGCGCGCCGTATCGCGCGTCGACCAGATCGGTCGCGGTGTGCACGATCGTGCGAAGTGTCGCGTCGAGGTCGAGGCCAGAGGTGACCGCCAGCATGGCGTCCACCAGCCCGTCGAGTCGGTCGCGGCCGTCGACGATCTGGCCGACCCGGTCCTGCACCTCTGCCAGCAGCTCGCGAAGCCGCAACTGCGACAAGGTGCCTCGCAGCGACCGGCCGCCATCCGACCGGTCGGTCATGGTTTGCGGTCCAGCTTGGACGCGAAGACCGCGGCCTGGGTCCGGCGCTCCATGCCGAGTTTGGCGAGCAACCGCGACACATAGTTCTTGACCGTCTTCTCCGCCAGGAACATCCGCGCGGCGATCTGCCGGTTGGTCAACCCCTCGCCGAGCAGCCCGAGCAGTGTGCGCTCCTGGTCGGTCAGCCCGGACAGCGGGTCCTTGCGGTCGGCCGAGCCGCGCAGCTTCGCCATCAACGCCGCAGCGGCCCGGTTGTCGAGGAGAGATCGGCCCGCGCCGACATCCTTGATCGCCTGCGCGAGTTCCATCCCCTTGATGTCCTTGATGACGAAACCGCTGGCGCCGGCGAGGATCGCGTCGAGCATCGCCTCGTCGGAGGTGTACGACGTCAACATCAGGCAACGCAGATCTGGCAGGTCGGACAACAGGTCTCGGCACAGCTCGATGCCGTTGCCGTCGGGCAGTCGCACGTCGAGGACCGCGACATCGGGTCGCAGAGCCGGGATCCGGACCATGGCCTCGGCCACCGACCCGGCCTCGCCGACGACCTCCAGCTCCGGGTCCGAGCCCAGCAGGTCGACCAGGCCGCGTCGGACGACCTCATGGTCGTCGACCAAGAAGACCGTGACCACCTGAAGTCCCTCCCAACTCAACGCCGTTAGCGGCGAGTCTCCATCACTTCGCGCACCGACCGCCTCGGGGTCGGTGCCGGCGTGTCCTCGATCGTGGGTGCTCTGCCGACGCGAATCAACACCTGCGGCACCGCGTCGCGCCCCGTCAGCCGCCGGACGACCTCGCGACCGGCCTCGATCTCGGTGAGGTGGGTCATCGTGCAGGTCGCCATTCCGGCCACCGTGAGGTCGAGCAGCAACCTCGACAGGGCCTGGCCGCAGTTGAAGGCGTCCTCTCGTGTGTCGGCGGGCGTGGAGAGCACCAGAATGTGCGCTTGATCCCGGGCCGTCGCCGGTCGGCGGTCGAGGTGTCCGCTGGGCCGGAAGTTCCGGTTGACGCCGACCCGCCGGCGCTCCGACTCCGACACCAGGGCGCTCGGCGGAACGCCCTCGGAAAGTCGGAACGGCGCAGTCCACCACTGCAGTTCGCGATGGTAGAGATCGTCGTTGGAGCGCAGCGACTCGGTGAGTCGAGCCGCTTCGGCCAGCTCGGCATGCGCTTGGGCGGCGAGGATGTCGACGAAGGAGTCGGACGCGTTCGCCAGTAGGAGTTCCAGCGGTTCGTCGGGCGCTCGGAACGGCAGCCGGTCCGTGCGCCGTCGCAGGATTGCGTCGGCGCGTTCGCGCATCACCGAAGGGACGGACTGTCGCGGGCGCAGGGTGACCGACGCGAGGTGGTCGAGGCTGTCCGGATCGGGGAACGTCTCGACGGCGGTGTCCCAGCCGGCGGCCGCCATCGCGACGCGGAAGTGGTCGAGCGCCGCGCCGCAGCCGATGAGCGCTTCACGGCCCGAGTCGTCCGCCGAGCGGATCACCCGGCTGCGGTCGGCGTGCAGTTCGATCGAACCTTTGGAGACGATCCAGCGCCAGGGTTGGCTGTTGTGCAACGACGGAGCGCGGCAAGCCAACTCGACGGCGTTCGCGATCACTCCGATGTCGACCGTCGTGGTCATGGCCGGTGCGGTCCACCCGCGATGTCAGGACGCATCTTCGTCCGCCCCGCGATAGTGCGGCAGACCGCGTTCCCGGAACCGGCGTCCGGTCATCTTCTCGGTGCGGATCCGCACGAAGTGGTCGCGGCGCCCCTCGACCCACGGCTGAAGAAACGTACCGGCCAACTCCACCAGCTGATCCACCGCGGTGATCGGCTCTGCGTGTCCGACGACGGTCACACTCCACCCGGTGCGCAGGTCCGCGTCGAGTTCGTCGGCTTGGAAGGCAACCACCTGATTGTCGGTGGCGGCGGCCAGTTTCGGCCCCCCGGCGACCCGGATCACGACATCGTCATGCCACAACCGGAAGTTCACCGGCTGCACCGCGGGCAGCGCGTCCTCGGTGAAGACGAGCCGGCCCACCCGGACTGCCTGCAACAGATCCAGGCACTGCCTGCGGTTGAGGGTCTCGAGCTCCTGGCCTTTGGTCACTGCGATCAACCTCCTTGGACCAGCGCCAGGGTACCGACCGGGGTGGAACGCCAGTGACCGATGCTCAGATCGGTGAGCCGGCTCACGGCCTGTTCGATGCCGTCGGCGAGCTCGTTGACGTCGGGCGCGGCGTCGTAGTCGCCGATGATGCCGAACGCGAGGTGGTCGGCGTAGCTCAGCATCGCGATGCCGGTCCGCAGCTGAAGCGCCAGCGGCGGCACCGGCAGCAGGCGGACGACCTCACGGCCCATCAGCTGCAACCGCTTACGGGGCCCGGGCACGTTCGTCGCCAACGTGACGATCCCGCGCTGGGGGAGCCGGGTCAGCGCCCGGACCAGCCACGCCGTCAGCGCGAACGGGATCACGTTGGCGGCGGCGATGAAGATGTTGCCGGCTTCGCGCTGTCCGCTCGCCTTGGTCTTGGTCAGCCGATCGTGCACGGTGCGCAGCTGCTGGATCGGGTCGGCCTTGTCGACGGGCAGGTACGGCAGCATCAGCGAGACGCGGTTGTCCGGCTTGTCGGAAGCGTCGTTGGACCGCACCGACACCGGCACCAGGGTGCGCAGCGAATTGCGCCGGGGCTCCTCGCCGCGACGCATCAGCATCGTCCGGAAGCTGTCCGTGATCGCTGCCAGCGCAACATCGTTGACCGTCACCTCGAAGCGGTCGCAGATCCGGTGGACGTCGGCCAGGCTCACCTCGACGGAGGCGTACCGGCGCATGTCGGTCACCGGTCCGGTCAGTGACGACGTGGCCGCGGGCCGCAACAGTCCACCCGCGATCTCCACGGCGCCCTGCAGCGCCTGGGTGGTGGCGGACGTCACCCCGCGCGACGTCCGCCACGCCGACGTCATCCAGTCGACGGGGTTCAGGGACAACGTCGGTAGCCGTAGGCCGCGCGGCGCAGGTGCGTGCGCGGCGCGGATGTCCGTCGCGAAGGTCTCGCCGCCACGGCCGTCACAGAGCTGGGTCAGCAGATGCGTCGCCGCCACACCGTCGGCGATGCAGTGGTGGATCTTCATCAGGATCGCCCACCGGTTGTACGCCAGGCCGTCGACGATCCAGCACTCCCACAGCGGGCGGTCGCGGTCCAGCCGTCGCTCCATGACTTCGGCGCTCCAGCGGAACAACGCCGCGTCGTCGCCGGGGCGGGGCAACGCCGCGCGACGGATGTGGTGGCTGACGTCGACCTCGTCGTCGATCCACTCCGGCGCGCCCAGATCGAGCGCATGCGTGCGCAGGGTCTGCCGGAAGCGCGGGACAGCCAGCAGCCGCTCGGCGAGTTCGGTTGCGAGCGTGTCGAAGTCGGGCATCGGGCCGGCCAGGACCGCGATCGCCCCGATCGCGAGGCTCACGTGAGGGTCAGAGTCTTCGGCTTGCAGGAATCCCGCGTCCAGCGTCGTGAGTTGCTCCATGCTTCTACTGTCGGACGCCGGCGCGGGCGGCAGTAGGGGCTTAGGTCCCTACTTCGGCCGTCAACCGTGGGCCATCGCCGCGATCAGCGGGGTGTCCACTCCCACCGCGCCGAGTCCGGCGGCGCCGCCGGGAGTTCCCAGGGGCGCGTCACGGCCGCGCAGCACCTCGGCGAAGAACGCGGCGTTATCGGCGAGGTGCTGCTGCTCGTCGGCGGGCAGGTCGGTCTCGTAGTAGATCGCGTCGGCCTCGCACGCCAGCTTGCATGCGCCGCAGTCCACGCACTCGTCGGGATTGATGTACATGACTCTCGCGCCTTCGTAGATGCAATCCACCGGGCACTCGGCCACACACGACTTGTGCATCACATCGACGCAGGCACTGCTGATCACGTAGGTCATTGCCGCAGTGTAGGAATCGCGGAGCATGGGGGTCGCGGGTCGAAGGACTGCTGTTTCGAGGACCAAAGTCCCTACGGCTGTGCGGTCGGCGGCACTACCCGGTGGCGCGGCGGTGCCAGGGCGCGTCGTACACCGCGGCCAGGCGTCCGAGGGTCAAGGCGCCGAGCAGCAGGCCGAAATCACGCAGCGCGATGTCGTAGAAGCCCGAGTAGGTCACCAGGTTGACGATGATGCCGGCCAGCCACAGTGCGACGACGTACGCGGCGTAGCGGGGTTTGACCGCCACCGCGACGCCGGCGACGATCTCGATCACCCCGACGATGAGCATCGTCTGGTGCGCGGTGAACGGGCTGATGTCGACGATCCACGGCGCGAGGTAGCCCTCCCAGTCGGTCAGCAGGTTGGTGAACTTGTCGAGCCCCATCACGATCGGCAGCACGGTGAAGCCCACCCGAAGCAGTAGGTAGGCCGCATAGGCCGGATCGGAGCGGGCTCGGTCCAGCGGTCCTGCCGTCGTAGTACCGGTCCCGGGTCGGACGTCGGAAGTGGTCATGGCAACCCCTTTCTAAAACAAACTATGACGTCTTTTAGACCACACCTGCTCGGGCCGTTTGTCAATACTTGTTGGTGTTAGAGTTTCGGCATGGCCCGCCGCTTCGACGACCCCATCTCATTGGCGGCGCTGAACAGCCTCGATGACCCGCTGCGCCGCCGGTTGCACGAGTACGTCGTGGACCATGACGCCCCGGTAACGCGTGACGCGGCGGCCGCCGCCGTGGGAATCGGTCGGACACTGGCGGCCTACCACCTCGACAAGCTCGCCGAGGCCGGCCTGCTCGCCGTGAGCTATCAGCGTCCGCCCGGGCGCGGTGGCCCGGGTGCCGGGCGCCCGGCCAAGCTCTACTCCCGTACAACACAGGAGATCGTCGTCAGCGTGCCGCCCCGCGACTACCTGTTGCTCGCGCGGTTGCTTGTCGCGTCGATCGAGCAGGACGCCGGGGGATCGGTCCGCTCGGCGTTGAACGACGCCGCCCGCGAAACGGGGCGACGGGCTGCGGTCGACGCCGACGGCGACGTGCTGGCGGCGTTGCGCGACTGCGGATACCTGCCCCAAGCTGACGCCGACGGATGTGTCACGCTGCGCAACTGCCCGTTCCACTCAGTCGCGAAGGACCACCTCGAGGTCGTGTGCGGGCTGAACCTTCAGCTGATCGAGGGAGTGATCGAGGGAAGTCCGGAGTCGGAGGCCCATGCGGAACTGAACCCGCAGGAAGGCCGGTGCTGCGTGGTGGTGCACGGCGGCTGAGTCACCACCCGCGCCGGTGCGGCCGCGAACCGACCAGCTCGCCCCGGTCGACGACGTCGCGGCTGCGATAGACGATGTAGGGCCGGAACAGGTAGCCGATCGGCGCGCTGAACACGTGCACCAGCCGCGTGAACGGCCACAGGCAGAACAACGTCAACGCGATCATCACGTGGATGTGGAACCACAGCGGCGCCTGCGCCATCAGGTCGCCGCGCGGTTGCAGGATCCAGATCGACCGGAACCACGGCGAGACGGTCTGCCGGTAGTCGTGTTCGGCGCCGACGGGCGTCGCGCCGATCAGCGTGCACGCCAGCCCGGCGACGATCGCCAGCACCAGCACCAGATACATCACCTTGTCGTTGAGGGTGGTGGCCAGAAAGACCGGGCCCGTGGTGCGGCGACGGAAGACGAGCAGCGCGATGCCCACCAGCGTGGTGATGCCGGCGATGGCGCCGAGCACCATCGCCTGTACGTGGTAGGCGTGGTCGCTGAGCCCGACCGCGTCGGTCCACGACTCGGGGATGACCAACCCGATGATGTGCCCGACGATCACCACCAAAATGCCGAAGTGGAACATCGGGCTGCCGATGCGCAGCAACCGCGATTCGTAGAGCTGCGACGAGCGGGTGGTCCAGCCGAACTTGTCGTAGCGGTACCGCCACCAGATCCCGACCGCGACGATCGCGAGCGTCACGTACGGCACGACGTCCCAGAAGATCTCCCAACCCGACATCTCAAACTCCCTGGGTCCGTCGCGGCGGCACCGTCAATGTGAATGGTTGCAGCCCAACCGATTCGGTCGGTGGGCCGGCCGCAGCAAGCTGCAGCGCCCGCTTGGTCTCCGCGTCGGTGGGCGACGGGAGCGTCTCGCAGACGGCGGCCACCGCGTTGGCGTACGGCGACCGCGACTGCTCCAGCGCGTCGCGGAGCAAGTCGATCGGCACCCGGTGCCCGGCGAGGAGCCGTCGGCCCGCGCTGGGGTCGACGGTGGCGGCGAACTCGAGCACCACCGGCAGATAGTCGGGCGCTTCGCGCTGCGGCGGCTCGACACCGGCCCCGCGGTAGGCGCGCGCGAACGCGAGCATGTGGTTGCCGCGGTTGCGGGTGTCGCCGGCGGTCCAGTAGGTCAGGTACATCGTGCAGCGGCGTTTGAGGTCGAAGGTGTCGACGTAGTCGATCTGCGCGCGCATCGGGTCGGCGGTCCGCAACGCGGCGACGGTGGCGTCGAGCAGCTCGGCCGGCCGGCCCGCGAGGTGGCCGCGCAGTTGCTCGACCGTCGCCAGCCGGTCGGCCAACTGGTCATCCGGATAGGCCAGCAGCAACGCGGCCGCCTGCCACACGAGCCGATGCTCGAGCGAACAATCTCGTTGAGAGCGGCGTAGTTTCACTATTCCGGACTCCGGGCGGGGAAGATTCCGCTGGGCTCGCCGCGGCCGTCCCAGTTGAGCAGGTTGACCCGCGACGGGCGCGACTCGGTGACGGCGATGCCCTCGCTGGTCTGCCGGTGCTGCAGCGCGTGGAAGCTCTCCACCGCCACCGGGACCGGCTCGCCGCTCGCCTCGCCGAACGGGCCCGACTCGTACATGCCCGGGCCGCCCTCGAACGACAGCGAGCAGCCCGGCTCCTCGAGCGCCTGCGCCTCGAGTGCGTGCGCATCGGCGACGTACGCGGTCGGAATGACGTACCGCTCTTCGTATTTCGCAAGCGCGAGCAGCCGGTACATCTCGTAGATCTGCTCTTCGGTCATCCCGACGGCCTGCGGGATGTGCGGCTGGGTCTCCCGGCCGAGGCTGATGTCGCGCATGTAGGAGCGCATCGCGGCCAGTCGGCGCAGCACGCCCTCGACCACCGCGGTGTCGCCGGCGGTGAACAGCCCGGCGAGGTACTCGATCGGAATGCGCAGCGCGTCGAGCGCGCCGAACAGGTTGCCCAACTCCTCGCCGTCGTGGCCGTCGCGGGCGACCGCGTCGACCACCGGCGACAGCGGCGGGATGTACCAGACCATCGGCATGGTGCGGTACTCCGGATGCAGCGGCAGCGCAACCTGATAGCGGTGGATCAGCGCGTACACCGGGGAGTGCTGCGCGGCCTCGATCCACTCCTCCGAGATGCCTTCGGACCGGGCGCCGGCGACCACCGCCGGGTCGTGCGGGTCGAGGATGATCGACTTCTGCGCCTCGTACAGGTCCGCGTCGTTCTCGACCGACGCCGCCTCCAGCACCCGGTCGACGTCGTAGAGCACCAGGCCCAGGTACCGCAACCGGCCCACGCAGGTTTCCGAACACACCGTCGGCAACCCGACCTCGATGCGCGGATAGCAGAACGTGCACTTCTCGGCCTTGCCGGTCTTGTGGTTGAAATACACTTTCTTGTAAGGACATCCGGATACGCACATCCGCCAGCCGCGGCAGCGGTCCTGGTCGACCAGCACGATCCCGTCCTCGGAGCGCTTGTACATCGCGCCCGACGGGCACGACGCCACGCAGGACGGGTTCAGGCAGTGTTCGCAGATGCGCGGCAGGTAGAACATGAACGTCTGCTCGAGTTCGAGACGGACCTGTTCACTGACCTTCTGCAGCACCGGATCGCCCGGCACGATCTCCGGTGAGCCGCCGAGGCTGTCGTCCCAGTTGGCCGACCATTCGACCTTCATCGGCTCACCGCTGATCAGGCTGCGCGGCGGCGCAACCGGCATCTGGTCGCTCAACGGCGCGTTCGTCAGGTTCTCGTAGTCATACGTCCATGGTTCGTAGTAGTCGCTGATGCTCGGCATCTTCGGGTTGGCGAAGATCCGCAGCAGCTTGCTCAGCCGGCCGCCGTCGCGAAGCCGTAGCCGGCCGCGCTTGTCGCGGACCCAGCCGCCGCGCCACCGCTCCTGGTCTTCATAGGTGCGCGGATAGCCTTTTCCCGGACGGGTTTCGACGTTGTTGAACCAGACGTACTCGGTGCCCGGCCGGTTGGTCCAGGCTTGTTTGCACGTCACCGAACACGTGTGGCAGCCGATGCATTTGTCGAGGTTCATCACCATCGCCATCTGCGCCATGACTTTCACTGGTAGCTCACCTCCTGGCTGCGCCGGCGCACCACGGTCACCTCGTCGCGCTGGTTGCCGGTCGGGCCGAGATAGTTGAACGCGAACGACATCTGGGCGTAGCCGCCGGCGAGGTGACTGGGCTTGATGAGCAGGCGGGTCAGCGAGTTGTGGATGCCCCCGCGCTTGCCGGTGGTTTCGGTCAGCGGCACGTCGATGGTGCGCTCCTGTGCGTGGTAGACGAACACCACGCCCTCGGGCATCCGGTGCGACACGATCGCCCGGCACACCAGCACGCCGTTGCGGTTCACCGCCTCGACCCAGTCGTTGTCGCGCACCGAGATCTTCGCGGCGTCCACCGGGCTCATCCACATGGTCGGGCCGCCGCGCGACAACGACAACATGAACAGGTTGTCCTGGTACTCGGAGTGGATCGACCACTTCGAGTGCGGGGTCAGGTAGCGCACGGTCAGCGCCACCCCGTCGTGCGCACCGACCGCGGCCGCGCCGAACAACCGCGACATGTCCAGCGGCGGACGGTAGATCGGCAGCTGCTCGCCGAGTTCCTCGAGCCAGTCGTGGTCGAGGTAGAAGTGCATGCGGCCGGTCAGCGTGTGGAACGGTTTGAGTTCCTCGATGTTGACGGTGAACGGGGCATACCGGCGGCCGCCGGTCTCGCTGCCGGACCACTCGGGGCTGGTGATCACGGGAACGGGCCGGGCCTGGGTGTCGGCGAACGTGATCCGGCGTTCCTCGCTGCCCTCGGCCAGATGCACCAGTCGCCGGCCGGTGCGTCGCTCCAGCTCGCGGAACCCCTGCACGGCCAGCCGGCCATTGGTCGTGCCGGACAGCGCCAGGATCGCCTCGGCCATCCGCTCGGCGGTGTTGATCGCCGGGCGGCCCTGTGCGCGACCGGAGTTCATCACGCCGAACTTGGCAGCCAGCTCCTCGACTTCCTTGTCGGGGTGGAAGGTGATGCCCTTGGTCGTCAGGCCGAGGCGCTCCACGAGCGGTCCCAAGGTCGCCCACTTCTCGGCGACCGCCGGATAGTCGCGTTCCACCACAGCCAGTGGGCCCATCGTCTTTCCCGGCGCCGGTGTCTGCCCGGTGGCACGCCAATCGTTCTCGACTCCACCGCGATACGCCATCGCGCCGGCCGTGTCGTGTTGCAGCGCCCCGAGCACCACGTCATTGCGCACCCCGAGATGCTTGGCCGCCAGCGAGCTGAACGCCCGGGCGATGGCACCGAACGCCTCGAAATCGGAATGGGTCTCCCACGGCGGGTCGACGGCCGGGTTGAACGCGTGCACGTACGGGTGCATGTCGGTGCTCGACAGGTCGTGCTTCTCGTACCAGGTGGCCGCGGGCAGCACCACGTCGGAGAGCAGCGTGGTGGAGGTCATCCGGAAGTCGATCGACATGAGCAGGTCGAGCTTGCCCTCCGGGATATCCGTCGTCCACGCGATGTCGTTGGGCCGCAACGACTCCGGAGTCGGCGCGGCCTGCAGATTGGAGTCGGTACCCAGCAGGTGTCGCAGGAAGTACTCGTTGCCTTTGCTCGACGAACCGAGGAGGTTGGCCCGCCACACCGACAGCACCCGCGGCCAGTTCGCCGGGTTGTCGGGATCGGTGACGGCCAGCTTGAGTTCCCCCGCGGCGAGTTGTTCGGTGACGTAGGTGGCGACGTCCTGCCCGGCTTCGCGGGCGTCGTCGGCGACGTCCAGGCTCGAGCGGTCGAACTGCGGATAGAACGGGCTCCAGCCCATCGCTGTCGACGAGGCGAGGACATCCATGGTGTGGCGGTCCCGGAACCGGCCGCGGCCGTGCGGACTCGACAGCGCGTCGGCCCGGTAGCCGTCGTAGCGCCACTGGTCGGTGTGGACGTACCAGTAGGAGGTGCCGGGCATCTGGCGCGGCGGACGCGACCAGTCGGTACCCATCGCCAACGCCGACCAGCCCGTCACCGGACGGCACTTCTCCTGCCCTACGTAGTGCGCCCAACCGCCGCCGTTGCGGCCCATGGCACCGGTGAGCAACACCAGCGCGAGCACCGCGCGGTAGGTGGCGTCGCCGTGGAACCACTGGCAGATCCCGGCGCCCATGATGATCATCGACCGGCCGTTGGACTCCTCGGCGTTGCGCGCGAACTCCTTGGCGATCCGGATCGCCTGTGCCGCAGCCACTCCGGTAATCTGCTCCTGCCACGCCGGGGTGTACGGCCGGGATGGATCGTCATAGCCCGTGGGCCAGTCGCCCGGCAGCCCGGGGCGCGCCACACCGTACTGCGCGAGCATGAGGTCGAACACGGTGCACACCAGATGCTCACCGATGCGTCGCACCGGAACCCCACGGACCAACGTCTCGCCGTGGCCGTCGACGGTGTCGAAGCGCGGGAACGTGACCTCCGCCGTCTCACCGCCGGAGGGGTGCAGCACCGTCAACGCCGGCACCAGGTCACCGAGCTCGAGGTTCCACTTGGTGACACCGTCGTCGCCGAAGCGGAAACCCAGGGAGCCGTGCGGCACCGCGACCGTGTCGGTGGCGCCGTCGAGCAGCACCGGTTTGAACGCCGCGTTCTCCGTGTCGTGCCCCAGGTCGGCCGCGGTGAGGTTCTTGCCCGCGACGAGCATGCCGTCACGCTCCTCGAGCTTGACCAGGAACGGCAGGTCGGTGAACTTTCGCACATAGTCGACGAAGAACGGAACCCGTTGCTTGACAAAGAATTCCGAGAGCACCACGTGGCCCATCGCCATGGCCAGCGCACCGTCGGTGCCGGCCGCGCACGGCATCCACTCGTCGGCGAACTTGGTGTTGTCGGCGTAGTCGGGGCTGACGCTGACGACCTTGGTCCCGCGGTAGCGCACCTCGGTCATCCAGTGCGCGTCCGGCGTGCGTGTCACCGGCACGTTGGAGCCCCACATCATCAGGTACGACGCGTCCCACCAGTCACCGGACTCCGGCACGTCGGTCTGGTCGCCGAACACTTGGGGCGAGGCGACCGGAAGGTCGGCGTACCAGTCGTAGAACGACGTCATCACGCCGCCCAGCAGCTCGATGAACCGGGAGCCTGCGGCGAACGACACCATCGACATCGCCGGGATCGGCGAGAAGCCCGCCACGCGGTCCGGCCCGTACTGCTTGATCGTGTGCACGTGGGCCGCCGCGATCATCTCGGTGGCCTCGGCCCAGCTCACCCGGACCAGGCCGCCCTTGCCCCTGGCCTGTTGATAGCGCCTGCGGCGCTCGGGATCGGCCTGGATGTCGGCCCACGCGAACACCGGATCCTTCAGCCGCGCCTTGGCCTCGCGGTACATCCGCACGAGCTCACCGCGCGCGTACGGGTAACGCACCCGCGTCGGCGAGTAGGTGTACCAGGAGAAGGCGGCGCCGCGCGGACAACCGCGCGGTTCGTATTCCGGGCGGTCCGGGCCGACCGACGGATAGTCGGTCTCCTGTGTCTCCCAGGTGATGATGCCGTCCTTGACGTAGATCTTCCACGAGCACGACCCGGTGCAGTTCACGCCATGGGTGGAGCGGACCACCTTGTCGTGGCTCCACCGGTCGCGGTAGAAGATGTCGCCTTCGCGCCCGCCGCGGCGGTGCACGGTGCGCCCGTCGTCGGACGCCTCACCGGGCGTGAAGAAGCGGCCGCTGCGTTCGAGCAGTTCCTCGATGCGTCCGCCGATGTGGGGCGGCGTGCTGGTCACTTCGGTGCCTCCTGGGGTTGCGGCTCGTGGGCGTGCAGCCGCAAGGCGGTGTAGGCCAACGCGACCAGCGCGGTCGCCACCAACAGGATCAGCCCGACGGAGTAGTCGTTCTCGACCGGGTCATATGTCGAACCCATCACGAGCGGCGGGAAGTAGCCGCCCAAACCTCCTGCTGCCGAGACGATTCCGGTGACCGATCCGACTGACTTCGGCGGTGACCGACGCGCCACCCAGGCGAACACGCCACCGGTGCCGATCCCGAGGAACACGGCGAGCGTGATGAACGTGGCCGCCGACAACACGTCCGGCGGCGGCTGCAGCATGGCCACGAGCGCCATCAGCGCGGTGCCCCCGAACGACGCCAGCACCACGTACTTCGGTGCGAAGCGGTCCGCGAGCGCGCCGCCCACCGGTCGGGCGAGCACCGCGGCCAGCGCGAAACCGGCCGTCCGCGCCCCCGCATCGACGGCCGAGAAACCGTAGATCGTCTTGATGTAGGTCGGCAGGTAGTTGCTGAACGCCACGAAGCCGCCGAACACGATCGCGTAGAGGAACGACATCTCCCACGTGACGCGCAGTTTCGCGGCGGACTTCAGCTTGGGCAGCACCCGGTCGGTGTTCGGGGTGAACACCGGCGAGTTGCGCATGAACAACATGCAGGAAACGGCGGTGAGCGCCAACGCGACAGCGATGATCACGTGTGTCGGGAACAACCCGAACCAACGAACGAACCTGGGCGTGAAGAACGCCGACAGCGCCGTGCCCACCATGCCCATCCCGAACACGCCGGTGGCGAAGCCGCGACGCGACGCGTCGAACCAGTTGTTCGCGAACGGGATGCCGACGGCGAAGATGGTGCCGGCGATGCCCAGGAAGAACCCGCACACCAGCAGCATCGGATAGGACCCGGCCGAGCCGGCGGCGCCGACCGCGAGCACGGGCACGATCGAGATCACCGAGATTGCGATGAACATGGCCCGACCACCGAAGCGGTCGGTCAGCGAACCGACCACGATTCGGCCGAGCGCGCCGACCAGGATCGGCGTCGCCACCAACATCGAGGCGTCGGCACTGCTCAGCGACAAGTCGCCCGCGTATGTGGTCGACAGCGGGCCGATCATGTTCCAGGCCCAGAAGTTGATCGCGGAAACCCAGGTGGCCAGAGCCAGGTTCACATTGCGTCGAGCGCCGGTTTCCTCCACCATCGTCGAGTCCACCTATCCAGACAACCACGTGTTTCAAACGCTCGCGCTGCTTTGGGGTAAAGCGCTGGGACACAGCGGACATCGCGAAGAGCGCGGGCATGGTGCCGGCTCGCGCCCGTCAATCCCGGCCGTTCACTTGAGGTTTCGCGCAGCTGCGTTCAGGCGCGAATCCTGCGGCGGCGTCTGGTCGGGTCGCGCTGCCCGGCCAGGGTCAACCCGAGGATGATCATGATCACGGCGAACGCGAACGGCATCCACTCGAACGCGCGCGCCACGGCCATCGCGTGCGCCCACAGCACGACGTACACCAGGCCGCCGCCGAGGAAGTAGGCCCGCGCCGCCGCGTACGAGCGGGCCATCACCAGCCCGAGCACGCCGATCACCACGTTGACCGTGTTGTACACGCCGGACACCGCGAACACGCCGAACAGGCTGGCGCCGGATTCGTGGCCGACCCACGCCAGGCGGTCGTAGTTGTGCGTGACGCCCGGGACGAACCCGAGCACACCGAGCGCGATCAACACCGGACCCATGAACAGCGCCGCGGCCTGCACGGCCATGTACTTCGGGGCCTTCGCCATCCTCGCCTCCGCCCCCGTCGTTATTGACGTATGCGCAGGTGATACCCCTCGAGCGCGGCCGCTAACCGGGCGTCGTCGGCGTCAGCGGGTGTTGCGGTTCAGTCGCGCATTCGTATCGCCGACCCGACGTGACAGCAACACGCCCAGGCCGATCATGCCGATCGCGAGCGCCAGGTGCAGCCAGTTGTCGGCGGTGTTGACCGGCACGAAGTTCGCCGCGCTGTCGTAGTTGATGACGATGCCGTAGATCACCAGGACCACGTAGATGATGCCGCCACCGATCAGGAAGTTCCGGGCGCCGTTGAACGTCCGGGCCATCAGCAGGCCGGCCACGCCGAACGCGAGATGCACGATGTTGTGCAGGATCGAGACGTTGAAGATGCCGAGCAGGTGAGCGTCCGAGTGGTGGCTGGCGAAGGTCATGGTGTCGTAGTTCGTCGTGATACCCGGGATGAAGCCCAGGATGCCGACGAGCAGGAATACCGCGCCGACGGCCAGTGCCGCCTTCTGAATGGGTGCGTCGTATCGTGACGCCGCGGTGCGACCCGGCGGGTGACTGCTGACCATGGTTGTTCCTTTCCTCGGGTGAGCCGAGAACTACCCGGGGAAAGATGATGCAAACGTGAAGTGTTACTTCTTGATGTAGCAGTTGGGCGGGTTGCCGCAGTGATGGCCTTGGTCGCACTTGTGACAGTGGCAGGTGCAGCCGCTCTTGGTTCTGACCGCTGGTGTACCCATCGCAGATCAACTCCCTTGGTTGTGACGTCCGTGGCACGTCGGCGAATTCACGGGCGTGACATCGAATATATGCCGATATGACGATGTCTGCGGGCGCCTCAAGCGGGGCCGCCCTGCAGGATCGGCTTGAGCGCATCGAGCACCGTCGGGTCCTCGATCGTCGACGGGACCGGTTCGTCACGTCCTTCGGCGATGCCGCGCATCGTCTTGCGCAGGATCTTGCCGGAGCGGGTCTTCGGTAGCGCCGGCACGATGTCGACGATCTTCAGAGATGCCACCGCGCCGATGTTCTCGCGCACCGCCTCGACGAGTTCCCCGGCCAACCCGTCAACCTGAGCACCGGCCTTGAGCACGACGAAGCCCCGGGGCACCTGGCCTTTGATCTCGTCGCTCACGCCGATGACCGCGCACTCGGCGACCGCCGGATGGGCCGCCAGTACCGCCTCGATCGATCCCGTCGACAGCCGGTGCCCGGCGACGTTGATCACGTCATCGGTCCGTCCCATCACGAACAGCAAGCCGTCTTCGTCGACGTATCCGCCGTCGCCAGTGAGGTAATAGCCGGGGAACGCCGACAGATAGGAGGCGACGTAGCGGTCGTCGTCGCCCCACAGTGTCGGCAGCGTGCCCGGCGGCAGCGGCAGTCGCACGCAGATCGATCCCTCTTCGTTCGGCCGGCACTCCGAGCCGTCCGGGTGCAGGATCCGGACGTCGTAGCCAGGCATCGCCACCGCTGCCGATCCCGGCTTGATGTGTTGCGGCTCAAGGCCCATCGGGTTGGCCGCGATCGACCAGCCCGTCTCCGTCTGCCACCAGTGGTCGACGACGGGGACGCCGAGTTTCTCCGAAGCCCAGTGGTACGTGCCGGGGTCGAGGCGTTCGCCGGCCTGGAACAGATACCGCAGCGCGGACAGGTCGTGCTTGCCGACGTGGACGCCGTCGGGGTCCTCTTTCTTGATCGCCCGGATCGCGGTCGGTGCGGTGAACATCGCCTTGACTCGATGCTCGGCGGCGACGCGCCAGAACGCCCCGGCATCCGGCGTGCCAACGGGTTTGCCTTCGTAGAGCACCGTCGTCGCACCCAGCAGCAGCGGTCCGTAGACGATGTAGGAATGGCCGACCACCCAACCGACGTCGGAGGCCGCCCAGAACACGTCGCCGGGATGGGTGTCGTAGATGTTGCGCATGCTCCACAGCAGCGCAACGGCATGCCCGCCGTTGTCCCGAAGAATGCCTTTGGGTTTGCCCGTGGTGCCGGAGGTGTAGAGCACGTACAGCGGATCGGTGGCGGCCATCGGAACCGGGCCGACGGGCTCGGCGTCGGCCATGAGCTCTTGCCAGTCGTGGTCGCGGTTCGGGATCAACTCGCAGTGCCGGTGATCGCGCTGCAGGACAACGCAATTGGGGGTTCGGTGCTCGGCCATCTGCAGTGCCGCGTCGAGCATCGGCTTGTATTCGACGGTGCGCGTCGGTTCGACACCGCACGACGCCGAGACGACGACGGAGGGGCGGGCGTCGTCGATGCGCGCGGCGAGTTCGTGTGCGGCGAACCCGCCGAACACCACCGAGTGGATCGCACCCAGCCGGGCGCACGCCAGCATCGCTATCGCCGCTTCGGGCACCATGGGCAGATAGATGACGACGCGGTCGCCCTTGCCGACGCCGAGATTTCGCAGCACACCGGCGAATCTGGCTGTCTCGTCGAGCAATTCGCGGTAGGTGTAGGTGCGTTTGGACCCGGTGACCGGCGAGTCGTAGATCAGCGCCGGCTGGTCGGAGCGGCCGTCTTCGACGTGCCGGTCGAGTGCGTTGGCGCACGTGTTCAGCTCCCCGTCGGGGAACCAGCGGTAGAACGGCGGGTTGGAGTCGTCGAGGATCTGCTGCGGCTCGCGGATCCAGGTCACCGCGTGCGCGGCGTCTGCCCAGAATGCTTGCGGATCGGCGATGCTCGCGTCGAACAGTGCTCGGTATCCGGCCATATCGGAACGGTAGCGCGACGCCTATAGTCCCGTTATGACTTCTGCGCCCCCGCCGATCGAAGGGGCGCGGCGATCTTTCGTCGACGCCCGCGGCGTGCACTTCCACGTCACCGAAGCCGGTCCCGCCGACGGGCGTCCCGTCGTGGCGTTGCACGGCTGGCCGCAACATCATTGGGTGTATCGGGACCTGCTGGCCGATCCGCCCGAAGGCTTGCGCATCATCGCCCCGGACCTGCCCGGCTTCGGCTGGTCCGGGCCCGCGCCGCACCGGTGGAAGAAGGACGACGTGGCCGCCGACGTGCTGGCGCTCCTCGATGCGCTCGGCCTCGAGCGCGTGTTGCTGGTCGGCCATGACTGGGGTGCCTATGCCGGATACCGCATGGTGTTGTCGGAGCCGCAGCGCTTCGACGGCTATCTGCCGATGAACATGGCACACCCCTGGGTGAGGCCCCGCGTCGTGGCCCCGCACCTGTGGCGGTTCTGGTACCAGGTGCCGATGGCGACCTTCGGCGTGCCGGTGCAGCGGCACACCCCCTTCGTGGCACTGGCGTTCAGGATCGCGTCTGAGCTGGACCCCGAGACCGCCAGGGTCTACGTGGACCGCTTCCGGGACCCGGTGGTCGCGCGCGCCGGCAGGGACGCGTACCGCAGCTTCCTGCTGAGCGAGCTGCCCGCCGCAGGCTTCGGCCCGCCTCCGCCGCGGGCGACGGTGCCGATCCGGTGCCTGTTCGGGCTCCGCGACACCGCGGTCCATCCGTCGCTCGCCGCGGAGGAGACGGCCGACGCGGACGACTACCAACTCGACGCGGTCGACGCCAGCCATTTCGTCGTCGACGAGCGACCGGATCTGGTGCGCGCGAAGCTGATCGCCTTGGCGGAGGAGACGCGCCGCTAAACCCCTTGTGCCTCTTTGGTTTCAGTGGTCACACATGCGGGTGGACTTGTCGGTGACTCGAACTAGTGTTCGGGTATGTCGTTGGACCGGATCAGTGCACGCATCGCGGACATGTCCGCTGAGCTGGGTGCCTTGCTGTCCGAGTCGTTCGATGCGCTGAGCACCGCCGAGCAGTTCGCGGTGACCGCCCAGTGGGAGAGCTTCACGCGCGCGCAGGCCGCGCTGGGGCACCGGATGGTCGCCGCGCTCGAGCGGGCGCCGGTGGCCGAGCTGGGTGAGCCCAGCACTGCCGCGGCGTTGACGGTGTTGCTGCGAATCTCCAAGACCGATGCCGCCAAGCGGGTCAAGGAGGCACACGAGTTGGCGCCGCGCCGCGCGATGACCGGTGAAGTGCTGGAACCGGTGCTCGCGCAGACCGCGGCCGCGCAGGCGCGTGGTGAGATCGGTGTGGAACACGTGCGGGTCATCCGCAATTTCTTCGACAAGCAGGTGCCCGCGTCAGTCGGATTTGACGTACGCGAGGCCGCGGAGGCGCACCTGGCCGAGATCGCGGCCCGCCACACGCCCGAGGAGTTGCGCCAGGCCGCCACACGGTTGGCTCACCTATTGGATCAGGACGGTGACTTCTCCGATGAGCTGCGCGCGCGTAAGCGGTGGCTGAAGTTTGGACCGCAGCAGAGCGACGGCATGCGCGAGGTGCGTGGACTGCTCGATCCGGCGACCGGTGCGGCGCTCGAAGCCATGCTGGCCAAGGCCGCCGCCCCGGGGAGGAACAACCCCGACGACGAGATCCCGTGCGTGGACGGTGAGCCCTCGGCTGAGGCCGTTCAGTCGGACGTGCGCTCGGTCGGGCAGCGCAATCATGATGCGTTGAACGCGATGTGCCGTGCGCTCTTGGCCTCCGGGCAGTTGGGTTCGCACAACGGGTTGCCGGCCACGATCGTCATCACCGCCACCTTGCAGGAACTCGAAGCCGGGACCGGCCACGGCATCACCGGCGGCGGCAGCTTGGTGCCGATGAGCGAAGTGATTCGCCAGGCGGCGGCCGCGCATCACTATCTGGCGGTGTTCGACAAACACACCGAAGAGCCGCTGTACCTCGGTCGGACCAAACGCTTGGCGAACAGAGCGCAGCGGATCGTGTTGTATGCCAGGGACCGCGGGTGCACCCGCCCGGGATGTACGGCGCCCGCCTATCAGTGCCAGGTGCATCACGCGAGCGAGGACTGGGCTGCGGGCGGCCGGACTGACATCACCGAGCTGACACTGGCGTGCGGGCCCGACAATCGCCGCGTGAAGCCCGGCGGGTGGCGGACCCGAAAACGCGAAGACGGCCGCACCGAATGGCTACCGCCACCGCAACTCGACACCGGCCAGGCCCGAGTCAACAACTACCACCACCCCCAGCGCTACCTGGCTCCCGACGACGGGGACGAGAGCGGCGGCGTTTGACGCTTGCCGCGTCGGGTAGCCCGCCACCATGGCACAGGCACGACCACTCGCGCTCGTCACCGGCGCCTCGAGCGGAATCGGGTTCGAGTTGGCGAAGCTGTTCGCCGACGACGGCTACGACCTCGTCGTGGCGGCTGACAGTGACGCCATCCACGCCAGCGCCGAGAAGCTCGCGACGAACGGCTGCGAAGTCCGCGCGGTACGGGCCGACCTTCGCAAGGAGGACGACGTCGACCGGCTCTACCGCACCGCCACCGAAAACGGTCGCCGGTTGGACGCGGTTGCACTGAACGCCGGCACCGGCGGCGGCGGCCGCTTCGTCGACCGGACGCTCGAAGAGGATTTCAACATCATCGACCTCAATGTCCGGGGAACCACCCAGCTGGCCAAGCGCGTGCTCACCGACATGGTGAACGCGAACTCCGGCAAGGTGCTGTTCACCTCATCCGTCGTGGCGGTGATGCCGGGCTCGTACCAGACGATCTACAACGCGTCGAAGTCGTTCGTGCAGTCGCTGGCTGAGGCGCTGCAGGACGAGCTGCGCGACACCGACGTCATGGTCACAGCGTTGATGCCGGGGCCGACCGACACCAACTTCTTCCGTCGCGCCGGCATGTTGGACACGCTCGTGGGCCGGATGCCGAAAGACGACGCCGACAAGGTCGCCAAGCAGGGGTACGACGCGCTGATGGGCGGCAAGAAGAAAGTCGTTGCCGCGTCGCCGCTTTCAAAGGGAATGGGCCTCGTGAGTCGCGTGCTCCCGGACTCCGTGAAGGCGATCTCGAACAGGCTGATCTCGAGGTGAGTCTCCCACCGACCGCTGACGCAGTGGTGATCGGAGCCGGCCACAATGGTCTGGTCGCCGCCGCGATGCTCGCCGACGCGGGCTGGGACGTGCTCGTCCTGGAAGCACAGCAGCAGCCAGGCGGCGCGGTGAAGAGCGCCGAACTGTTCCCCGGTTACGTCAGCGACCTGTACAGCGCGTTCTATCCACTGTCGGTCACGTCTCCGGCCCTGACGGCGCTGCATCTCGAAGACCACGGGCTGCGCTGGTCGCACTCACCCGCTGTCGTTGGCCACGCGCGCTCGGCCGACGACGACGACGCGCCGCTGATCTGGCGCGACATCGACCGCACCGCAGAAGATCTCGAGCGGCGGACGCCAGGTGACGGGGCGCGCTGGCGTGAGCTGTTCACCCAGTGGCAGCGCATCAAAGAGCCGCTACTGGAGACGTTGTTCGCACCGTTTCCGCCGATGCGCGGAGCGGTCGGCCTGCTCCGCGAGCTGGGGACCGCCGAGGCGCTGCGGTTGGCGCACCTGATGCTGCTGCCCGCCGGCGTGATGGCCGAGAACCTGTTCGACGGCGAGGCCGCGCGACTGTTGTTGTTGGGCAACGCAATGCACGCCGACGTTCCGATTGATGCCCCAGGCAGCGGCGTCATGGGTTACATGCTGATCATGATGGCCCAGGACGGGGGTTTCCCCGTCCCGGTCGGCGGTGCCGGGCAGCTGGCGGCGGCGCTGGTGAACCGGGCCACGTCGGCGGGCGCCCAGATCCGGTGCGGGCAGCAGGTCGACGGCATCGACGTCCGCGGCCGCCGCGCGGTGTCCGTTCGCACGGCCGGCGGCGAAGCCGTGCGGGTGCGCCGGGCGGTGATCGCCGACACCTCGGCGCCGATGCTCTACGGCCGGCTGCTCCCCGCCCACGAACTTCCCAAGTCCGTGCTGGAGAGCATCGACCGCTTCGTCTGGGACACACCGGTGTTGAAGATCAACTACGCGCTGGACGCGCCGATCCCGTGGCGTTCCAAGAGCCTCAGTGAAGCCGGAACCGTGCACATCGGCGCGGACCACGACGGGCTGATCCGGTGGATGGCCGACCTGAACACCGGCACCGTGCCGCTGCACCCGTTCATGCTGTTCGGCCAGATGACGACGTCCGATCCGACCCGCTCGCCCGAAGGCACCGAAAGCGCCTGGGCGTATACGCATCTGCCGCGCGGTGTCGCCGACGACGCATCCGCCGATCAGCTGTCCGTCGCCGTGGACATGGTTTTGGAGAAGCATGCGCCCGGATTCGGAGACCACATCGTGGGCAAGACGATCCAGCGGCCGTCGGACCTCGAGGCCAGCGACGCCAACCTGCACGCCGGTGCGGTCAACGGCGGTACGTCGCAGTTGTTCCAGCAGTTGATCTTCCGGCCGTTTCCCGGCTTCGGCGGCGCCGAAACGCCGATCGAGAACGTGTATCTCGGCAGCGCCGGTGCGTCGCCGGGCGGGGGAGTGCACGGTGTCTGCGGACGCAACGCCGCGCGTGCCGCACTCGCGGGTGCGGGGCGGCTGGGTTGGCCTCGGCGTCAGCTCAACCGCGCGGTCCTGTCGCTGCTGACGCGATGAACCGGTGAGCGACAAGAACCTGCTGGACATCCGTACTTGACCACGATGCTCACTGTTGGAATCGGTAACCCATGCCGGCTTCGGTCAGCAGGTGCACGGGGTGTGACGGGTCGTCTTCGAGCTTGCGCCGTAGCTGCGCCAGATAGACCCGCAGATAGTGGGTCTCCTTGGCGTAGGCCGGTCCCCACACCTCCTTGAGGAGCTCCTCGCGGCCCACCAGCTTGCCGCGATTACGCACCAGCATCTCGAGCATCCCCCACTCGGTGGGCGTCAGGTGCACCTCGGCACCGTGCTTGATCACCCGCTTGGCGGCGAGGTCGACCGTGAACGACGACGTCTCGACCACCGGCTCGTCGGTCGCGGTCGCCGCCGAACCGCGCCGCACAGCGGCCCGCAGCCGGGCCAGGAACTCGTCCATGCCGAAGGGTTTCGTCACGTAGTCGTCGGCACCGGCGTCGAGCGCTTCCACCTTGTCGGAGGAGTCGGTGCGCGCCGACAGCACGATCACCGGCGCGGTGAGCCAGCCGCGGAGCCCTTCGAGCACCTCGATGCCGGACATGTCGGGCAGCCCGAGATCGAGGATGATCACATCGGGCCGGTGATCGGCGGCGGTCTGGAGAGCTTCGGCGCCACTCGCCGCGGTGAACACCTCGTAGCCCCGCACCGACAGGTTGATGCGCAAGGCCCGCAGTAGCTGCGGCTCGTCGTCGATGACGAGCACTCGAATCCTGGCGGGCGTCACGACGGCGCCGCCAGCTCGATTTCGACAGTCAGACCACCACCGGGCGTGTCGGTCGCGGCGATCGTTCCTCCCATCGCCTCGACGAAGCCGCGGGCAACCGACAGCCCGAGACCGAGACCGACACTGGTGTCGTGATCCCCGAGCCGCTGAAACGGCGCGAACAGTCTGTCCGCAGTGCCCCGCGGAACGCCTGGCCCCTCGTCGACGACAGCGAGCAGCACTTTGTCACCGACGCGGCCCGCCGATATCCGAATGGGCCCATCGGGCGCGTAGCGCAGCGCATTGTCGATCAGGTTGGCCAGCACGCGTTCCAGCAGGCCGGCGTCGCCCTGCGCGACGGCGTCACCGACCTCGACCTTGACCCGGTCCAGTCCGCGACGCCGGAACCCGGTCGCGCCCTTGCTGATCCCCAGCAGTGCGCGCTGCACCGTCTCCTCGAGGTAGACGGGGCTCAGCTCGGGTTTGAGCACTCCTGCGGCCAGCCGCGACGAGTCGAGCAGGTTGCCCACCACCGCGGTCAACTGGTCGACCGACTCCTCGATCGTGGCCAGCAGTTCGGCGGTGTCCTCTACGGAGAAGTCGACATCGTGGCTGCGCAGGCTGGACACCGCGGCCTTGGCCGCGGCCAGCGGCGTGCGCAGGTCGTGGCTCACCGCGGACAGCAGTGAGCGCCGCAAGTCGTCGGCCTGGGCGATCGCCTCGGCCCGGCTCGCTTCTTCGGTCAGCTCGCGCTGCTTGACCAGTCCCGCAGCCTGTTTCGCGACGGCGGCCAATACCCTGCGGTCGCGGGCCGGCAGTTTGCGGCCGGTCATCAGCATCCAGAACTCGTCGTCGCCGACGTCGATCGCCGTGTCGGCGGTGCTCACTTCCACGCACGGATCGCTGCCGACACACGCGACGACGTTGCCGGCCGAGTTCGTTTCGTCTATGCGCAACAGGCTGACCGAACGTTGCGAGTATGTCTCGCGCACCCGTTCCAGCAGCGCGCCGAGATCGGCGCCGCGCAGCACCGCACCTGCGAACAGTGCAAGCAGTTCTGCTTCCTGTGCCGCTCGGCGCGCCTCGCGGGTGCGGTTGGCGGCGTTGTCCACCAAGGCGGCGACCGCGACCGCCACCGCGAGGAGCACCACGGTGGTGATCGCGTTGTCGGGCTGCGCGATCGTGAAGGTGTGACGCGGCTCGATCAGGAAGTAGTTGAGCAGCAGTCCGGACAACACTGCCGAAAGTGCTGCAGGTGCAACACCTCCGAACAGCGCGACCACCAGAACGCCGACGAAGAACAGGGCGCTCTTGCCTCCGACGTCGAGGACCGGGTCGAGAGCAAGGACCAGCAGCGCACACACCGCCGACGGGACGATGAGCGCTGCCGCCCAGGACGCGATGTGATGGCGGCGCGGTGAGACAGCCGACCGCAACGAGTGCTGACGCGCTTCGGGATGGGTCACCATGTGCACGTCGATCGAGCCCGACCGGGCAACGACCTTCGCGCCGATTCCCTCGTCGAACATCCTGGCCCACCGCGACCGTCGCGAGGTGCCGATCACCAGTTGGGTGGCGTTCTCGTCCCGGGCGAAGTCCAGCAGCGCGGTGGGCACATCGTCACCGACGACCGTGTGTAGCGTCGCGCCGAGGCTGCCGACCAACTCACGCACGCGGCCCATCCGAGGAGCGGAGGCACCCGTGAGGCCGTCGCCACGGACGACGTGCACGACCAGCAGGTCGGCGCTGGCCTTGGAGGCGATCCGAGACGCCCTGCGCACCAACGTTTCCGACTCGGGGCCACCGGTGACGGCGACGACGACGCGTTCCCGCGCCTCCCACGTCGCGGTGATCCGATTCTCCTCGCGGTACTTCTCCAACGCGGCGTCGACCTGGTCGGCGAGCCACAGCAGCGCCAACTCCCTCAGCGCGGTGAGGTTGCCGCGGCGGAAGTAGTTCGACAGCGCCGCATCGACGCGTTCGGGCGCGTAGACGTTTCCATGGGCCAGCCTGCGGCGCAACGCTTCCGGGGTGATGTCCACGAGTTCCACCTGATCGGCGGCGCGCACGATCTCGTCGGGGATCTTCTCCTTCTGCTCGATGCCGGTGATCTGCTCGACGACGTCGTTCATGCTCTCCAGGTGCTGGACGTTGACCGTGGTTATCACGGTGATACCCGCCTCCAGCAGTTCCTCGACGTCCTGCCAGCGTTTCGGGTTCTTGCTCCCGGGCGTGTTGGTGTGGGCCAGTTCGTCGACGAGCACCACCTCTGGGTCGCGTTCGAGCACCGCTTCGACGTCGAGCTCGGCGAACTGTCGGCCGCGGTATTCGATCAGCCTCGGCGGGATCGTCTCGATGCCCGCCAGTTGATCGGCGGTCTTGCTGCGGCCATGCGTCTCCACCACCGCGGCGACCAGGTCGGTGCCTCGCTCCAAGCGGCGATGTGCCTCGCCCAGCATCGCGAAGGTCTTACCGACACCCGGCGCCGCGCCCAGGTAGATGCGCAGCTCACCGCGCTTCCTGCCGGGCTGGTCGGTCACATGCCCATCATCCACCCGCGGCCAGCTTGTCGAGCGCGATGTTGAGTTCGAGCACGTTCACTTCGGGCTCGCCCAAGAAGCCGAGGACGCGCGCGTCGGTGTGTTCGGCCACCACCCGCCGGACCACGTCGGCGCTCACGCCGCGCGTTTTCGCCACCCGGGCCACCTGCAGCTCGGCGTAGGCGATGGAGATGTGCGGGTCCAGTCCGCTGCCGCTCGACGTGACCGCATCCGCAGGCACCGCGGGATCGACACGAGCGTCACCGCGGATGGGGACGATCTGCCCGATGCCGTAGTCCTCCTGGGACTTGGCGCACTCCACGCGAACGCCCTCGTAGGCGTTCAGGAACGGCGTGGGCGTCGTGGTGCACGGTTCGTTGACGCTGACCACTCGCGTCGGCGTCACGACGTTTCCGCGTGAGTCGCGCGGACCGATCACCGACAACACCGCGCCGACACCGCCTCCGGTGCAGAAGGGCCGGCGACCGTCGACCCCTTCCAGCTGGCCCACCGCGGCGCTGCGCCGGCAGACCAGGGTGAGCAGGCTCGGCTTGCCGGGCGTGTCGACGATGCTCTCCGGCCCGAGGTTGCTCGCACCGGACGCCATGGGGTCGTAGCCGGCACCGGCCGCGGACGGCCTGCTCTGGAAGTACTTCGGCAGCGCGTTGCCTTGGCCGTCGGTGAACGCCTGGCCGATCAGCCTGCTGCCCAACGCCTTTCCGTCGACGACTGTGATCGAGCCGTTGGCGTTCTCACGCAGGCCGGGCGACTGTGCCACAAGCCAGACGAAGACGGGATAGGCGATGCCCACGATGACGGTGAGCACGAGCAACGCGCGCAGCGCCGCCCAGTGTTGCCGAACCACATACGAGAATTTCATGTCACATCCCCGGCAGGAGCTTGATCACAAGGTCGATGAGCTTGATGCCGATGAACGGCGCGACGATGCCGCCGAGGCCGTAGATGCAGAGGTTGCGGCTCAACAGCTTCGAGGCGTTGCTCGGCGTGTAGCGTACGCCGCGCAATGCCAGGGGGATCAGCGCGACGATGACGATCGCGTTGAAGATCACCGCGGACAGGATCGCCGACTGCGGGCTGTGCAACCGCATGACGTTGAGCAGGTCCAGGCCGGGGAACAGGCTCACGAACAATGCGGGGATGATCGCGAAGTACTTCGCGACGTCGTTGGCGATCGAGAACGTCGTCAGCGAGCCACGGGTGATCAGCAATTGCTTTCCGATCTCGACGATCTCGATGAGCTTGGTCGGGTCCGAGTCCAGGTCCACCATGTTGCCGGCTTCCTTGGCGGCCGATGTTCCGGTGTTCATGGCCACGCCGATATCAGCCTGCGCCAGCGCGGGCGCGTCGTTGGTGCCGTCACCGGTCATGGCCACGAGCTTGCCGCCGGCCTGTTCCCGCTTGATCAGGGCCATCTTGTCTTCGGGGGTGGCCTCGGCCAGGAAGTCGTCGACTCCGGCCTCGTCGGCAATAGCCTTGGCGGTCAAGGGATTGTCGCCGGTGATCATCACGGTGCGGATGCCCATCCGGCGCATCTCGTCGAAGCGTTCCCGCATCCCGTCCTTGACGACGTCCTTGAGGTGAACGACGCCCAACACCCCTGCGGTGCGGACACCGTTCTCCTCGACGACTTCGCCGACTACCAGCGGCGTGCCACCGCCGGCCGAAATGGCGTCGACGACGTCTCCCAATTCGGCAGGTGTCCGTCCACCTTCGTTGCGGACCCACTCTGCGATGGAACTGGCTGCGCCCTTGCGCAACTTTCGCCCGTCGGGAAGGTCCACACCGGACATGCGGGTGGTGGCGCTGAACTGCACCCAGTGTGCGCTCTCGAGTTCCCTTGCGGGGCGGGCCCGAAGGCCGTAGCGCTGCTTGGCGAAGACGACGACTGATCGGCCTTCGGGTGTCTCGTCGGCGAGGCTGGACAATTGCGCCGCGTCGGCCAGCACTTCTTCCGACACGCCGCTCATGGGTATGAATCCGGAGGCCTCCCGGTTGCCCAGCGTGATGGTGCCGGTTTTGTCCAGCAGCAATGTGTTGACATCACCGGCCGCTTCGACGGCGCGGCCGGACATGGCGAGTACGTTGCGTTGCACCAGCCGATCCATGCCGGCAATGCCGATCGCCGAGAGCAGCGCCCCGATCGTCGTCGGGATCAGGCAGACGACCAGGGCGACCATGACGATGCCGCTCACGCCGCTTGCATTCAGCGCCAACGAGTCCGGCACGCCGGGGTTGTTTGTCTTGGAGTAGATGGCCAGCGGTTGCAGCGTCGCGACAGCGAACACGAAGATGATCGTGAGCGCGGCGAGCAGGATGTTGAGCGCGATCTCGTTGGGCGTCTTCTGCCGGTTGGCGCCCTCGACGAGCGCGATCATCCGGTCGATGAAGCTCTCGCCCTGCTTCTGGGTGATCCTGACGATTATTCGGTCCGACAGCACGGTCGTACCGCCGGTGACGGCCGAGCGGTCCCCGCCGGATTCCCGGATGACCGGCGCCGATTCGCCGGTGATGGCGGATTCGTCAACGGAAGCAATGCCTTCCACCACGTCACCGTCACCGGGGACGACCTGTCCGGCCTCGACGACGACGATGTCGCCCGGTTGCAGCAGGGTGGCGGCGAGCTCTTCCTCGCGGCCGGGCAGGCCGGCCCGCCAGTCGATGAGCCGCCGCGCCGTCGCGGCCGTCTTCGCCTTGCGCAGGGAGTCGGCCTGTGCCTTGCCGCGCCCCTCGGCGACGGCTTCGGCGAGGTTGGCGAAGATCACCGTCAGCCACAGCCAGCACACGATCGACCATGCGAACCACGAGGAGTGGGCAATGGCGAGAACCGTACTCCATGCCGCGCCGACCTCAACGACCAACATCACCGGGTTACGCCACAGGGTGCGCGGGTTCAGCTTGCGCAGTGCCTCGGGCATCGACGCCCACAGCAGCTTCGGGTCGAGCAGTCCGCCCCGGCTTGGCGAGACGGGTTGTGTGCGTTCAGGGTTTCGTTCAACTGTCGTGGCAGCCATGATCAGTGGATTCCTTCGGCAAGCGGGCCGAGCGCGAGCATCGGCAGGAAGGTGAGAGCGACCAGAATCAGTGTCACGCCGGTGACCATGCCGACGAACTGCGGTCGGTGCGTGGGCAGCGTGCCGATCGACTCCGGCGTCGTGCCCTTCTCGGCCAGCGCTCCGGCGAGGGCGAGCACGAAGATGATGGGCAGGAACCGGCCGAACAGCATCGCTGTTCCGAGTGCGGTGTTGTACCACTCTGTGTTGACGGCCAGACCGGCGAACGCCGAGCCGTTGTTGTTCGCCGCGGATGTGAACGCGTAGAGCACTTCTGACAGCCCGTGCGGTCCGGTGTTCAGCATGCCGGCCCGTTGGCCGGGCATTGCCATGGCGAGTGCGGTTCCGGTCAGCACGATCAGCGGTGTGATGAGGAAATAGGTTGCGGCGAGCTTGATCTCGCGAGGGGTGATCTTCTTGCCGAGGTATTCGGGTGTGCGTCCCACCATGAGACCGGCGACGAAAACGGTGATGATCGCCAGGATCAACATACCGTAGAGGCCGGCGCCGACACCGCCGGGAGCGACCTCGCCGAGCTGCATGTTGAACATCGTGACCATGCCGCCGAGGCTGGTGTACGAGTCGTGGAACGAGTCGACTGCACCGGTGGAGGTCAAGGTGGTCGCCGCGGCGAACACGGCCGAATTCGCCACGCCCAAACGCTGTTCGACGCCTTCCATCGCGGAGCCGACCGAGGTGGGAACCGTGCCGTGGGCCTGGAGCTGGAACACCATCATCAGGCTGACGCTGAGGGTCGCGATGATTCCCATCGCGGCGACGATCGCGTAGCCCTGCTTCTTGCTGTCGACCATGCGGCCGAAGGTGCGCGGCAGCGAGAACGGGATGAGCAGGATCAAGAAGATCTGCACCCAGTTGGTCCAGGCGGTCGGATTCTCGAACGGGTGCGCGGAGTTGGCGTTGAAGAATCCGCCGCCGTTGGTGCCGAGCAGCTTGATGACTTCCTGACTGGCGACGGACCCGCCAAGGATGGTCTGCTGGGCGCCCCCGAGCGTGCTCACCACTTGGGTATGCAGGTCAAAGTTCTGGATTACCCCGCCGACGACGAGGACGACGGCGCCGACGACCGAGATGGGAAGCAGTACGCGAATTGTGCCGCGCACCAGGTCCACCCAGAAGTTGCCGAGGTAGGCGGTGCTGCGTCGCGAAAGTCCTCGTACGAACGCCATCGCGACGGCCATGCCGACGGCCGCGGAGACGAAGTTCTGCACGGCCAAGCCCGCCATCTGGACCAGGTGTCCTTGGGTGGACTCGCCCGAATAGGCCTGCCAGTTGGTATTGGTGACGAAGCTGACGGCGGTGTTCCATGCGAGTGCCGGTGTCATCGGGGTCGCCGGGTCGTCGAGGTGCAGCGGAAGTCTGCCTTGGATCAACTGGAAGGCGAACAGCGCGAGGATGCCGATTGCGGAGAAGGCGAGCACGCTGCGGGCGTAAGCACCCCAGTTCTGCTCGCTTCCGGGGTCGGCGCCGATCAGCCGGTAGATCCACCGCTCGCCGCGCAGGTGGCGGTCGGTGCTGTAGACGCGGTACATGTAGTCGCCGAGCGGAACGTGAACGGCCGCCAGCGCGACGACCAGTGACAAGAGGAACAGAAGCCCAGCGGTGGTGTCGGTCATCAGAATCGCTCCGGGAACAGCAGAGCGGTGAACAGGAAGCCGGCGGTCAGGACAGCGAGCACGATGCCGACGAGGTTCTCGTGACTCACAGTCGCTCGACCAGCTTCTGGGTGAGTCCGAGGACGGCGAAGAAGAGCACTGTCAGCGCGACGAACATCAGGACACCCATCTCGTCTCCTTTCATGAATTCGCGGTCGTGGCACCGGATCCGAGGCCCCCTCTGTGAGGGCCAAGCTGAAGCTAGACCTCGGCGGTGCCCGCGACGAGGGTCGTTGACGGTTTCTTAACGCCGACGGTTCACACCTTTACGGCTTCTGTTGCCGTGCCGCAGTACGGTGAAGCAACGGCTATGAAAGGTGGGTTCGATGATCGAAGTGCTGTCGGACATGCCGGCGGGCGTGACGGGTTTTCGCGTGTCCGGGAGGATCAGCGGCGACGAGTTGCGGGAGTTCAAACCGGCGATGGACGAGATGATCGACGCCGGGGAGATCCGCATCGTCGAGGTGATCGCGGACGACTACGAAGGGTTCGGGCGCGGGGGACTGGTCGAGGATCTGAAGATCGGACTGGGCGCGGTGTTTCAGCACCACTCGGCGTTCAAACGGATCGCGGTCGTGACCGATCACGAATGGGTCAGCCACGCGTTGCACGCGCTGGCGTGGATGGTGCCGGGCGAGATTGCGCTGTTCGGGCTCGATGAGCTCGATCGAGCGAAGGAGTGGGCGGCCGGCTGAGGACGCCGGGTCCGAACCGGGCCCGAGTGTTGGGTTGACCGACGCTTTATCGGCTTGGGCGTCGGACAACCCAACACTCGGCGGATTGGGTAGCGTGCTGATCGGCATGCTGAGCTTCAAAGCCCCATAGCCCAATTGGCAGAGGCCGCGGACTCAAGAACAGTCATAGATTTTCAGCATTTCCGCAGATCACCAGCGGCGCAAAGCTTCTCAGGGCTGCTCGTTGACAAGGATTTGATACATTGGGCGGACGGCTTGACGTACCCCCGGTGGGACTCGAACCCACACTGGCAACATTTTAAGTGTCGTGTCTCTACCGATTGGACTACGGGGGCAGCAGCGATAAGCCTAGCTGTTCGCCTGTAGCAATCTATCGCCGCGGGTCATAGGTCGGTACGAGATAGATCGGCTCCTTTTTTGGTCCGAACCGTCGCCACAGGTACTGAATTAGCTTCAGAACTGGGATTAGAGCGACGATAGATAACGCAATCTTTCACCAGTTGAATACACGCCCTTCAACGAACAGACCGAAGTCAGGCCGCGCTCGAGCTTGCTGAGAGGCCTCTGCTGCCTGTCGCGCATCCCATTGTGCTTGAGCAGGAAAAAGCGTCTCCGTCATTTGCAGCGCTTAGCGGGTGAGTCAAACCTACCGAGGCGCTGACCCGACGCAGCGAGCGGATCGGCTCGTCAGCCCGCGGCCGCGACCGCAACCGCCCTAAGATGTGGCCGTGCGCTACGTGTTGCGACCGTTCGACTTGTGGTGGCGCCACTTTCCGCAACTCGCGGCGCTGTATCTGTTGGGGTGGCTGGGGCGCAAGGGCGCCATCGAACTGGCGGCCTGGGTCGGCTGGGACAACGACGTTTGGGCCTCGCTGATCATGCCCTTCGCCGGTATGGCGCGGCTCGGTTCATACGTGGCGATGTTCCTGGTGCTGCGCTCGGCGATTCCCGCGCTCGCGGCGCTGCCGCGGCGGTCGGCCCGCAGCATCGACGTGTTCGCCAACATCATCGTGCCGTTCTTCGCGATCTATCTGGCGTGGAAGCTGTTCGCAGAGGACTGGCTCGAGTTCGAGACGGTCGCGCTCAACTATCGCATCAACGATTCCGTGACCAAGGCTCTGACATCGAGCGAGCCCCCCACCCAGCTTCATCCCGACCAGCTGCCGGTCAGCACGACCACATGGGCCATCATCATTTCGGCGTTGGTCCTTCGTTATGTCCTCAGCAAGCTGAAAGACAAGCTGCCGGGCTGGATGATCGCCGTACGCGTCTACGTCGACGCTCTCTGGGTGTTCCTCACCTTGACTTTCGCCGCCAGCGAAGGTGTCGGCTGGGTGATCAACCCGATGGGCTGGATCGGCGAGCGGCGGATCATCGTTTGGTTCAACGACACACGCGCCGAGTTGTTTTCGCACTTTGCGGGTCTGGAGGCCGTCTGGGACGCCGCAATGGCGGTGCTGCGGACGGTGTTCGGGGGAGCCACGATCCCGCTACTCTGGCTCGCCGTCGCAGGCATCGTGTACGGCGTATCCATGCCGGACTGGCGCCGCGCCGCCCGCCGCGTTGTGGGCAGGCGCGCCGACGTGATGATCGACCGCGCGGCCGCGAGCCGAAAGAGGCTCGAAGAGCGTGGATGGGACGTGCCCAAAACACTCGGCGACAAGGTGCGCTCCTGGCTGCTCTCCAAGCTGGGCAACTACAGCACCATCGCCGACTCGGCGCGCCTCATCCTCCACGGCGGCGTGTTCGCCCTGTCCCTGTACATCTTCGGATACCTCGGATTGGCATGGCTCGACATGTCGGGCGCCTTCTACCACCCCGAAGTGGGCAACGGGTATCTATTCCGGTTCGTGGCATGGCTTCTCGGACCGCATCCGTTGAACTTCTGGCACGGCTTCGCCGAGACGATCGCCGTCGCCTCGCATCTGATCATCGAACCGCTGCGAATCTGTCTGATCGCATCGACGGTGGCGTATTGCCTCGAGCAGCTCGAAAAGGAAGACGCTACAGCAGCATCCGCACCAGAAGTCGACCCTCAGAGGTCGTGACGTCGAGTGCAGTCGGCACCACGTGCTGGGGCAGCACGAATGCGAACTGCTGCGGGCCGGGTCTCTCACATCGCATAGAGACACCGTCGCGTGGCATCGGTGCGATTCCGCCCGCCTTCTCGGACGCCCACCGTCGTGCGCCGTCGGTGATGACACCATCGCAGGTCGCCGGATTCTCGCGTGCCGGACCCGACCTGTCCACCGTGATGACCGTCAGCACAGCACCATCGGGCAGGTCGGGTCCGAACCGTAGGGGTTTGCGGTTCATGTGCTTGATCGTTTCGACTCTCCAGGTGAACCCGCCGGCGGTGCCTGATTGGCCTTTCGCCACAACAACTTCGGGCACCGTCGTCTGGCGGTACTTCACCCATTGATCGCCCAGCGTGGTCGCGATGACGACGACTAGTGCCACCACCGCAACGACGGCCCCGATCAGGTTCCGCACCCACAGCGCTGACAACCAACTTCTCATGAGGCACTGTCCCCGGGAGGTTCGAGTGTCACGGCCTGTGCTCGGTCGATGTCCGCACGCGGAATATCGATGATCAGTCGAGAATCGAGTTGCTCGTCGAAACCCGTCCACACCCGCAGCGTCACCGGCTCGGACGACCCGGGCGCAACCAACGCCGGCGCGACGTCGAACACCCACGATCCTCGTTGCTCGAATCCGGGACTGACGTCGTTGCGGAGGGTCTTGAGGAAGAAGCGGTCGGTGGGGGTGTACGTATTCGGCCCGACGATCAAATCACTGCGGGGCAGCTCGGTGCTGATCGGCGCCTCCACGGTGGCATCGACCACCACCCAAATGCCCGCGGGAGCAACGGAATTCACCATCGGGGTAACACGGACGTCGGTGACCGTCACCGCGATATCGCGGCCGGCGGTGCGTTGCCCCGCGTCGCCGTGCACGTCGAACGGTCCGGTGATGTCCGGCGGTGTCGGAAGGTTTTGCCATACCACGGCGGCCGCGGCGATCGTGATGACAGTGGCGATCACGACCAGCGCCCGACGCGTGCGCGGTTTCATGTGAGTCCCTGCACCGGAACGACACTCTGGCCGTAATCGTCGGTATCGATCCACTCCTTGCCGCCGTACGTGACCATCAGTTGCGTATACACCTTCTTCCACACCCGGATCGTCACCGCCTTAACCGGCTGCGCGCTCGATTCGGGCAGCAGCCACGTGAACACCAACTGTTCGGTCAGGCCCGGGCCCAGGGTTTGGAGCGATGAACCGTCGCGGTACCGAAACGCTCCGAAAAATTCTGCATCGGGCAGATCCTGCAGGTCGAAGAGATTGCGCAGGCGTCCGGGCACGGTGCCGGTGTTTTCCATGTTCGCCACCACGCCGAGGTACACCTTGCCCGGCTGGGCGGTGCCGATGGTCGCGATGCCGCCCTTGAGTTCGCGCAGGAACCGCGCTCGCTCGACGGTGATCGTGAACTGACCGTCGCTGAACTTCTCCGCAACACTGAACGGGGTGACGCGCTTATCGACCGTGTCGAGGCCGCCGAACGCGGCGGTGGCTGCCAGAACCAGCAGAAGCGCGACGCGTCTGAGCTTCGCGAAGTTCAATCGGGACAACCTCTGCGCCACTCGACGCGTCCGCGTCACGCGGACCGGAGGTTCGCCACCCACGTTGCTGGATGCTAGTAGGGATCCGTCAGGTTTTGGTTCGACCGACTGGAGACACCGTCTACGCCGAGGCGGCCAGCGCCTTCCTGTCCTCGTCGGCGAAGCTGTCCTCCAGCGTCAGCGGCGAGTAGTCCAGGTCGATCTCACCGACAGGGCGGCCCCGGGCACTGCTGATGGTGCCGAATCGGCGCATTCCCTTGTCACTTGCGTACTGCTTGATCTCGTCTGCCGCCAATCCGAACGGAACCTCGTCGTACAGTGCGGACCCGTCATCGCTGTTCTGCAGGACCAACGGGATGAGTTGATTCATCCTCTCCTCGAACACCTGCCAGTTCGAGTCGTCCGCAGCGACGTGGCGCCGGCAAGTGAAAGTGCCCCATGCCATGTGGCGCCGCTCGTCGTCACCGATGCGCCGCACCAACTCCTGCATGCCGGGCAGAATGCCGCGGTCCACGCAAATACGATGCCACGCATAGTATCCCGTCAATGCCATCATGCCTTCGATGACGTGGTTGTAGGTCGCCGATGCGCGAATCTGCGCGGCGGGGGACGGGTCGGCGTTCAACGCCTCCAACGAAGCCGGCAGTTCCTCGTAGAAGATCTGCCGATACGCCGGGAGCTCGTCGAGGTAGTGATGCAAGTCGTCGGTCAACCCGACGGCGTCCAGCCACATCCGGAACACCTGGGTGTGCTTGGCCTCCTCGAACGCGAACTGGGTCAGATACATCTCGTCGCCCAGACGTCCTTCGGCCCGCATCGCCGCCATGAAGGGCTGGATGTCTTGCGTGACGGCCTCCTCGCCGGCGATGAACTGCGCGCACAGTCGAGCGGCGTAATCGCGCTCGCGTTCGCTCAACAACTCCCAATCCTCCCGGTCGCGGGAGAAGTCGATATCGGCGGGATTCCAGAACTTCGCGTTGCCGCCGGCGAACAACTTCAACGGCAGGCTGTCCCAGTTGAGGCCACCCGCATCGAGCGACGCCGAATTCTTCCGTGTCATCTTTGGACCTCCTTGGTCGTCTTTTCGGCTGGGCTGTGGGAAGAGAATGCGTCCGCGAGGACGGACACGAGCCTGCGCACCGCGAGCGCCGGTTGATCCGGCGTGGGGTCGTCGAGCCCGAGAATGGGATCCATGCCGCGCACGTAGGGGGCCAGCGCCATGTGCGGGAAGATCATCAGCAGCAGCGACAGCAGCGCGTCAGTGTCGCAATCGGCACGCAGATCGCCGCGCGCGTGCGCACCGCGCACCAGCGGACGCAGCACCTCCAGATAGTGGCGGTGGATGACCGTGCGCACCGAAACGCGGGCGTCGGTGTCGATTTCAAAGCTCGACGCGGCGTGCAACGCGCGATCCTGTGGATGGTCGGCGAAGTATGCCACCCACGTGTCGAGCAGATCGGTGAGGAACTCGAAGAACGGGCGGCTCGGGTCGAGCTCGCGGATTCGATCTTCGATGTGTGCACGCACCCGCTGGCTGCCGAGGTCGGCGATGTATGCGTAGAGGTCGCGCTTGTCCGCGAAGTACTGGAACAGGCTGCCCTTTGCGACACCCGCGCGGCGCGCGATGACGTTCAGGCTGCCTTGCGAGTAGCCGTGCGCGCCGAACTCGGCCTCTGCGGCTTCGACCACAGCGGCGCGGCGGCTCTGGTCGACTCGGGCCCATGTCACCGTCGGCATCGCCACCTCCTCACGGATGACCACTGGTCATATTACTGTGATCGGCGTCACGGTCAAGTGGCGGCGGACGGTGACAGCCCAAACGCACAAGGGCCCTCGACCGGCGCGATGTGAGGCCGCAACCAATCGAGAACCGTTGTGCGTCAGGATCATTGTCCGCAGCAATACGGTTTGCGCTGGCAAGGCGATCATCGACGCGACGATCGAGTCTCAGGCCGTTTCACCTGGTCAGACGCTAAAAGTTAAAACGTATGACCACAGCGGTCAGTAACTGCCTCGTAACAGCGCATATGCGAAAATGCGTTGACCAGTTCAGCCGATGGTCATACACTTATGCTCAATACGTCTCTACCCACCCTAACGGGCCTCCGAGGGAAGTCGAGGCATCGATGAACGCTCACCGTGCCGCCCCTAGCGTCTTTGAAGCTGGGCTGCCCACATTGGACTACAGCCTCACGGCCACCCCACATGACATCCTCGATGATGTCCGAAGGGCGCAATCGTGCGCGCCCATCGCAATAGGCCCTCTCGGCCCAGAAATCCTGTCTTACAGTTCGGTTCGGGAGATACTGCGCGACAACAGATTCCGCCTTCCTCCCGGTATCACCCTGGCAGCGCAAGGCATAACGTCGGGCCCGTTGTACGACAAGCTGGCCAACAGCCTCCTGGGTTTGGAGGGAGACCCACATGTTCGTTTGCGCAAACTGGTTTCCAAGGCGTTCACTCCGCGCGCGACAGCACGTCTACAAGACACGATCCACGAGGTGGTGAACGGGCTGATCGATCAGGTGGCGGAAGCGGGACGGTGCGATGTCGTGACCGACATCGCGCGTCCGTATCCCACCCCGATCATCTGCGCACTGCTGGGTGCGCCTCGCGAGGATTGGCAGCTGTTTTCGGACTGGACGGAGGAAATCTTCAAAGCTTTCAACTTCCAGCCGGATGCCGCCTTCGACGAGTCCGCGATCATGCGTGCATGGGGGGAGCTCGACGCCTACGTCGACGACATGGTC
Source organism: Mycobacterium sp. E740 (assembly GCF_001672895.1). GTDB lineage: Bacteria > Actinomycetota > Actinomycetes > Mycobacteriales > Mycobacteriaceae > Mycobacterium. Next base: position 71,074 of record NZ_LZKP01000157.1, read on the forward strand.
GCCGCCCGTCGAAACAGTCTGACCGATGATCTGCTCTCCGAACTCATCCGCGCCGAAAGCGACGGTGACCGTCTCGATCTCGGCGAGCTGCGCATGCTGGCGGCCGGCTTCCTGATGGCCGGAACGGATACGACCCGGAACCAACTGGCCGCATCGGTGCAGGTGCTCTGCGAACATCCAGATCAATGGGCGAAGCTGCGCGACCACCCGGAACTTGCCATGCAGGCGGTCGAGGAGAGCATGCGCCACTCGCCCGCGGCCAGTATCGTGCCGCGAGTCGCCGTCGAGGACGTCGAGTTCGGTGGTTACATCTTTCCAGCAGGAACCTTTGTATTCGCGAATACCCTTGCGGCTAATCGTGATCCAGCGATCTATGACGATGCGGACCGCTTCGACATCGCGCGCCAGGGTGTGCCTGCAATTCTGACCTTCGGCGGTGGCGCGCACTACTGTCTCGGGGCGAACCTCGCCCGCCGTGAACTGGCGGAAGCACTCACAGTCCTCACGCGCCGGCTCACCGCTCCCCAGCGCGTCGGTGCGGCACCGTGGAAATCACTGCTGGGAATGACCGGTCCGACAACTCTTCCGATCGAATTCACCTGCGAAAGCCTGGTGACGGCACATGCGTAGTCGGGGCTGGGCGGGTGTGACCCCATCCTCGGACGAGGAGGCGATCTCGCGAATTCTGACCGCAGTTGACGAAGAGGTCGCCGAACGCGGACCGGCAATACGTCTGGCCGACGTCGCCCGCAGGCTCGGTGTCACTCGCCAAACCGTGTACCGCTACTTTCCCAATGCTGACGCGCTGCTCATCGCCAGCTCGATGCGCGCCGTCAACGGGTTCCTCGACCAGGTTGCAGAACACGCGAGAGGGCTTGACGACCCGGTCGCCGCAGTGGTCGAGAGCGTTTCGTTCGGCGTGGAGCACCTCTCCGGTGACCCTCAGCTGGAGAGTCTGCTGACCCGCCGAGATGAAGGCGAAGCCGTCACGTCGCTGACTTCCGACACGGCGGTCACATTCTGCTTGTCGTTCTTCCGCCGCCTCGAAGTCGATTGGAAGCTGCACGGCTTCGACACCGCCGCGCTTCATGAACTCGTTGAAATGACCCTGCGCACAGTGCAGTCCCTCCTGACCGATCCCGGCCGGCAACCACGCGACGGGATCGAACTACGCCGCTTTGTTGCGCGATGGCTCGGTCCAGCGATCCTCTATCGACGGCTGCAGTCGCTGTCGATCTATTGAACGTCTCTGCGGAATCGTGCGCTACGGCGCCGTACGCTGCCCGCGCCTCAGCACGAAGAACAGAACCGCACCGACCGCCAGCACTGCGGCGACGGCCGCGACGATGACCAACGGTGTGACCCACGTCTTCTCTGCCGGGGCCGCCTCGTCGTTGGCAAGCTGTACCTGATACCCCGGCAGTGGACTTTGCGACGGCTTGCTGAGGCCGGGCAATTGCTGGGTGCTGGTGACCTCGAACAAGCGCTCACCGCCACCGGTCTTGCTCCACGTTCCCCATGCGGGGGTCTCGCCGTCGAGCAGCACACGGCGGCCGCCGACCGACGGATCGTCGCCGAGGTCTGCCAGAGTCTTGACCCGGAACGGCTTCGACGCCCCGTCGTTGTACTTGAGTTGCACCAGGACATTCTTGAAAGTCGTTGGCGGCTTGGGCTTTGCGGGAGGCGGCTGACCCGGGGCCGGCCGGTAACCACCACCGGAGAAGCTCCCGGTGGAGACCGTCGCCGGCTTACCCGATGAATCCCGGTTCACCGCAGTGAAGCTATAAACACCTGCATCAGGGGCGGTGAGCACCGCGCGCTGCATCGACGGGACCTCGAAGACCCGGGTGGCGTTGTCGTAGAAGTAGATGAGCTCAAGCGGCGTGCTGTACGGATTGGTGAAGACCGGACGGTACCAGTTGTCATACGTCGTCCACGACGAGTTCCATTGCGTCACTTGGCTGCTCCACGTCGACGACGTGGAGCTGGTCGTGGTGCTGACCATCGAGTCGAGGGACTCGGTGAGCTCGGTGACCTCAGTCTCGGATGCGGCCGACGAGTCGACATCCACCGCATCGGTGTGCTGCGCCTCGTCGAAGGCCTCCTGCGACACCTCGGCGATGTCGGGTGCGGAAGTGTCGGCATCGACGGCGGGGTCGGCGACGTTCGAACCCGGGTCACCCGGATCCTCCGGCGCTCCGGCGGGGCCCGGTTGATCCGCGTCGGGACCAGGAGCCTCCGGTGCGGAGCCGGGCTGGTCGCCGCCCGGCTCGCCGAGGTCCGGCGCGGCAGGCCCGTCGGCAGGGTCGTCGTGGGAACCGGAATCGCCCGCGATCTCGGATGAGCCGCCGTCGTCGTCGAACGGATCGGCCCAAGCGGACGGTACCGCTCCGAGACACACGGTCGTCGTGACCGCGACCGACGCAAGGGTGAGAGCGCAGCGCCGGTAGACGGTGCTTCGAACTTCGTTCATCCGATCTTTCTGTCGACTGCGGAACCCCTGTCCGTCGGCCCTGCTGCCATCAACTGCTCAACCACACGTACCAGAGGCCATCGCCGTCCTGGCGGCAATCCCAATGCCCGTAATTGGCGTCTCCTTGGGCGATCTCGACGTTAGGACCGTCGACCTGGCAGGCGGCCAGCGTCGCGTACCCGCCCTCCACCTGGACCTCGTCGGCGTTTGCCACGCCCACGCCAAGAGTCAGCAACCCGCCCACGGCCAGCGCCCCGGCGGCGATCGCTTTCATCATGCTTGTGCCCTTTCGTCTTTTACCCGGCCACCGCGTATTTCCGACGAAGCGTCGGCTCGACCGCGGCTTGGGCTTTATTAACGCAAGCGTTATACAGCTAACTGCCAGAAAATCGGCGAGTTCATCTGTTCAGATGACACCGGCCTCGAACGTCACAGATCGTCGACGCTGAGAATCTCGTCCTGGATCGCCCTTGCGACCAGAGCCGCCTTGGTCGGTGCTGGTCTGCCGACTGCCGCGTACTTCGCCCGCACTCTCTGCAGGTGGGTCGCCACCGTGGACGGCTCGATGTACAACCTTTCGGCAACCGCATCCTTGTTCTCGGTCTGAAACCAGGCGATGAGCACTTGTTGTTCTCGGCGGCTCAGATGCGGGCGGGCCCTCCGACGGCCATTGCGCGGCAGTTGGGCCATCCTCGGGACGATCTGCGGACGATCGCCGCGCGCGGCATGGATCGCCGCTGCCAGCGCGTGTTCGGGCTCGTCTTTGGCAATACACGCGACGGCGCCCGCGGACAGCGCGGCTGATACGACGTCGTCGTCGACCAGACACGTGTAGACGATGACGCGGTGGCCTGAGTCGCAGATCTGACGAAGCGCATCCAAGTCTGGTCCACCGCCCGTACACGGCAGGTCGAACAACACCACCGGGCCCGGCGTCGCGGTCCAGTGCGCCGCCGCGAACTCCGCCGGACCGGCGAAATAGCCGATGATGTCGATGCCCGGGTGTCGATTCAACAACGCCTCGATGCCGGCGTATACGACGCGATGGCTGCCAACGATGACGATTGATGTCGAACGTTCACCTTCGATTGGCGATGTCACCCCACAGATCTCCCCTACATCGCGCGTTGCAGTTGCTCGCCCCATGAAAGCACCGCTTCGCCGGGCGTGAGTTCGGCTTGAGTCAAATCGAACCGAAAACCTCTGCGAGGCAACAAAGCGCATCACGGCACCAACCGGCACCCGCGGCTACATTGGGGTCATGGCACGCGTCCTGATCATCGGTGGCCACGGCAAGGTCGCCCTGCGGCTGGCCGCAATCCTCACCGACCGCGGCGACGAAGTGAAATCGGTCTTCCGCAACCCGGGTCACTCCGACGACGTCGGGGCGACGGGAGCGGATCCGGTGGTCGCCGACATCGAGAACCTCGACACCGACGCGCTCGCCGACATGTTGACCGGACACGACGCGGTCGTGTTCTCCGCCGGTGCCGGCGGCGGCAACCCGACGCGCACTTACGCCGTGGACCGCGACGCCGCAATCCGCGTCATCGACGCGGCCGAGCGCGCCGGAGTGCCCCGATTCATCATGGTTTCCTATTTCGGCGCCGGGCCAAAACATGGTGTCCCGAAGGACAATTCGTTCTTCCACTACGCCGAAGCGAAGGCCGCTGCCGATGGGCACCTACGCGCCAGCACCCTGCGCTGGACAATTCTCGGGCCCGGTCGGCTGACCCTCGAGCCGGCCACCGGCCGCATCGCCGTCGGACCCGAAGCCGCTGACGGGGACGTCTCACGAGAAGACGTCGCGCTGGTCGCGGCGGCCTGCCTCGCCGACGACAGCACCGTCGGCAACACCATCGAGTTCAACAACGGCGATGTGCCGATCGAAGATGCACTGAGCAACCTCAGCTGAGTGACAACTCGAGACGCTCGAGCCTGCGCACCAGGAGGCTCGACAACCACCGGCCGACATCAGCCGCTTCCACTGAGGATGTCCGCTCGAGCAACTGGGCGACAACGATTCTGGCCTCCAACCGGGCCAGCGCCGCTCCCACGCAGAAATGAATGCCCTTGCCGAAGCTGATGTGTCCCTTGCCGGCAGTCCGATCCAAGCGAAACTCGTTGGGGTCGTCGAAGTGTGCCGGATCGCGATTTGCCGCACCCCACAACAGCAGAAGCCGTGAGCCCGCTTGCAGCTCGACGCCACCAAGCTCGGTGTCGTTCACCACATGTCGATAGTGGCCACGAAACGGCGGCTCATAACGCAGTGTCTCTTCGAGAAACGCGTCGAGCAGTTGCGGCTCGTCGCGCACCTGCTCTTGCATGTCTTGGCGGGACGCGAGAAGCCATGCCGCGGAACCGATCAGCGAGGCGGTGGATTCCCCGCCGGCGCTGAACAGCGTGATCATCATGGCGAGCGCCGTGATGTCGTCGAGCCTGCCATCGGCACACGCCGCCGCCAGGTCACCCAGCAGGTCGTCCTGCGGGTCCGCCGCCGCCTGCCTGAACTGTTCGGTGATGTAGGCGCCGAGTTCCATCACCGCGACGCCCGCAGCTTCCATCTGATCCTGCGTGACGAGTCCCTCGACGACCTGGGTCGCGGAGTAGGCCCACCGGATGAGCCTGTCGACGTCAGCGTCGGGCACGCCGATGATTCGCCCGACGATCATCATCGGCAACCGGTTGGCCATCGCCGCCATCCATTCGATGCTTCCGCCGCCGGCGTGGCTGTCCCAGATCACCCCGGCGGTGTCCGCGATGAACGGCTCGAAGGCACGGATGCGCTTGGCGGCCAGCTGCGGCAGCAACGCTTTCCGGTGAACCGCGTGCGACGGCTCGTCGGCCGTCGCCAGCGCTTGGGTGGGGCCGCCGAGTTCACCGACCGGAAAGGCCGACACGCCGCTCCCGGGTTGGTAGACCATGGTCGCGGTGAGGTTCGAGGAGAAGTCGTCGCAGCGATTGATCGCCTCGCTGACGGCGTCCCAACTGCTCACGGCGTAGAAGCCTGAGTTCCCGACGCGGTGGACCGGTCCGGTCTCGTGCATCCGCGCATACAGCGGATACGGGTCCTGAACGTAGCGATCGTCGAAGAGCGCGAGTCCGAGCGCACCATCCATTCTCCAACGCTGACGCGAACCCGGTTGCACGTCAACACATTCCGCCGAAGTCGAAATCCCGAGCGCGCACCGCCAGACGGTACCGTCTCACCGAGCACCCGCTCACCTGCATCGATTCTGAGATCAACCCGCGAATTCGTCTCAACATTGAGAAGATGTGCCTACACCGAACGCATGGGGGATAGATGGCTCGCGAAGACTGGGTTGTCGGCGGCACCCGCCGCGAGGCCGCCGCCGACCGCATCTATCACGCCGCCACCGAACTCGTCGTCGCCAGGGGACTGGATGCCTTCGACATCGACACCCTGGCGGCCCGGCTGCATTGCTCCCGGGCCACGATCTACCGCTATGCCGGAGGGAAAACGCAAATCCGCGACGCGGTGCTGACGCGGCTTGCCGCGCGGGTCGTCGATACGGTTCGCCAGGCGGTCGACGGGCTGAGCGGATCGGAGCGGGTCATCACCGCGATCAAGGTGGCTCTCGACCAGATCAGGGCGGACCCGATTCGGCGGTTGACGCTTTCCCCAGGCACTGCAACACAATTGGGCGACCTGCATTCGTCGACCGTGCTGCGCAGAATCGCCGCAGACCTCACCGGAATCACCGACGACGATCCGGAGGCGGCGCAGTGGATCGTTCGCGTGGTCGTGTCCTTCGCCTACTGGCCGACCGCCGACGAAGCCGTCGAGGAGCGGCTGCTGCGACGTTTCATCGCCCCCGCCTTCGCCGGATGATGCCGATACGAATGCCCAGCCTCGCGCGACGACGAACGCTGCTGGGTTTCGTGCTGGGCGCGACGCTGTGGATGGCGTCGGCGTTCCTGCTCCTGCGTACGGAGGTGCCGGTGCTCGACATGCCGCACCTCGACACCGAAAGCTACTTCTCCACGACCGAACTCGACCGCATACACCAGTTCACTTCCGTGGCCGGTTGGTTCTGGGTCGTGTCGACTCTTGTGGAGCTGGCGGTACTCGCAGTGCTCGCCTGGCAAGGCCGCCGCCTCGCCGCCGTCGTCCGGCGTTTGTTGAGATTGCCGCCGACGGCTCATGTGCGGTGCGGCGCGGCAGTCGCGGCGTGCTGTTGGATTGCCGTCTGGCTTGCGACGACGCCGATAGATGCGGTCGAGCTCTGGTGGTATCGGCGCTACGGCCTCAGGTCGCAGGCCTACGGGGCGTGGCTTGTGGACCGGTCGCTCGGGCTTCTGGTGACGACGGTCGTAGTGGTGCTGGCGGTCGCCGCCGTGGTCTACCTCGCCGTGCGCATCGGACGACGGTGGTGGGTTTTCGCAAGCGGCGCCGTCGCAGTACTGGCCGTGCTGGTCGTGCTCGCCCAGCCACTCGTGATCGAGCCGCTGTTCAACCGCTTCACACCGGTCACTGATCACAACCTCGCTGCGCACGTCGAAAGGCTCGCGGACCGGCTCGGCGTCCACATCGAATCCGTCGACGTCTCCGACGCCAGCCGTCGCACGACGGTCGCCAACGCACGGGTGTCGGGCATTGGCCCGACACGCCACGTCGTGCTCGACGACACGCTGCTCGACGGTCGCTTCTCGGAGGGCGAGATCGTGTGGGTGTCCGCGCACGAACTGGCTCACGTCGCGCGCAATCACGTCTGGAAGCGCTGCGCGTGGTTCGCTCTTTTCGTGATCCCGGTCCTGGCGGCCATCGCCTGGGCCACCGAGCGTCGCGGAGGCATCCGGAACCCGGCCGTGGTACCGCTTGCCCTGGTATGCGCATTCGCATTCTCAGTGCTGATGCTGCCTGCACAGAATTTCGTCTCACGCCACTACGAGGCGGAAGCCGATTGGCTCGCGCTGCGCGTCACCGACGATCCGGCAAGCGCCGTCGCGGCTCAGAAACACTTCTCGCTCACCGGGCTCGTCGATCCCGACCCGCCGGTGTGGGTGCTGCTGTTTCGCGGTACGCACCCGCCGGCGATGCAGCGGATCGAGATGGCAAAAGCCGCCGACGCCCGCCGTTAGGCCGGTCGGCTCAACTGGCGTCCTGCGACCGCCCGCGGCCGAGTCGCCATTTGTTCTTCTTCGGCGTCTGGTACGCATCGTGGGTCCACGCGTCCCACATCTCCTCGGCCTCGCCCTGGACCGGACTGTTGCTGACCTGCCAGCCCAGAGTGACGACTTCTGTTGTGCACCAACGGATCAGCGAGCCGTCGGCACCGATCTCCTGGGCCAGGAGAACTCGCTCGTCGCCGCTGAGCTTGTCGCTGAACGCCTGCATGGCGGTTTTCAACCGCCAGTAGGGGACCGCTTCTTCGCATTGCCGGCACAGTGCCAACAGTTCGACCCGCACATGGTCGAGCAAGGACACCGGCTCGACGTCGGCGGGCTCGGCGCGCGCTTCTCGATTGGCGGCAGCCTCGAGGTTCTGCGCCACAGCGCCGTACGTGGCGCGCAGTTCATCGAGCTCGGCCTGCAATGTCAGGGCTCGCTCACGCCACCACGCGAGGTGGTACTCCGTCAGTTTCGCCTCACAGTCCGCGCATAGTTCTTCTGGCGCGGCCGGGTGGCTGAGCGGCGTCGGGCTCGCGAGCGCCAGCCCGCACAGGGTGTGGTCATCGCGGCGGTGCAGGTAATCCCCGTGGTGTACCACCGAAGCGGAAGCGTCCCGTACGTGGCTGTGGGGTGGTTCCACACAAGCCAAAGTAGTTGAGGCCGACGGTGACTTCCGTTGGTTTCCGAGAAACCGGCGACGACGCTAGTACCCCGGCGTGACGACCTGCGCGAGTTCCTCTTCCGGCTGCTGCGGGGGGACAACTGCCGGCATCCGGGGCTGCGGGGAACCGGATTCGTTGCCGGTCGTGCCGCCGCATTCCGCGCCGCTGACGCCGGGCGGACATCCGGCGCTCGTCACGGCGGTGGCAGCAGCATTGTGCGAGTTCGGCACCAGATACGGAACGCACTGGCCGGCGTAGAGGTCCGGCTCCTCACCGGTCGGGCAGTCGGCGAGCTGAGCCGGCGATGTCGACGGGCCGGCCGCGATCACTCCGAGCGTCGGCGTCACCGCCGCGATCGCGAACCCGCCGGCGAGGATCCATCGTCGCGCGGCCAAGGAGTTGTACCTCATTGCCACCCTCTCGCTCGCGAAGTTGTGTGCGTGCACACACCGTATCGCGAAGAGCGCCGTGGAGATGCTTTGCTGCGCTAACAAAGGTAGGGTGTGACGCGACCGTCAATGCGGGCAGAGAGAGAAACAGAGCGTTCGGGGGTCCGCTCTACGCGCTCGTCCGCCGCTCCCGGCGCTGCCGTGTGCGCCGCAAGACACATGATTCTTTCGAAGGAGATTTCCGTGCGACGCATCATCGGAACGCTGATCGCCGCCGGTGCGGGCGCAGTCACCGTCGCCGCGCCGGCAGCTGCGGACGAATCGGAGTTCCTGCGCCAACTGCAGGATCAATACGTCTTCCTGACCCCGCAACAGTTGCTCTCCGCGGGGCACAAGGTCTGCGCCGCAGCCGGGCGCGGAGTACCCGCATCCGACTCGGTGATGATGGTGAGCAAAGATCTCGGCATCTCGGTGCCTGCCGCCGGCGACATCGTCAGCCTCGCGGTCATCGAGCTCGACTGCTGACCGAGCTGAGGTTTGGTCACAAGCTGGTCAAGCAGCGCGTGGCGCGATGACTACGGCCTGACAGCGTTGCTAGCTTGCCGGCGTGAAGTCGGTCTGTGCGGTGCTGTTCGCGGCGCTGCTCTTTGCGGGTGTGGTGGTCCAAACACCCTCAGCGGCAGCGTATTCACGTGACGGGCTGCCCGTGGAATCTCTCGATGTGCCGTCACCGTCGATGGGCCGCAACGTTCGCGTCCAGTTCCAGGGCGGCGGGCCGCATTCGGTCTACCTGCTCGACGGGCTGCGCGCCCGCGACGACGCCAGCGGATGGGACATCAACACCGCCGCATTCGAGTGGTTCTACCAGTCCGGCATCTCGGTCGTCATGCCCGTCGGCGGCCAGTCCAGCTTCTACACCGACTGGTACCAGCCGGCGGCGGGAAGCGCCGGCACCGTCACGTACAAGTGGGAGACCTTCCTGACCCAGGAGCTGCCCGCGTGGCTGGCGGCCAACCGGGGACAGGCGCCGACCGGCAACGCCGTCGTCGGGCTGTCCATGTCGGGCAGTGCGGCGTTGACCCTGGCCGTCTGGCATCCGACGCAGTTCATTTTCGCCGGCTCACTGTCGGGCTACCTGAACCCGTCGAACGGCCTGTGGCCGACTCTGATCGGATTCTCGATGAAGGACGCGGGCGGCTACAGCGCGTCGAACATGTGGGGGCCGACGTCGGATCCCGCGTGGCGGCGCAACGACCCGATGGTCAACATCAAGACGCTGGTCGCCAACAACACCGCGCTGTGGATCTACTGCGGTAACGGCGCGATCTCCGAATTCGACACCGGCGCGGACTTCGGCGCCCAGTACAGCGCGCAGTTCCTGGAGAACATCACGCGGTCGACCAACAAGGAGTTCCAGCAGAAGTACCTGGCAGCGGGCGGGCGCAACGCGGTCTTCAACTTCCCGGCCGACGGAACGCACAGCTGGGGATACTGGGGTTCGCAGCTGCAGGCGATGAAGCCGGACCTGGTGCGGATTCTCGGGAACGCTCCACGCTGACCGAGCAGGTTGGGTCCCGCCGGTGCGTCCGTCAGGTGAACTCGCTACCCTATTGCCCGGGTTGAGACCGCAGCCTCTCGTGAGAGGCCATGACCGCTGCGGTGGTGCCGAAACAAGAGGTTGAGGGTTGGACGGACAACTTTGTAACGAGAACTGGGTGGGCCGCGTCGCTGTCGTCGCCGCATCCGGGGATCTCGACATGCTCACGGCGCCTCAACTGAGGGACGCCGTGGCAGCGGCGCTGGCCAAGGACCCGACGGGTCTGATCGTCGACCTGACCAACGTCGAGTTTCTCGGGTCTGCGGGGATGCAGGTGCTGATGGAGACGCACAATCAGACCGACGGCACCCAGATCCGGTTCGCCGTCGTCGCGGACGGGCCGGCCACCAGCCGACCACTGAAGATCACCGGAATCGCCGATCTGATCGACCTTTTCTCGACGCTCGACGTCGCGCTCGACAACCTCACTGCATGAGGACGGGCCCCACGGGGTAACCAGACCTCACCATGAACTCTCCGACGGAACTTGGATTTTCGAGCAACGGACCCGCAGACGCACATACCGTTGCCGAGTTCCGCAATGCTTTTGCGCACTGGCTGCGCACCAATTTCGGGTTCGACGCCGACCGGTTCAGCGACGTGCTGCTCGCGGTGAACGAGGCGTTGACCAACGCGGCCGAGTTCGCCTACTTCCAGTCTGGAAGGCCCGGCACGATGTCGGTGACCGCCCGTTACGACGGACGGAATCGCCGGCTTGTGACGACGGTCAGCGACCAGGGCAGCTGGCTGGAGAAGGTGCCGGACGGCAAGCCGAACACCCGCGGTCGCGGCATCGAGTTGATGCAGGCACTGTCGGACCGCGCAACGATCGACAGATCAGATTCCGGTACGCGCGTGCAACTCCAGTTCAACGACTGCCCGCTGCTGTCACAAGAGCGCTTCGCGACTTCCGCGTAACTGGTTTGAGCATCGGCCGCGGCGGGTAAAGCCGCGATGCTGAGTCACCGTCGCAGGAAGCGAGCGCAGGATGTCCGTCGCGCCCATCCACTCCCTGCCGTCGTCTCTGCCCAAGCGCCAGTTGAGCGTCACCACCAGCGCCTGGGCGGGCGGCAGGACGGGGCGTATCACCGTCTCGGTCAGTGGTGAGGTCGACGCCGCTAATGCCAAGGAGTTCGCCACCGCGGTAGGTGAGGCGGTCAGCGACGCCCGTCGCGTGCTCCTCGACCTCTCCGGCCTGGAGTTCTTCGCGTTCGACGGCATAGCGGCTCTGCACGCGCTCAATGCGCGTTTGGCCCGCTCGGGGACGAGTTGGAGCGTGTTGCCCAGCGCGGCCGTCGCCAGGGTCCTGACGCTGTGCGACCCTGAGCAGTTGATCCCGCGGGCTCTGTTGTCAGAACCGACGCGCTTGGGGCGGGCATCGTTGCGGTTGGTGGGACAGCCGTAGCGATTGTGACCGCCGGGGCCGCTGAGGTCGGTTTGCTGCCGTGTCGCTTTGTGATCTAGGGCTCAATTTCACGGCGGAAAATAAGAAAACGTTATAGCGAGCCATTTCACATTCATTCTCGAAGTCATGCTGGATTTACCGTTTCCACAGTTCAGCGGCCGGAATTAGGCTTGTCATCGAAGGTGGCCGGCAGGTAACGAAGACTTTTCTAAGCGGTGTCTGAGAGGGTTGCGGCAATCGCCGTCGGTCGGCGTTCTCGGCGCGGAAACGCGTCGGATTCCGTCGCTAGACTCGTTTTCGAGATCGCGCCTACGGGTGCGCTATGACCTGGAGTCTAGGGCCGGTGAACGCCATGCCGGCGGAGGTACCGAAGAACAATGGTTGACTTTTTGATGCCTGAACACGTTCATGCCGCGCATACGGCGCTGAATCGGGGACCCGTGGGCGACATCGCCGCGGCCGGGACCGGCTCAGTCGTGGTGACGCATCCCGGCGACGACAGCGTCGCGGTGCTCGACGGACGCGCCTTGGCGGCCGAGGCGATGATCGCCCTCAACGGCGAGCCGTTCGCCGTCGCCGTGCATGACGACCGCGCCTACGTGAGCACGTCGTCATGGAGCCAGGAGGACGAGGTCGCCGTCATCGACACCACCACGAAGACGGTGATCGCCGCTTATCCGCTGGCAGACAACGTGACGGCACTGGCCGTCAGCCCCGACGGCAAGCGGGTGTACGCCGGGCGAACCGGTGACGGCTACATCAACGTCGCGGTGATCGACATCCCGGCCGACCGGGTCGGCACGATCGACGTCGCTACTGGCGCCGGCATCGGCATCGACGCCCTGGCGCTCGACGCGCGCGGCACGCATCTCTATGTCGCGACCACCGACGCCCGCGGCAGCGCGGTGGTGGTCGTCGAACTCGAGACCGGACGGCTGGGACGCGCTGTGCGGATCGGCTCACCGATCCGCGACATCGCTGTCGCCGATGACACCGCCTATGTCCTGAGTTCGGACCGCGCCCGGGGTGGCTTGGTGCACGTCGTGGATCTGTCGACGGGTCGCATCACCCGCGTCGTCGAACTGGGCGGCGCGCCCACGCAACTCGCGATGGGAGCGGACGGGACCAGGGCCTACGTCGTCGACTATGACCGCGTCGCGGTGCTGTGCACACTCACGTTGAAGGTTGTCGACACTGTCACCGTCGAGGGCCGCCCGTCCTGTGTGACGGTCGACTCGCGCGCCGGCCGGGTGTATGTCGCCGACTATGCGGGCGGAGTGACGATGTTCGCCGTCGACTCGGCGATGCCGCTGCTGTACTCGCATTTCGTGGCGACCGATCCGATCGTCGCCGCCGACGTCCGCGAACTCGAACCGGCGCTTCGCTAGCGGGCGCTGCAGTCCAGCGATACCGAGACCGGCTGGCTGATCACCTCGGGGAACAGCACCCCGTCCTGATGGCCGCCGAGCAGCGGTTTCAACTGGGTGAACTGCTGCGGGTTACGCACACTGGTGACGACGCACTTGTCCATCGGGCCGGTGCCGATCTTGTCGATGCGGACGGTGTACCCCTGGTTCTGCAGCTTCTCGATCACTTCGGCGGCAGTCTCCTGCTGCGCCGACGCCAGTACGGCAGGCGCGGCCAGTAGTCCACAGGCGCCCGCGGCGGCGGCCAGTACGCGGATGATCCTCATCGCCTCAATGATGCTCCATCAGCGCTCGGCGCGCTGGTATGCGGTCACGACCGCAGCGCCGCCCAGGCCGATATTGTGCTGAAGCGCCGCGGTGACGTTGTCGACCTGTCGCTTGTCGGCCGTCCCGCGCAGCTGCCACGTCAGCTCCGCGCACTGCGCCAGGCCCGTCGCGCCGAGCGGATGGCCCTTGGAGATCAGCCCGCCCGACGGGTTGACCACCCAGCGCCCGCCGTAGGTCGTGTCGTTGTTGTCGATCAGCTTCGGGGCCTCGCCTTCAGCGCACAGCCCGAGCGCCTCGTAGAGGAGCAGCTCGTTGGCCGAGAAGCAGTCGTGCAGCTCGATCACCTGGAAGTCGGTGGGCCCGAGCCCGGACTGCTCGTAAACCTGCTGTGCCGCTTTGACATTCATGTCATAACCGATGAGGTTCTTGGCGCTGCCGTCGAAGCTGGACTCGAAGTCCGTGGTCATCGCCTGGCCGACGATCTCCACCGCCTGGCCCGCGAGACCATGTTTGTCGACGAACGCCTCGCTGGCCACGATCGCGGCGCCCGAGCCGTCGGAGGTCGGCGAGCACTGCAGCTTGGTCAACGGATCGGAGATCATCTTCGCGGCCAGGATGTCGTCGAGCGTGTACTCCTCCTGGAACTGCGCGTAGGGGTTGTTCACCGAATGCTTGTGGTTCTTGAAGCCGATCTTCGCGAAATGCTCTGCGGTGCTTCCGTGCTGGCGCATGTGCTCGCGGCCGGCGGCGCCGAACATCCACGGCGCCACGGGAAACCCGAACTCGTCGATCTCGGCCATCGCCTTCACGTGCCTGCCCATCGGCGATTCGCGGTCGTCGTGGCCACCCTGCAGAGAACCGGGTTGCATCTTCTCGAAGCCGAGCGCGATCGCGCAGTCGGCGAGCCCACCGCGGATCGTCTGCGCGGCAAGGAACAGCGCCGTCGAACCCGTCGAGCAGTTGTTGTTGACGTTGGCGATCGGGATGCCCGTCATGCCCAGTTCGTAGAGCGCGCGGTTGCCCGATGTCGAGTCGCCCGCGACGTAGCCGACGAAGCCCTGCTGCACCTCGGAGTAGTGGATGCCGGCGTCCTCGAGTGCCTTGGTGCCGGACTCCTTGGCCATCTGGGGGTAGTCCCAGCCCTCGCGGCGGCCGGGCTTCTCGAACTTCGTCATTCCGACGCCGACGACGAACACTCGCTCAGCCATGGGCAATCCTTTCGCTGCGCTGCGCTGACAGAAACATACCTGTCAGCCGTACTTCAACCACCACTTGTGCAACTCGTCGAGGTTGTCGCTCTGCGCGTCACCCAGCAGCAGATCCACGTTCTTGGTCCACGCCACGTCCTGGTTGCCGTCGAAGACGCCGCACGCGATGCGACCTGCGACCTGGTCGGGCGTCGCGTCGTAGTGCCAGGTGGTCGGTGAGCCGACGTCGCTGTTCGGGCACGTCAGCAGTTCGGAGTTCGCCGCGACGGAGTCGTCGAAAGCCTTGTCGAGGGTCTGCTGGTCGGCGAACAGCGAGTATCGCCCGTCTGGAGGGCTGCCATCGGCGGCGGGTGGCCGGCAATCAACGGTGGCCAACGCGCCGGTGGCCGGCGGGTGCACTGCCTCGCACACGGTGTCGTCGTAGCCGCTCGGCAGCAGCTCGAGCAGCTTGGCGTCGAACGAGTCGGGGTTCGGTGCGCTGCGCCGGGTGGTGCGCTCATTGGATGTCGTGCGCTCGGTGTCGCTCGTGGCCGACGCGGACGACTCGTCGTCGGGTTTGACGAGGAACCAAATCCCGACTGCGCCGAGCACCAACGCAAAGACGGCAGCGGCCACGGCGATCGGGATCCACGTCGTGTTCTTGCGCGGCGGGCGTGGCGGTCCCGGCGGTCCCGGGTGGCCGGCAAGACCCGGCGGTCGGGGCATTGGTGGCGGTGTGTGGTGCCAGCCGGCTGGTGGCGGCGCGCTCGGCGCCGGCTGGCTGCGTTGCAATATCGTCGCTGTCTGATCCTGATCCCGTTGTGTCAGAGCGTCATTCGCCGCGGCGGCCAGGTCGCCGGCAGTGGCGTAGCGGTCCTGCGGGTTCTTGGCCATGCCACGGGCGATCACCGCGTCCAGCGCGGCCGGGACGCCGGGCCGCTGTTGGCTGGGCTTCGGGACGGGTTGCATCAGGTGGGCGGTGATGACGACGCTGACGCTGTCGCCGGGGAACGGCTGGGAACCGGTGAGACATTCGTGCAGAACACAACTCAGCGCGTACACGTCCGCCCGGGAGGTCACCTCGTCGCCGGTGAACCGCTCCGGTGCCATGTACGCGTAGGTGCCGACGGCGGTGCCCAGTTCGGTGAGCTTCTCGTCGGTGGCGGCGTTGGCGATGCCGAAGTCGACGAGGTAGGCGAAGTCGTCGCGGGTCAGGATGATGTTCTCGGGCTTGACGTCCCGATGCATGATGCCGCTCTCATGAGCGGCGTCGAGCGCGGCGGCGATCTGCTTGACGATCGCCACCGCACGCGCGGGCGCCATCGGACCGTAGTCCTTGAGCGCCTTGCGCAGATCGGTGCCGTCGATCATGCGCATGTCGACGTAGAGCAGGCCGTCGACCTCGCCGTAATCGTGGATCGGCACCACATGGGGCTCCTGCAGCCGGCCCGCCGAGTGTGCCTCGCGCTGTAGCCTCTTGCGGAACACAGGGTCGCTCGAGGCAGACTCGGGCAGCAACTTCAACGCGACGATGCGGTCCTTGACCGTGTCCTCGGCTTCGTACACCTCACCCATGCCGCCCTTGCCCAAGAGCCGCCGCAGCCGATAGGGGCCGATCTGGGAGCCGACTCGTGATCCCTCCCGCTCGGGGTCGGTCATCGATGCTCCTTGGGCGGTGCGGCAGCCGTGCGGTAGCCGGCGAAAACACCCTAATCGGGGAGTGCGCCGGATGCGGCTCTATCGCCGAACGTGAACTCGTGGTCGCGCGTGCGGTTCGTGGTGTAAACCTGCAGGAGTAGAACGTGTTCTAGTTCGGCTGCGAAGGAGTCGGTATGGGCCTGCGGGTCGTGCAATGGGCAACCGGGGGTGTGGGCGTCGCAGCGATCAAAGGAGTGCTCGAACACCCTGAACTCGAGCTCGCCGGCTGCTGGGTGCACTCGCCGGACAAGGCGGGCAAGGACGTCGGCGAGATCATCGGCACTGAACCTCTTGGCGTCACCGCGACGAACAGCGTCGAAGACATCCTCGGGCTCGACGCGGACGCGGTGATCTACTCACCGCTGCTGCCCGACGCCGATCAGGTGGCGGCCCTGCTGCGCTCGGGCAAGAACGTCATCACGCCCGTCGGCTGGGTCTACCCGAGCGACCGGCAGGCCGCCCCGCTTCGCGAGGCCGCGATCGCGGGGAACGCGACGCTGCACGGCACCGGAATCGCCCCCGGCGGGATCAGCGAGAAGTTCCCGCTGCTCTTCTCCGCCTTCTCCACCGCGGTGAGTTTCGTTCGCGCCGAGGAATATTCGGACCTGCGGACCTATGACGCCCCCGACGTCGTCCGGCACGTGATGGGGTTCGGCGAGGTGCCGGACAAGGCGCTCAGCGGACCGATGCAGAAGCTGCTCGACGGCGGCTTCATCCAGGCCGTGAAGATGATCGTGGACAAGGTCGGTTTCCGTGCGGACTCGCGAGTCCGCTCGACGCAGGAGATCGCCGTCGCGACGGCGCCGATCGAGTCTCCGATCGGGGTCATCGAGCCGGGACAGGTCGCGGGGCGAAAGTTCCACTGGGAGGCCGTCGTCGACGACGAGCCGGTCGTTCGCGTCACGGTCAACTGGCTGATGGGGGAGGAAAACCTCGATCCCGCATGGACTTTCGGCCCCGAAGGGCAGCGCTATGAGATGGAGGTGCGGGGCAACCCGGATGTCAACATCGTCGTCAAGGGCTTCCAGTCGGCCGTCGGCGGGGAGGGCCCGGAGTACGGCATCGTGGGTACCGCGGCACACTGCGTGAACTCCGTGCCCGCCGTGTGCGCCGCCGAACCCGGGATCGCGACGTATCTCGAGCTGCCGTTGATCAGCGGCAAGGCGGCACCGGGGCTCGGGTAGCCGAGCTGGCACACTCGAGGGCTGTGACGAGACGAGCACTGGTACTCGCCGGCGGCGGCCTGGCCGGTATCGCGTGGGAGACCGGCGTCCTGGCCGGCATCGCCGACGAGTCGCCCGCGGCGGCCGACGCCTTGCTGGCCTCGGACGTGCTGGTCGGCACCTCGGCCGGATCGGCGGTCGCGGCGCAACTGGGCAGCGGGCTCGCGCTGTCGGCCCTGTTCGACAGGCAGACGGCGGTGGAGTCCGCGGAGATCGACCCCGGCGCCAGTATCGAGGACATCACCGAGGTCTTCCTCCGGGCGATGACAACGCCCGGCTCGAAAACCGAGAAGCTGCAGCGGATCGGGGCGATCGCGCTGGCGGCCGACACCGTGACCGAACCGGTCCGGCGCAAGGTGATCGAGCACCGGTTGCCGTCACACGACTGGCCGGACCGTGAGCTGCGCATCTCGGCGATCGACACCGCCACCGGCGAATTGGTCGCCTTCGACCGTGCGTCGGGGGTCGCACTGGTGGACGCGGTGGCGGCGAGTTGTGCGGTGCCGGGCGTGTGGCCGCCGGTGACCATCGGAGCGCGGCGGTTCATGGACGGTGGCGTCGGCAGCACCGTCAACCTCGCGCTCGCCGACGACTGCGACGTGGTGGTCGCGCTGATCCCACAGGGCCTCTCGTCGCCTTCGCCGTTCGGTTCCGGCGCCAAAGACGAGGTCGACGCGCGGAACGCCTTCGCCGTGTTCGCCGCCGACGACGCCCTGGCGGCCTTCGGAGCCAACCCGCTCGACCCCGCCTGCCGGATTCCGTCAGCGCACGCCGGGCGCCGACAGGGCAGGCGTGTCGCTGCGGACGTGGCCGCCTACCTCGGCCTCTAACTCTCTGTGCCAGTTGAGCTTTCGGGACGATCGGGCTGATCGAACGCGTCCAGCGCGGCAGCCGCCAACTCGATCCCGACGTCGATCACCTCCGCCGCGCGGTGAAACTCCAGGCTCCGGCACGCCGTACGGGGCACCTCGATGAGCAGATCGGGTGGGTAACCGGCCAGCTGGTGGCGGGCCAGCGCCGCCTGCGCGATGTCGATGGTGCGGTTCATCACCTCGAAGCTGCCCAGTTTGGGCACGGCCGCCACTTCCTTGGTCGCGTCGACGAGTTCCTCGGCGGATTCGGAGTCTTCGTCGGCGCCGGCGCCGAAGCGCCCCAGCACGGCGTTGGACTCGAACAGCGACGTGGTGCTGCGCCACATCCGGGCCAGCCATTCGGTCGTCGCGCGCGACCCCGGTTCGGCCGGTTCGTCGGTGCCGCCGGCTTCGCTGCCCGCCAACGACACCGCGATGGTCAGGTCGGCGTTGACGGCCGCGATCGGGGCCATCGGCAGCGGTTCGAGGATGCCGCCGTCAGCGAGCAGGCGACCGTCGAGCACATGCGGCGCGATCACTCCCGGGATCGCGATCGATGCCCGGATCGCGGCGTCCACCGGTCCTCTCTGCAGCCACACCGACTTGCCGGCGATCAGGTCCGTCGACACCGCGGTGTAGGGGATCGGCAGGTCCTCGATCCTGACCTCGCCGAGGATGTCGCGCACCGCGTCCAGAATCTTGGTCGCGCGCAGCACGCCCGCGGCTGTGATGGACGGATCGAGCAGGCGCAGCACCGCGCCCTGCGTGAGCGACTTCGCCCACTCGGCGAACTGGTCGAGTTTCCCCGCGGCCTGCAACCCGCCGACCAGTGCGCCCATCGACGACCCGGCGATACCGACGATCTCGTAACCGCGGTCCTGCAGTTCCTCGATCACCCCGATGTGGGCGTAGCCGCGGGCACCCCCGCTGCCCAGCGCCAGCGCCACCCGCTTGCCAGCCATGCCGCCATTGTCGCGCGCGGCCCGGGCGCTATCCGCAGAGGCCGTCGGCTGCTGCCTGCACGGCGACGATGACCGCGGCCTGCCGGGGTGGCGTCAACTTGGACCAGGCCGTGTCGTAGGTGCCGGGGCCCGCCGAGTCCGTGGACTGCAGCATGCGGAGATACGGCTCGACCTGCGTCTTCGCCTCGCCACCCTGCGCGGCCATCCACTGCCGTGCTGTGTTGCATGCCGCGAAGTACTCGTCCTCGGTCGAATCGGCGGGAGCGCCGACCGCGGTGGTCACACCGCCGGGGGAGACTGCGACGGAACCTGGTGCAGCAGCACTGGTTTCCGGACCGTGGGCCGCCGACGTCGACGCGGTCGGGGCCGAGGGCTCCTCGGGAGCGGTGCCGCTTTCCGACGAGCAGCCTGCGATGAGGATCGCGGTCGCGACGGCAGCCGCGGTGAGACCAGAGTGCCTGCGCATGACGCCAATCTAGGCAATCGGCCCATGGCGGCAGACACCGACCGAGGGTTTCGCTCATGGTGAATGTATGCGCGAGGTCCCTGTGCGTGCGGTCTGGCCTGCGGCTACGAGGCTCGCCGCTGCGGGCCCGTCCGCCGCCCATGGCAGGGAAGCGCGACGAACTGCCACACTTCTCGTCGTGACCAGTGGACGTCGGCGGTGTTGTCGGGCCTAACGCCCGTCCCTGCCCGTGTCGTCCCTCTTGGAGCTCTCATGGCCTCCCCTGCAGTCCTGCCTTCCGTCGCGCCGGCGGTGTCCGCGCCGACGCGGTTGCGGTTACCCGATCTGTTGCTCGCCAGCGACCGCGCCGCCGATGACGTGCTCAGCGGCCGCTTCGACCACCTGCTGCCGGTCGGTGGCCCGCCGCCAGACGAGCGGTGGTTCACGCGCCTGCACGGCGACGACGAACTCGACATCTGGTTGATCAGCTGGGTGCCGGACCGCTCGACCGAACTGCATGACCACGGCGGCTCACTCGGTGCACTGACCGTGGTGTCGGGAGCGCTGCGCGAGACTCGTTGGGACGGTGGGGCGTTGCGCCAGCGCCGGCTGTCGGCGGGCGATCAGGCCGCCTTCCCGCTGGGATGGGTGCACGACGTGGTGTGGGCGCCCGAGCGGGACAGCTCGGCTGCGGTCGCGCCCGCACTGAGCGTGCATGCCTATTCGCCGCCGCTCACTGCGATGTCGTACTACGACGTGACCGATCGGAAGACGCTGCGCCGCAATCGGACCGAGCTCACCGACGCGCCGGAGGGATGACCGTGGCGATCAGCCGTATCGACCGTGTTCTTGACGACGCTCGCGCCCGGCTGCGCCGGTTGCCTGCTTCGGAGGCATCCGCGGCGGTGCAGCGGGGCGCGATCCTGGTCGACATCCGGCCGCAGGCCCAGCGTGCGCTCGAGGGTGAGGTGCCCGCGGCGTTGGGGGCGTTGGTGATCGAGCGCAACGTGCTCGAGTGGCGCTGCGATCCGACCAGCGATGCCCGGCTGCCGCAAGCCGTCGACGACGACGTTGAGTGGGTGGTGCTGTGCTCGGAGGGCTACACCTCGAGCCTGGCCGCGGCATCGCTGCTCGACCTCGGGCTGCATCGCGCGACCGACGTCGTCGGCGGATACCACGCGCTGATCGCCGAAACCGTTCCGGCCTAATCCTTCTCGTCACTCGACAGCAGCGGGCGCAGGCGCTCGGTCTGCTGTGGCGTCCAGCCCGGCGGCTGCAGGATCGCGGCCCACGCATTGGCCACGTCCTCGACGTAGACGTGGCCGTGCCCGTCGGGAACATCGACGGCCACCGCCATGTCCGCTGACACCTGAAGGAACGTCACCACCGGGATCCACTGCATCCGCCCGGAGACGTCGTAGCCACGCGGCTCCTTGAGCCAATCCGGTTCGGCGAACAGCAGATCCGGGTTGAACCACGCGATTGGATCCGACGCGTGCTGGAGGTAGACCACCCGGGGTTGGCGCCACGGTTCGTCGGGGCGGCCCAGGTTCTCGGCGCGGGCAGCGAACCGGACGTTCTCACCTTTGTCGTATATCGGCAGCCACATCGGCGAACCGGGATCGCGATCGCGGGTGAGCTGCGTCCAGATCGTATTGTTGAACGTCGGACCGCTGAACAAGGCGCCGTCAGTGCGCGCGACGAGGTTGTTGAGCGCCAGGAACGGTGCTTCACCGCCGAACGAGCCGAGACTTTCGCCGAACACGACGAGCCGCGGTCGCTGCGCTTCGGGCATCTCGCGGATCAACCCGTCGACGGCCTCGAACAGCGCCTGCCCCGCTTGCCGCGCGTTCTCCTTGTCGACGAGGAACGACAACCAGCTCGGCAGAAACGAGTACTGCATGGACACGATCGCGGTGTTGCCGTTGTACATGTACTCCAGCGCCGAGGCCTCCGCCTCGTTGATCCATCCCGTCCCGGTGGTGGTGGCCACCGCCACCACGTCGCGGTTCAGCCCGCCGGTCCGCTGCAGTTCCCGGGCCGCCAGCTGTGCGGTAGCCCGGATGCCGGCCGCAGAATGCAGTCCCGCGTAAGCCCGGATCGGCTCGATGGCCGGTCGGCCGTTGAACGCCGACAACTGCTGGACTGTCGGTCCGGCCGCCACGAAGATCCGGCCCTGGTGGCCCAGCGACTCCCAACTCACCAGCGACTGCGGGCCGCCGGACCGCAACGGTGAGGTCGGCGCGTCGAAGTCCGGATCGTTCTCGTCGTTCACTGCGGAGAACGTGTTGTTGATGGTGCTCATCGCGAAGCGCACCACCACGCCGTTGAGCAGCGCGATGCTCAGGGTGAGCAACAGCACGACAACGACGACGGCCGAAACCCGCGGCGGCGCAATGCGTTCGAGTTGCCGTACCAGAAAGCGCACCAGCCGGCCGATCAACTGGCCGATTTCGACGAGCACGAACAGTGTCACGATCGACAGCACAGCGGTCAGCGGATGGTCCCAGAAGCCCATCCGCGGAACACCGTTGAGGTCGCGGACCTCGTCCTGCCAAATGTGGAAATAGACGATCATCAGGATCTGCCCGACGATGCCGATGATCACCAGGGCGATCCACGCTTGGCGCGGCGCAGGCGGGCTACTGTCCCTCGACAGCATGTAGCGCGTGAGCCACACCACGAATACGCCGAGCATGTATCCGAAAGCGCCTGCAGCGCCGCTGACCAGGCCCTGGAACAGCGGGCCGCGCGGCAGCAACGACGGGGTCAGCGAGAGCCAGATGAAGACCAGGCCCAGCGCGGTTCCGGTGAACGTGTAGTGGCGCACCCACCACGGCTTGCCGGATGACTTCCGGCCTGGTTCCGCCCGCGGCGGTTCTTCTACCGTCGTGTCGGTGTCGTCGCGGGTGTCGGTCACCCCCGCAGATTAGCGGTGGCGGAAGTTCGGTGCGCGCTTCTCCGTGAAGGCAGTCATGCCCTCGGTCTGGTCCTCGGTGGCGAACGCCGAGTGGAACAGCCTGCGCTCGTAGAGGAGTCCCTCGGCCAGGGTCGTCTCGAATGCGCGGTCGACGGCTTCTTTGGCCATCCGCGCCGCCGACAGCGACATCCCGGCGATGGTCTTGGCGACAGCGTTGGCCTCGTCGAGCAGCGAGTTGGCGGGCACGACGCGCGAGACCAGGCCCGCGCGCTCGGCTTCCTCGGCGTCCATGTTGCGGCCGGTCAGGATCAGGTCCATGGCCTTCGCTTTGCCGATCGCCCGGGTGAGCCGTTGCGAGCCGCCCATTCCCGGCAGCACGCCGAGCTTGATCTCGGGCTGCCCGAATCTCGCGGTGTCGGCGGCGATCAGCAGGTCACACATCATCGCCAGCTCGCAGCCGCCGCCCAGCGCGTAGCCGGCGACGGCGGCGATCGTCGGGGTGCGGGTGGCGGCGAACTTCCCCCAGGCCGCGAAGAAGTCGCCGCCGAACACGTCGGCGAAGCTCAGGCTCGACATCTCCTTGATGTCCGCACCGGCGGCGAAGGCCTTCTCGTTGCCGGTGAGGATGATCGCGCCGATGCCGGGATCGCTGTCCAATTCGGCTGCTGCCGTGGTGACTTCATGCATCACCTGGCTGTTGAGCGCGTTGAGCGCCTTCGGCCGGTTCAGGGTGATGGTGGCCACGCGGTCCTCGCGGGTCACCAGAATCGTTTCGTAATCGGTCATGGGAACTCCAGTTCGCGGTCGGCCGGCGCGAAGTAGGCCTCGACGTCGGCGGTGGTGACGGCCGCCAGCGATGGGGGCGACCAGTTCGGGTTGCGGTCCTTGTCGACGACCTGCGCGCGGATGCCCTCGACGAAATCGTGGCTGAGCAACGAGGCGCACGACGTCCGGTAATTCTGGCGCAGCACGTCTTCGAGTGTGTCGAGTTTCGCGGCGCGTCGCACGGCTTCCAACGCGACGTAGACCGAGATCGGGGAGCGGGTCTCGATGAGGTCGGCCGCCTCACCCGCCGGCCCCGCGCCGTGGCCGCGCAGCGCCGCGACGATGTCGGTCGCCGTGTCGTTGGCATAACAGTGGTCGATCCAGTCTCGTTGTGCGGCAAGTTGACTCGGCGGTGGCTCGACGGCGTGTGCGGCAAGGGCGGCGTCGATGCCGTCGGCGACGACGGCGGATTTGAAGTCGGCGAGGCGGTCGTGGGGCACGAAATGGTCGGCGAAGCCCATCGCGATGGCGTCGGCGCCGTCGAAGTTCGCCCCGGTGAGCGCGGCGTGATAGCCGAGCAGGCCCGGCGCGCGCGACAGGATCAGCGTGCCGCCGACGTCGGGCACGAAGCCGATGCCGACCTCCGGCATGGCCATCTTTGTGGTGTCGGTGACGACGCGGACGCTGCCGTGCGCACTGACCCCGACGCCGCCGCCCATGACGATGCCGTCCATCAGCGCTACATAGGGCTTGCCGAAACGACCGATCTGGGCGTTGAGCAGGTATTCGTCGTACCAGAACGTTCGCGCTTCGCGTCCCTTATGCGGACCGTCGGCCTTGGCGCTGTGGTAGAGCGCGACGATGTCGCCGCCCGCGCACAGCCCACGTTCGCCGGCGCCGTCGATCACGACGGCAGTGACGTCGTCGTCGTCCTTCCACTCGGCGAGGACGCGTGACATCGCGGTGACCATCGCGTGGTTGAGCGAATTGATGGCCTTGGGCCGGTTGAGGGTGATCAGGCCGACGCCGCGATCGACACTTACTAGGACATCCTCGTTTTCGCCCACGGCTATGCAATCTAGAACGTTGCCCGGCCTGCGGTGTCTGCGGGTAGGGTTTCCTGTGAAGAGGCTGGGAAGTTTGGCTACCAGGTTCGTCCGGTAGCAGGGAACCGACCAGCGACATGGATCGTTGACGGTGTGTTCGCGAATGTCGAACCACATCTCAGGAGAGGAACCGACGGTGCGGGAATCCAGCAACCCGGTATTTCGATCCCTGCCGAAGACGCAGGGCGGATATGCGCAATTCGGTACCGGAGCCGCCGGCTACGGTGCGCAGGCGGTACACGCCGACCCCTATGTGACGCAGTATCCCGAGCAGCGGCAGGCGGGCGTCGCTCGGCCGATGACCATCGACGACGTCGTCACCAAGACCGGCATCACGCTGGCGGTGCTGGGCGCTGTCGCGGTCGTGTCCTACTTCCTGGTCGGCATGAACCCCGGCCTGGCGATGCCGTTCACGATGGTCGGCGCACTCGGTGGCCTGGTGCTCGTGCTCATCGCCACGTTCGGCCGTAAGCAGGACAACGCCGGGATCGTCTTGAGCTACGCGGCGCTGGAGGGTCTGTTCCTCGGCGCGATCTCGTGGGTGTTCGGCAATGTCGTCGTCGCCGGCGGCAGCGCGGGCGCGCTGATCACCCAGGCGCTGCTGGCCACGTTCGGCGTGTTCTTCGGCATGCTGGTCGTCTACAAGACCGGTGCCATCCGGGTGACGCCGAAGTTCACCCGCATGATCGTCGCCGGCCTGTTCGGCGTCGTGGTGCTCATGCTCGGCAACCTCGTGCTGGCGATGTTCGGTGTCGGCGGTGGTGAGGGCATGGGCCTGCGCGCCGGTGGCCCGATCGCGATCGTCTTCTCGCTGGTGTGCATCGGCTTGGCCGCGTTCAGCTTCCTGATCGACTTCGACGCGGCCGATCAGATGATCCGCGCCGGTGCGCCGGAGAAGGCGGCGTGGGGCATCGCGCTCGGTCTGACCGTCACGCTGGTCTGGCTGTACATCGAGATCCTGCGGCTGCTGTCGTACTTCAACAGCGACTAGCAGCCTGACGAGAAGGCCCGGCACGAAATGTGCCGGGCTTTTTCGTTTTTGCTGTTATCCACAGACCAGTTGTCACGGGCGGCGTCACCGAGCGGTTCTGTCGGGGCGATGCGCTTCAGTGCGGGGCGTGGAGATGCCCTTTCTGGGAAGCGAGGCGCTGCGCGATGGGCTCGTCGCCAACAAGCATCAGCTGCGAACCCGCTATCAGGCGTTGTTCCCCGACGTGTACCTCGTTGGCGGCGTGTCGCCGGCGTTGAGGCAACGGACGATCGCAGCCTGGCTGTGGACTCGTCGCCGCGGGGTGGTGGCCGGTCTCGCCGCCGCCGAGCTGCTCGGTTCGAAATACGTTGCCGATGACATTGCGATCGAACTCCTCTGGTCGAATGCGCGTCCGCCGCACGGGATTCTGACGCGCCGAGACACGGTGGCCGATGACGAGTGGCAACTGGTGGAGGGCATACCCGTGACGACGCCGGAGCGCACGGCTTTCGACCTGGCGCGACTGACTCGCGGCGACAAAGCCGTCGCTTTCCTCGACGCGCTCGGCAATGCGACCCGCTTCGATCGTGACGCCGCTGCCGGCCTCGCCCGGCGACACCGGGGATCGCCGGGGGTGCCGCGGGTCCAACCAGTTCTCGACCTGTACGACCCAGGCGGGGAGTCGCCGCGCGAAACTTGGTTGCGCCTTCTGCTCATCCGCGCCGGCTTTCCGAGGCCGCGTACCCAGATACCCGTCTATGACGACTTCGGGCGACCTCGCTACCGCCTCGACATGGGGTGGGACGACGTGATGATCGCCGTGGAGTACGACGGCGAACTGCACCGCCTGCCTTCGCGCCTAGGCAGCGACATCGTGCGGTCCGAATTCATTGCGTACCGCGGATGGACGCACATTCGCGTGGTCGCAGGCACTCATCCGGCCGACATCGTCAATCGGGTGCGCCGAGCGCGTCTAGTGTGCGTTCAGATCGCAAATCCCGCCGCTAAGAGGCGATTCCGCGATCTGAGTGCACAC